>JACADU010000153.1 GCA_013388415.1 Bryobacteraceae bacterium
GTTGACGGGTGGCTGGATGCGCTTGAGGCAGGAGCTGCGGATTACTGCGCAGCGCCGTTTGAACCTTCGCAGCTTCGTTGGCTTCTTGACACCCACACCCGCCGCCCTCGCCTGGCCGCTTGACCCTCGCCTGGGACGAGAAGGCGCGCTCCAATGAGGGTTGAAGTGTGCGCAGGTCCCGAAGCCGCCGCGAAGAGTCTCACACTTTGAAGTAACCTAAGAGGTGAGAGGCTGATCGACCGTTTGAACTTTTTTGGGCTTCCCTGGAAATGGTTTCTGCGCTTCAACGCGCACGCTCAACTTTTGCCCGTGCTCGAAAGCGGCGAAGAAACGCTTGTCGGCGGGCAGGCTGTGATGGAAGGCGTGATGATGAGAGCGCCGCACAGCTACGCCGTCACCATCCGGAAACCGGACGGCTCGCTGGTTTCGGATTCGTTTCCGGTCCACCGGGTGAGCGAGAAGTATCCGCTGTTCAAACACCCCGTGCTCCGGGGCATCGGCACGCTCGGGCAGGCGATGTACCTGGGAGTCAAGGCGCTGCGCTTTTCGGCTGACATCGCAATGGCGGCGGAGGCTGAGAAGCAGGGCAAGCCGGTCAAGGAAGACGGGCGGAAAGCCGGGGAGGTTCCCTCCTGGGCGATGACCGCCAACCTAGTCTTCTCGTTTCTCTTCTTCATCGCCCTGTACAAGTTCGTCCCGCTTTGGCTGACCACGCAGTTGGAAAAGGTGGCGCCGGAGATCCATGGCCGCATCGCTTTCAACCTGGTCGACGGCATCATCCGTCTGCTGATCTTCCTGGGA
The DNA here is from genome assembly GCA_013388415.1 of Bryobacteraceae bacterium. Taxonomy (GTDB): domain Bacteria; phylum Acidobacteriota; class Terriglobia; order Bryobacterales; family Bryobacteraceae; genus JACADU01. The sequence continues at coordinate 802 of JACADU010000153.1, forward strand.
TTCCTCTATCTCATCTCGAGATGGGAGGATATTCACCGGGTGTTCGAGTACCACGGCGCGGAGCACCGGACGGTCTTCAATTTCGAATCGGGGAGGGAGCTGAGCGTCGCCAACGCGCAGCAGTTCGTCACCTGGCATCCGAGGTGCGGGACCAGCTTTCTGTTGGTGGTGATGCTGGTTTCAATCATCGTGTACGCCGTCATCCCGGCGGAGACGTTCTGGGCGAAGATGCTGGTGCGGGTCCTGGCGCTGCCGCTGATCACGGGTCTCAGTTACGAGACAATCCGGTTCGCCGCCCGGAGGCGGGCCAGCCTGCTGGCGGTGATGACGGCGCCGGGGCTCTGGCTTCAGCGCATCACCACCCAACCTCCTTCCGACGAGCAGACCGCCGTTGCCATCCACGCGCTTGAGGCGGCGATGGAGCTTGAGCGCAAGCAAGGCGGCGAACTAGTTATCGCATAACCAGCATGGACATCACCCGCCAGCTCGACGAAGTCGAGCGCCGTTTCGAACAACTGACGGCCAGCATGGCCGATGCGGAGGTCATCAACGACCCCGATCTTTACCGCAAGACCGCCAAGGCGCAGCGCGATCTGGAAGAGATCGTCGGGGTTTATCGCGAGTACAAGCAGGTCACGCAGAACCTGGAGCAAGCACGGCAGATGCTGGCCGAGAAGGACCCCGATCTCAGGGCAATGGCGGAAGAGGAGATCGCCGAGCTCGAGCCGAGGTCGGCAACGCTGTCCGAGCAACTCAAATTGTTGCTACTGCCCAAAGACCCCAACGACGAAAGGAACGTGCTGCTGGAGATCCGCGCCGGGGCGGGCGGCGACGAGGCTTCGCTGTTCGCGGCCGAGGTCTTCAGAATGTACTCGCGCTATGCCGAAGCCCAGAAGTGGAAGGTGGAAGTCACCTCCATGAGCGAGAGCGGCGCAGGCGGGGCGAAGGAAATTATCGCGCTGGTGAACGGCGACAAGGTCTACTCGAAGCTCAAGTACGAGAGCGGCGTGCACCGCGTCCAGCGGGTGCCGGTTACCGAGCAGCAGGGCAGAATTCACACCTCGACGATCACCGTTGCCGTGTTGCCGGAAGCCGACGACATCGACATCAAGCTCGACCCCAAGGACATCCGGATCGACACGTTCTGCTCTTCGGGTCCCGGGGGCCAGAGCGTCAACACAACCTACTCGGCGGTGCGAATGACGCATCTGCCGACCGGGCTGGTGGTCTCCTGCCAGGACGAGAAGTCGCAGATCAAGAACCGAGCGAAGGCGGAACGGGTGCTGCGCGCGCGGCTCTATGAGATGGAAATGCAGAAGCAGCAGGCGGCGATCGGAGCGGATCGCAGGTCGCAGGTCGGAACCGGCGACCGCAGCGAGAAGATCCGGACGTACAACTTCAAGGAGAACCGCGTCACGGACCACCGGATCGGCCTGACTCTGCACCAGTTGGACCGCATTCTCGAAGGCGAGCTCGACGAGCTGATTTCAGCCTGCGCGACGTATTACAACGCGCAGAAGCTCAAGCAACAGAGCGAGAACGGTGACGCTAAAAACGGCTCTGCGGCAAGGAACTGAGATCCTGGAGCGCGCCGGAGTGGCGGATGCGCGGCCATCGGCGGAGTCGCTGCTTTGTCACGCGTTGGGACGCGAGAGAGTCTACCTCTTTTCCCATCCGGAGCATGAGTTGACGACGGTGGAGTGGATCCACTACGGCCGCTATTTGCACGAGCGCTCGAACGGGAAGCCGGCACAGTACATCACGAAGCGGCAGGAGTTCTGGGGGCGGGAGTTTCGAGTCACGCCGGCGGTGCTGATCCCGCGTCCGGAAACGGAGATTCTGATCGAACAGGCTCTGCTGGCGCGCCCGTCGCCGCGCCGCGTGCTCGACCTTTGCACTGGTTCGGGGTGTATCGCCGTGACGCTTGCTCTGGAGCTAGGCGCGGATGTCACTGCCACGGACGTGAGCGCGGAAGCGGTGGAAGTCGCGCGGAACAATGCCCGAGCCCTGGGCGCGCGGGTGACGATTCTCGAGGCGGATCTGGCCGGCGGCGTCGAAGGGGTATTCGACCTCATCACCGCCAATCCACCCTACGTCGAGTCGGGGGAGATCGCCCGATTGATGCGTGAAGTCCGCGAATACGAGCCGCGTTTGGCGCTCGACGGCGGTCCCGACGGGCTCGATGTCTGGCGCAGGATCGAGCCCGAGGCGCGCCGCCTGTTGTCGCCGGGCGGGTTGCTGCTCGGCGAATTCGGCTCCGGGCAGGCGGACGCAATGCTGTCCCTCTTCCCCGCACCGTGGCAGGGCGCGCGTATCATCCACGACCTGGCGGGGTTGCCGCGGGCGATCGCCGTTCGCTACGATCCCGGGTCCTGAAGCGCGCAGGTCTTCAGAATGACTCCCGCCTCTCTGTAAAGCCACCCGAGGAGATTTCGACCTTTTGGGAGCGAGATCCGTGTGGAGAGGTTCGCTGAGGGCTTCCTGATCCTGTGTAGGGCTGTAGCCGCCACCCTTGGCCATCGGCTGGCGCCGCCAGGATTTGCCGGAGATCCGGCTGGCCCTCGAGGCTCTCGGCACTGGCCAGGAAGCAGCCTTCGTGATCACTGTCGATCACAACAAGGGTCGAGTGTGCAGGGTTCAGCACAGTAGTGGCGCTGACGGCGCGTTCAAGTCCTCCTCCCTGGCATATGCTGCGAGAAGGGCGCCTGAAGCAGTTGCGAATATACTGAGTCCGTAGACAGGCTGAAGTGCGAACCATCTTTCACGTGGACATGGACGCGTTCTTTGTCTCGGTCGAGGAGTTGTACGACCCCTCGCTGAAGGGCAAGCCTGTCATCGTCGGCGGGAAGAAGGACGAGCGCGGGGTGGTGTCGGCGGCGAGTTACGCGGCGCGGAAGTTCGGCGTTCACTCCGCCATGCCGCTGCGGACCGCGGCGCAGCTCTGTCCGCGGGGGATCTTCCTGGAAGGCCACCCGGACCGCTACCGCGAATACTCCCACCGCGTGCACGCTGTGCTCGAGGAGTTTTCGCCGGTGGTCGAGATGGCGAGCGTGGACGAAGCCTACCTCGACCTCACCGGGACGGTCCGTCTGCTTGGCCCGCCGATGGAAGCCGCGCACCGTCTTCACGAACGTATGAAACAAGCGACCGGGCTGAACTGTTCCATCGGCATCGCCACCTCGCGGCTGGTGGCGAAGGTCGCCTCAGACCAGGCAAAGCCGAACGGCATTTTGTGGGTGCAGCCGGGTCTGGAGGCGAACTTCCTGGCGCCGCTCGATGCCGCCCGCATTCCGGGCGTCGGCAAGGTGACCCGCGCGCGCCTGGAGGAGATGGGAATCCGCAAGGTCGGCGACCTGGCGCGGCTCGA
>JACADU010000196.1 GCA_013388415.1 Bryobacteraceae bacterium
GCGCGCGGTGAGCATGAGGACGGGGATGGCGCGGGTGGTGTGGGTGTCGCGCAATTCACGGCAGACCTGGAGGCCGTCCTTTTCGGGCATCATCATGTCACAGAGGATCACGTCCGGGAGAATCTGCTTGGCCAGGGCGACCGCCTGCTCGCCATCGACCGCTTCGACGATCTGGTAATCGTGTTCGAGCTGCATCCGCAGGAACCGCAGCATGTCCGGCTCATCATCGGCAATGAGGACGCGGGGTTTAGAGCCGCCTTCGGGCGGGGCCCAGGGGCGCAGTGTTTCCCGGAGTGGTGTGATGCTGGCGTGTAATTCGGCCCGCCGGTAGAGGGCGCTGATCCAGGGATCTTTGCCATCGCCGCCGGGGGCGTCCGGGGCACCGGTCGTGACGGGTGGGGCTGGAGTCGGTGCGGGTTCGCTGACGACCTGGCCCTTCGGCGGCCCCAGGGGCAGGCGGACGATCATGGTCGTGCCCTTTCCCACCTTACTCTCGGCGTGGACGGTTCCGCCGTGGGCATGCACCAGTTCTTTGACCAGCGCCAGGCCAATGCCGGCGCCCTGGAACTTGCGCTGGGCCGAAGTATCCGCCTGCCAAAAGCGGCTGAACAGGAAGGGCAGGTGCTCGGGGGCGATGCCGGCGCCGGTGTCAATCACCTCGAAGCGCGCCATGCCGTCGTCGCGGCCGGCGCGGATGCAGACCGAGCCGCCGGCGGGCGTGAACTTGATGCTGTTAAACAGCAGATTCAGAAAGACCTTCTCCAGCTTGTCGGGGTCGGCGTGGATGTGCGTCAGGTCGGGCTTGATTTCGCAGTGCAGCCGCAGGCCGCGATCCTCCGCAAACCGACGGACGGAGTTGAGCAGACCCTGAAGAAACCCATGCGGGTCCAGCGGCACCGGATGAAGCTTCAACTGCCCGGCGTCCAGGCGGACCAGATCCAGCAGATCATTGATCAGCTTCAGCAACCGCATGCCGTTGGAGTGCATACTCTCGAGGCGTTCGCGCAGGGCGGGGTCAGTGAACGCCGGGTGTTCGCGCAGCGCCTCGAGGTTGCCGAGGACCACGGTCAGGGGGGTGCGCAGTTCGTGGCTGATGTTCGCGAAGAACCGGCCTTTGAGTTCGTCCAGTTCGCGCAGGCGCTTGTTGCTGACCTCCAGTTCGCGCTGGCTCTGCTCGAGTTGAAAGCGCGATTCGAATTCACGAAAACGCAACCGGCTCTGCACATGGTTGCCAATCACGACAATCACCCCGGTGAGCAGCAGAAACCAAAGATTGTTCGTGAACATCCCGACGTGGCCCGGCACCGACCGCCACGTGGCCGCAAAGTAAAGGGCCAGCACTCCCAGCACCGCGGCGACGCTTTGCTTCCAGTCCCACTGCAGCACGAGGCCGACCGCCAGCAGCACCAGGTTCAGTCCGGCGTAGTACGGAGAACTCGCCGGCGCATCGCCTTGCCGGACCAGACTGATGATCCACGCCATGCTCGCCGCGGGGATCAGGGCAAGCACCACCGCCAGTTCCCGGTACAACTTCCTTCCCGGCGCCGTCTGCACAAACTGCATCAGCGGCAACATGACCGCCGCGCCGGCCAGGCGAATCGGCAGGAAGGTCCTGACCTGCTGATCGTAGTGGAACAGATCGACGATCGTTCCCATCGGCAGGAGGATCATCGCGAGGATGCAACCGACCCGAATCCGCCCCAGGGCGATGCGCTGATCATGCTCCGCGTAGGCCCGGGCAATCTCCGACGCGGCGGTGCTCATCGCCCGGGGCCCGCGGCGCGCTTGCGGATTTCGAGGAAGACGTTCACGCCGGTCGGGTCAGTCAGGGTTTGCCACTCCGGCGGCTTGCCGTTGGAGTTGGGCACCAGCAGACTCATCTGTTGCCGGTCGCGATAGATCAGGTGCCACTCCAGCAGATAGTCCATCGAATGCCGGAACGGCTTGGAGGCGTCCACGTTCGTCACGAGCAACAACCCTTCCGGGGCCACCAGCTCGTAAAAGAGTTCCATCAGGCGGGCGCACACCCGGTCCGACACATAGTCGAACAACCCCGCGCAATACACGAAGTCGAACCGCTGCCGGAGGTTCGTCATCTCCGGCCGCAACGCCTGCTTGAGCAACTGGTTGATCGACTTCTCCTCCAGGACCAGGTTGGTCCGCCGGTTGTGCCTGGCGCGGAGGTCTTCCAGCACTTTCCGGGTGTACTCCAGCGTTTCCTTGTTGAAGTCCAGCAGCACAATGTCCGCTTCGTTCGAGAGTTCGTCCTCCGCGAGGAACAACTGGACTTCCCGCGCGGGGCCGCAGCCCATGTTCAGGATCTGCGCCCGGCGTCCCGTGGCGGCCACCCGCCGCGTCTCCTCGGCCAGACGCTTGCGCAGATGCTGGATGCGATTGCGATGGGCCTCCGCCGGCGGGTTCTGCAGGAACACCACATTGACCAGCTTCGCAAAGAGCGTGGCGCCCTCGTGCGGATCGCGCAGGATCATGTTGACCATCTCGTAATCGCCGGCGTAGCCCAACGGCTTGTGAAAGGTCCGATACACGAACGGGGAACACATCACCAGCGGATGCAGTTGACGGCGCGCGTACGCGCGGCCCGCGGGTCGCAGGTCTTCATGCACGGCGTCGGCCACGGCGTCAAAGCGGTCCATCCATTCGCCCACCGCCGGCACGATGCGCCCCTCCAGTTCCGTCAACACCCGGTTTTCCAGCTCGGCCCGGCGGCCGGTGGGCTCCGAGCGGACGCCCAGTTCGACCTGATCGAGCCAGCGCCGGAGATCGGCCAAGAGCGTCTGCAGATCAGCGACGGCCACTTTGAACTGCGGGGTAATGGCGAGGGTTTTGCGCCACTGCCCCATGAAGGCGTCGAATTCCTCCAGCAACCGCTGCGGTTGCGTGATCGGCGAAAACAGATCGACGTCCAGCCACCCCTCATCCAGCGTCACCTCGCACAGCAGCATGATGCCGGCGTTGACGAGGTTGCTGACGACACCGCGGCCCGCATAGACGCACCGGTCCCCGAGTACAATGCGGAAGTCGCTCAGGACTTCGGAGAGCTGGAGGATGCTGTGCGGGTTGTAAACTTCGAACACAGTGGAGAAGCGAGTCAGCCGGACCGGTGTCGCGCGGATCTCGCCCCCCTGGCTGTTGCGGCATGAGATGAGCGTGTCACACTCGCTCAGCAGTAAGCTTGGATTCCTCTCGTTCATGCGCCCGTCTTCCCAAATTGACCCTCGGGGATGGTGGCACCTTCAGAACCGAAAGGCGGCCTCCGAAGCAGCACCAAACCGCACCCAGACGTTCTGCAGGGCGAAGTTTAGTTTCGCGCCCGCGTGTGTGGAAGCTAAAATCTGGTCGTGGATTTTCTCGCGGACGCCTCTCACTTTATTCCACACCTTCCTGATTTTCCGGGTAACCCTCGGGGATATTAGCCCGCCAAGCCCGGCTGCCGGTTAGTCAATTCCGGCAAAGTCCGGAGGTTGCGGGCAACTGAGATGAGATCGGGTCTGTTCCGGTCCTTCGCTGCGATCTTGACCCTCGGCCGTCAGAGTGATAAGTGTGACTCCCACAGTCAGTTTTCACGCCCGGAGCACCAGGGAGCGCGACTTGTGTCGTCACGAAAGCGAGGGTGCAACGCGTTCACTGATCCGCGGCGAAGTGGAACTGCCAACGACTGTGGAGAACGAAACAAAGGACGATTGAATGCAGCCCCGAACGACGCCGCTCGTGACCATGGCGAGCATCATGGCAAGTCTCGCCATCTTCCCAGCCGCCGCTCACGCCAATGGCTTTGATCTGCCCGACCATGACGCATTCGCCGTTGGCCGTGGCATGGCGTTTGTCGCCACCGCCGACAATCCCTCGGCGGTCTATTACAATCCGGCGGGCCTCACCCAGCTTTCGGGTCACGAGGTGCGTGCCGGGCTTTACGGCCTGCACCTGGACGTCAGTTTTGAATCACCCGCCGGCCGCTCGGCGAACAACGAACGTGAGTGGCACGCGATTCCCCAGCTTTTCTACTCGTACACCCCGGAGAAGTTCCCGATCGCTTTTGGATTGGGGGCTTATTCGCCCTTCGGCCTCAGTTCGGAGTGGCCGGAGGATACCGGTTTTCGGACGGTGGCCACCAAAGCGGACCTAAGATACTGGACGCTTAGTCCGGTAGCCGCCTGGCGAATCATGCCATCGCTCTCCGTCGCTGCTGGCCTGACGCTGAACTACAGCGAGACCGACCTGCGGCAAGGACTGACCCCACTGCCCGGCAATGATGAGTTTCGTTTCGAGGGTGACGGCACCGACGTGGGATTCAATCTCGGTGTGCTGTGGCGGGTGCATCCCAAGGTTCAGTTCGGCGCGACCTACCGAAGCCAGACCACCGTCGATTTTGAGGGCTCGACGAAAGCTCGCCTGCCGGGGTTGGCCGCCGAGGTGGATGCCGTGGCAGAATTCCCGTTTCCCCAGAAGGCGATTGTGGGCGTGTCCTACCGGCCAACGCCGGCCTGGAATCTGGAGGTCAACGTGGATTGGACCGACTGGAGCCGGCTGAACACGGTCTGGATCAAGCAGGAAACCCCGCCGCTGCCGTTCATTCCGGCCAACGTCCCGCTGGTGTTGGATTGGGAATCAAGCTTCTACTACGAGTTCGGCGCGACGCGCTACTTTGAGAACGGCTGGGGCATCAGTGCGGGCTACATCTACAACGAGAACTCAGTCCCTGACGCCACTTACTCCCCGCTGGTGGCCGATCTGGACCGGCATGTCCTGAGCCTCGGCGTGTCCCATCGCGCCGGTAGGCTCCAATTCGATGCCGCCTACCAGTTCGTTTACGGGCCGACCCGCGAGGTGGAGGGCAGCGCGTTAACCGCGGCAGGCGAGTCCGCCGACGGAAAGTACGAGTTCTTCAGCCACGCCTTCTCCGTCAGCATGGGCTGGCGATTCTAGAAACTGCTCGAAACAAGGCCGCAGGAACCGCCGGCCCTGCGCCTCGTCGCTGGCTGCGCGGCAGGAGTACCTGCCGGCTGATGACACGCGGCAGGTCGCGGCGGCAGGTTTGGACAACTTCATGTTGCATTTGCAACACGAACTTGTCCGACGTCGCACGCGGTGAAACGCAGAGAACGTGCGCAAGCCCTAGGCCGGCTTCCAGGTCGAGATGATCCGCATGTACTGAGCACGCTCGAAGGCAGCGGGATCGGGACACTTTTTCTGGCTCATCGAGCCTTTGAGCTCCGCGAGCGATTCGTACTCGTGCTCGGCCATCCACTGCTTCATCTCCTGCTCGATCACGGCGATCTGCGCCATGCCCTTGCGCAGCAGTACCGAGCAAAGCATCGTGGCGTCGGCGCCGGCCATGAGCATCTTGAGCGCGTCGTAGGCGGTGTGAATGCCGCTGGTACCCGCCAGGCTCGCCTTGATGCGACCGTAGAGAATCGCGATCCAGCGCAGCGGCAGCCGCCGCGCCTGCGGCGTGCTCAGCAACAGACTGTGTTCAACCTCCAGGTTGTCGATGTCGATGTCGGGCTGGTAGAAACGATTGAAGAGCACCAGCCCGTCGGCGCCCGCGTCGTCGAGCCGCTTGGCCATGTTGGCCATGTTGCTGAAGAAGGGACTCAGCTTGACCGCCACGGGAATGCGCACCGCGGCTTTCACCGCTTTGAGAATCTCGAGGTACGTCGCTTCCACCTCGGCGCCCGTCAGCTCCGGATCGGTCGGGATGTAGTAAATGTTCAACTCGAGCGCATCGGCGCCGGCCTGCTCGATCTGTCGGGCGTAATCGGTCCAACCGCCGACCGACGCGCCGTTCAGGCTCGCGATCACCGGCACCTGGACCGCCTTCTTGGCCTGTTGAATGTGCTCCAGGTAATCGTCGGGGCCGAGCCGGAACTCGCTCAAGTGGGGGAAATACGAGAGCGATTCCGCGTAGCTCTCGGTGCCCTTCTCGAGCATCGCGTCGAGTTCTTCGCTCTCGCGTTTGAGTTGCTCCTCGAACACCGACGGCAGCACGATCGCACCGGCGCCGGCGTCTTCGGCGCGGCGGATGTCATCAAGTTCGCGGGTCAGGGGGCTCGCCGACGGCATCAACGGGCTGCGGAGCTTCAGTCCCAGATAGGTCGTGCTCAGGTCCATAGAGTCTCTTGCGGTTTGACTGAATTCGGACGGGCAATCACTGCTGGATCGGACGATCGGCCGGTGCGGGAGCGGCGGCTTCGAGCGTGCGGCCGACCGGCAAGGCGACCGGGCTGGAGCCGTTGCCGTCGAGTTTGCGCGCGGCCAGGTAGGAATAGAGCTGCCAGCGCGCCTGGGCATCGATCTGAGCTTCCTCGAAGAAGCGTTTCGCGTCTTCGGGCCTGCTCTTGGTCAGCATCTTGAACCGGTTTTCGGCGAGCAGGTAATCCTCGACCTTCATCTTGGCCGCCGGCGAATCGAGCTGGAGCGGGTTTTCGCCCTGAGCCACCCGGCGGGGATCGTAGCGGTAAAGCAGCCACTGGCCGGACTCGACCGCCATCTTTTGATGCCGCATGCCCACACCGCGATCGAGGTCGATACCGTGGGCGATGCAGTGCGCGTAAGCGATGATCAGCGACGGCCCGCGATACGACTCGGCTTCAATGAACGCCCGCAACGTCTGCTCGTCCTTCGCCCCCATTGCGACGCTGGCCACATAGACGTTGCCGTAGCTCATGGCGATCAGCCCGAGGTCCTTCTTGCGGGCCGGCTTGCCGCCGGCGGCGAATTTCGCCACCGCGCCGCGCGGGGTCGATTTCGAGGCCTGCCCGCCGGTGTTCGAGTAAACTTCAGTGTCCAGCACGAGCAGGTTCACGTCGCGCCCGCTCGCAATCACATGATCGAGCCCGCCGTAGCCGATGTCATAGGCCCAGCCGTCGCCGCCAAAGCCCCAGACGCTCTTGCGGACCAGGGCGTCGGCCACAGCGAGGAGCATCCTGGCTTCGCTTGAGGAGTGGCCTTGCAGCTTCTGTTTCAGCGCCGCGACGCGCTCGCGTTGCTCGTAAATGCCGGCCTCGTCGCTTTGGTCGGCATTCACGAGACCGCTCACCAGATCGTCGCCCAGGACCGGCGCCAGGCGCTTGACCAGTTCCTTTGCGAACTCCATCTGTTTGTCGAGCGAGACTCGGAAGCCGAGCACGAACTCGGCGTTGTCCTCGAAGAGCGAGTTGTTCCAGGTCGGCCCGCGACCGTTGTGATCGACGCAGTAGGGCGTGGTCGGCAGGTTGCCGCCGTAGATCGAGGAGCAGCCGGTGGCGTTGCCGATGACCAGGCGGTCTCCAAACAACTGTGTGACCAGTTTGATGTAAGGGGTCTCCCCGCAGCCGCTGCAAGCGCCCGAGAACTCGAACAGCGGCCGCATGACCTGCTGCTGGCGAAGCTGCGTGATCTTGACCCGCCGCCGGTCAAGATCGGGGATGTTCATGAAGAAGTCCCAGTTCTCGCGTTCGGTCGCGCGCAACGGCGCCTGCGGGGCCATGTTGATCGCCTTGAGTTTCGGTTCGCTCTTGTTCTTGGCCGGGCAAACATCGACGCACAGCATGCAACCGGTGCAGTCCTCCGGCGCGACCTGGATGGTGAACTTGAGCCCTTTCCATTCCGGCGACCGCGCCGCGCACGACTTGAAGGTGCCCGGCGCCCCCGCCAGGCAGGCCTCGTCGTACACCTTCATGCGGATCGACGCGTGCGGGCAGACGGCGACGCACTTGCCGCATTGGATGCAGGTCTTCTCGTCCCAAACCGGGATTTCAAGGGCGAGGTTGCGTTTCTCGTACTGGGCGGTCGCGGTCGGGAACGTGCCGTCCGGGGGGAACGCGCTGACCGGCAGCAGATCGCC
>JACADU010000238.1 GCA_013388415.1 Bryobacteraceae bacterium
AGCCCGGCTTCGACGCCTCCTTCATCCTCGTCGAGGGCAATCCTCTGGACGACATCACCGTCACGCAGCGGCTGGCCTATGTCATGTTTCTCGGCGAGCACGTTCACAGGGAGGCCCTGCTCGAACAACAGCAGCGGCTCGATAAAGAAACCGCCCCGGCCGCTCCCAAAAAGTCACTTGGAAGCGGCAAGTAGCCAAAAGAACATCCGGACGAAGCTCCAGCCCGCCAGCGCCGTCAGAATCCCCGCGATCGCGGTCCAGACCTTGTCGGACGGATGCGGGAATCCGCGCTGCGTGCCCGCCGCCAGCGCGATGAGAAACCCGCCCGAGAATCCACCGGCATGAGCCGCGTTATCCGCCCGGAAAAACGGCAGCAGGCTCCACAGAAACGCGTAGATCGCCCACCGCAGGTAGAAGTCCTTGATCATCGCCGCCTGTTCTGATTTCCTGTGAATCACGCCCACCGCCACCATCGCCCCGATCAGGCCGAACAACCCCGCCGACGCCCCCGCGCTCACCGCCACCGGGATCCCGCTGCGCCACAGCATGCTGACGAAGAATCCCATGATCGTCGACCCGAGGTAGATCGCCACCATGCGCGGCGTCCCGTAGATCTCCTCCGTGTGCCCGGCGACATCCATCATGGCCCAACAGTTGAACAGAATGTGCATCAGGCCCCAATGCAGGAACCCGGCTGTGATCAGCCGCCACCACTCACCCTCCCGAAACACCAGCAGCGGCGCCGCCGCCCCGTACCTCACCATCGTCCATTGATCGATCTGCATGATCCCGCCCTGCCCCGACCGGCCCGAGGCCAGCAGCAGAATCACAAAAATGGCGACGTTCAGGCTCAGGATAATCGTGGATGCAAAGCGCGCCGGCGGAATCAGTCCCGCGATAAACTCCCCTCCGCCGCGAAGATCGATCGCCCTTGGTCCGACCGGCGTTTCGCAGTACGGGCACACCTTGTCGTCGGTTGTGATGAAAGCCCTGCAATGCGGGCACATGCGGCGTTTATCCACAGCCACCATTCTAGCCGCCGGAGCGGAGCCGTCAGCGTGTTCTCAGTGTCTTCTCAGGCGTTCACCTGATCCCAGTCGCGGACTGCGAATGATGTACTGGGGCTGGAGGAGTCTCGCCCAGCGGGCGAGCCTGAGTGGATCGCATGAAACGGAACCTGATGCCCTTGCTGGGTGTGGCCTTTGTCGCCGCCATCGTGGCGACGGGCATTTTCTACGGCCTCCTCTTGCCAAGGCTGCGCAACGGCGTGAGCGCCAACGCTCCCGCCACCATCGTGGTGGCCGTCCGAAGCCTCGAACGCGGCGCCGTTCTCAAAGCAGACGACCTCCGGAGCACTCCTGCTTCATCCAGACAAGCCCCCGCCGGCGCTGTCTCCAGCGTCGACCAGGCCGTTGGCCGCACGCTCCTCTCTCCGGTCCAGGCTGGCCAGGCGCTCACAACCGCCCTGATGACAGACCGCGGAGTTGCCGGCGGAGCCTCCCTCGCCATCCCCACCGGATTCCGCGCAGTCACCATCCATCCCGTGGATTCAACCGGCGTCGTCGCGCTCGCCAGGTCGGGCAGCCGGGTGGACATTCAGGTGCTCTCCAGCCAGCGGCCAGGCTCAATGACCCTCTACCGGATGCTGGAGAACGTCGAAGTTCTGCACGTCCATGGAGGAAACCCCGATGCTCAAGCCAGGCCGGTGGTCACGCTTCTGGTGCCTCCGCGCGAGGCGGACAGGCTGAGCCTAGCCGACGCCGCCATGCGCGTCAGGGTCGTCTTGCGCAACCCTTCGGATACCGCTTCGAGCGGCCCCTCGTCGATGACCCCGGATGCGATCTTCGCCGCAAAGGCGCAGTAGCCTGAGGAGCCCGCGGGCGTGACACCCTTTATCCTCTTCACTGCGATGTTCCTGCTGGCGTTTGCCGCTGCCCTGATCGCGGCAGGCGTCATGTGGGTCCTCCAGCCATCGACGGTCCAGCTCTTCGACGAGGCCGCGCCAGGATTGGATCCAAACCAACTGGCCAGTTCCGAATCGCCGCTCATCAAGGACGAAGACCTTTCCACCATCGCAATCTGGTCGGAACTGCTCAAACGAATCAGCCATGTCGAAGTCCTCCGCCGCTGGCTTGAAGAAGCCGATCTCGACTGGAGCGTCGGCCGCGTCACATGGTCGATGATGCTGAGCTTCTCGGCCGCCTACGCCCTGCTCTGGCAGGGAGTCTCTATGCCGCCCGGCTTCTCGCTCATCGGCGCCTTGGTGGTCGGATCCCTCCCACTGGCGCTGATTCGCATCCTGCGCCAGCGGCGCTTCCGGCAGTTCGGGGAGCAGTTCCCCGAAGCGCTCGATTCGCTCGCGCGCGCCCTCAAAGCGGGTTACCCGCTCTCCTCCGCCGTCGAACTCCTCGCCATGGAGCAGCCCGAGCCCTTGGCCGCCGAAATGCGCCGGCTCCGCGACCAGTGGAAGCTCGGCGTCGGATGGGATCAGGCGCTGGACGACCTTTCCAACCGCGTCCCGCTTCCCGAAGTGAGCATGTTCGTCGCCGCCGTCAAAATGCAGAACCGCGTCGGCGGCCGCCTGAACGACGTTCTCGGAAGGCTCGGCGACAGCATGCGGGACAATCAGGTGTTCGAGTCCGAGGTCCGCTCCATCGCCGCCCACTCCCGCATCACGGGCACGGTCCTGACGATTCTTCCGGTCGCCATCGGCATCCTTCTCTACGTCGTCAACCCCGACTACGTGAATACGCTCTTCCGGCGTGAAGAGGGCCGGATGATGCTTCTCGCCGTCGTCACGGCGAACATCGCGGCGCATTTCGTCATCAGAAAGCTGACGCAGGTGAGGACCTAGGAGAGCGCATGAGTGAAGGTCTCGTTCTTCTGTATTTCTTCCTCTTCGTCGCCGGATTCGTCGGCTGCGCCTTGCTGCTCTTCCGCTGGCGCTTCGCGCCTCTCGAACAGCAGACGCCCATCGAAGCCCGCCATGGCTTGAAGGGCGACCTTCTGCGCGGCATGTTCTTCCTCGGAGAGATCATCGGATCCCCCCGGCTAGGCGGCCAGACTGAGCGGCAGCGGCTGGCTGCCGCGGGCTATCGCGCCCCCTCCGCCCCCAACGTCTTCCATGGCATCAAAGCTGCCGCCGCCATCCTCTTCGCCCTCTCTCTCGGATGGATCGGACTCCTCGACAAGGAAAGCCCGCTCGCGGCGATCCTGCTGGCTGTCTGCGGCCTCGGCTTCGGCTACCTGCTCCCCGACCGCATCCTCGACGCGAAAATCCGGCAACGCAACTACCGCATCGAACGCGCTATCCCCAACGCGCTTGATCTGATGGTGCTGAGCGTCGAAGCCGGCCAGTCGCTAGATACCGCCCTGCTCGAAACCGGCCGAGAAATCCGCCACCTCTACCCCGACCTCGCCGCCGAATTCGCCCAGGTTCAGCTCGAAATGAAAGCCGGCCGCTCCCGCGCCGAGGTCCTCTATTCCATGGGCGCCCGCACGGGTTCGCTCGAACTCAAGAAACTTGCCGCCACACTCACCGATACCGACCGCTTCGGCACCAGTCTCGGACCGGCCCTCCGCACCCACGCCCGTTATCTGCGCTATTCCCGCAGAAACAGAGCCCAGGAGTCCGCGCGCAAGCTCGGAGTCAAGCTGATCTTCCCCGTCTTCTTCCTCATCATGCCCGCGATCTTCGTGATCACCCTCGGACCCTCGGTCCTCCAGTTCACTGAAGCGATGAGCGGCTTCCTCGCCAAATAGCGATACGCGCCCCCACCGAACCACAAAGCCGCGGCCGTCAGCGAGCGGTTCGTTCTCTACTCACTCCAGAGTCATCACCGCCAGGCTCGAGGCAGCCTCCGCGCTCCGGTACACCCGGTGCACCGCCTTCTGGAAGTCCGCCGCCGTCGCCTTGTGAATCGGCATGAACTTCTGCGGATTCCTGTCCGTCAGCGGATACCACGAGCTTTGCACCTGCACCATGATCCGGTGCCCGCGCCGGAACGTGTGGAAGATGTCCGGCATCTCGAACTCGATCTTCTCCACCTTGCCCGGCGTAAACGGCTCCGGCTTCTCAAAACTCCTGCGGAACTTGCCCCTGAACGGCTCTCCGCGCAGCAGCATCTGATATCCGCCCATGCGCACGTTCTCCGGATTCGGCTCGTTGTCAGGGGTATCTCCGGGAAAGACATCCACCAGCTTCACCACGAAATCCGCGTCCGTCCCCGTCGTCGAGACATGCAGCACCGCTTTCAGCGGACCGGCGATTCGCACGTCGGACTCCAGCGGCTCCGTCTGCCATACCAGCACGTCCGGACGCGCCGCGGCGAACCGCTGATCGTCGGTCATGTAGTTATAGTCCATCCGGTTGGTGATGTAGGGCGTGAAAGGCACCGGCTTGTTCGGGTCGCTCAGGTACTCGTCGAAGGCTTCACCGCGCTCGGCAGGCGCGCTCCAATCCAGCTTCCCGCCCGCATGAAAATAGAGCGTTCGCCGCTTCGCTTCCCTCGGCGGCCAAGCCGCCATCGTGTGCCACTCGTTCCGTCCCGTCTCGAAGACGTACGCCTCCGGCAGCTTGGCGTCGCCCTTGTCCTTCAGGTGTTGCAGGAAGAACGGGAATTCGACCTTCTCCTGGAAGAACACCGACGTGTTTGATCCGAAACGCGCGTTCCCAAGGCGTGAACCATCCCTGCCGCTCCACCCGCCGTGGCTCCACGGACCCTCCACCAGAATGTTGTTCGCGTTCGGGCTCAGCTTCTCCGCCGACTCGTAGAGCTTCAGCGGTCCGTAGACGTCTTCGGCGTCAAACCACCCGCCCACGGTCATCATCGCCGCCGTAATGTTCCGGTAGTAAGGCAGCGAAGTCCGCGCCTTCCAGAACTCCGAGTAGGTGTCGTTTTCAAGCAGTTCCTTCCAGAAAGCGATTCTGCCCTTCAGATGCTTTTCGTCGTAATTCCCCAGCGCTCCTGTCTGCAAGTGGAACGTGTAGCCGTCCGGGGTCGGCATGTTGAACGGCGCTTGCGACCAGTTCTCCTCAGGCTTGGCCAGGCCGAAAAAGCCAAGAAAGTTGAACGCGTGAGTCAAAAACAGCACGCCGTTGTGGCGGAAGTCGTCTCCCACGAACCAGTCGATCACCGGCGCCTGCGGCGACGTGGCCTTCAGCGCAGGATGGAGACTCAGCGCCCCCATGGCCGCGTAGAACCCTGGATAGGAAATGCCATACATCCCCACACGCCCGTTGTGGTTCGGCACGTTCTTCAGCAGCCATTCGATCGTGTCATACGTGTCGGAAGCCTCATCGACCTCATTGGCCGCCTTCTTGGCCGGCGCGAATGGCCGCACGTGAACAAACGTCCCTTCGCTCCGGTTGCGCCCGCGCACATCCTGATACACGAAGATGAACTTCTCCCGCATGAACAGCTCCGTGGAGCCCGGTCCCAGGCGCGCGCGATAGTTGTCTATCACATACGGCGCGACGCTGTACGGCGTCCGCATCATCAGAATCGGATGCCTCGCGCTCTTGTCCTTCGGCGCATACACGGACGTGAACAGCCTTACGCCGTCCCGCATCGGGATCTGGAACTCGTGCTTCGTGTAGTTCTCCATGATCCACTCGATGCGCTTGCGGTCTTCCTCCGTCCGCTCGCCTCTCCTCTGCGCGCACAACAATGCCGGCGCCAGCAGCAACAGAACCAGCCTTCGATTCACTCTCACCTTCGCTCCACCTTTCTTCTCACTTTCCGATGCTGAACAGCGCCAGCGCGCCTGTGAAGCTGACGCTCGACATCCACCGCCCGAGGCCCGTATACGACATCACCAGCAGCAGCGCGATGAAGCCGAACCGGCTGATCTCCACGTACCACCGCGCCGGAATCCTCGCCGCCAGCAGAAACTTTGATCCGTCCAGCGGCGGGATCGGAAGCATGTTGAACACCGCCAGATACAGGCTCAGGTACGCGGCGCGGAAAAGAATGTCCGCCGCCGAGGGCACGAACGCGCT
The DNA here is from genome assembly GCA_013388415.1 of Bryobacteraceae bacterium. GTDB lineage: Bacteria > Acidobacteriota > Terriglobia > Bryobacterales > Bryobacteraceae > JACADU01. The sequence continues at coordinate 6,002 of JACADU010000238.1, forward strand.
CAGCACCCCGAGCACAACCGCGAAAACTACGTTGCTCCCCGGCCCGGCGAGCGCCACCGCCACCAGCCCGTTATAGCCGCCCTTCAGCCGCGCGGGATTCGTATTCACCGCGCGCCCCCACCCCAGAAAAGCTCCTCCGATCGTCAGCGTGATCAGCGGCAAAATCACCGTCCCCAGCCAGTCGACGTGCGCCATCGGGTTCAGAGTCACCCGCCCCTCCAGCCGCGGCGTGTCGTCGCCCAGCTTGTCCGCCACCCATGCGTGCGCGAACTCGTGCGGCGTTGTCAGAATCCAGAAGATCAGGACGTCGAGAACCGCCTGTGCGATGTTGATGTTCATTCCTTGTCTTTCACTCGATACTTCTCGAACCACGCCAGCAGGTAGAGCTGGTTCGCCAGATTGTGCGACGGCCGGCGGAAGCCGTGAAACTCCTCGGGAATGCGCACCAGCAAAGTGTCCTTCTTCAGCATTTTCAGAGCGCGGTAGAACTCCTCGCTCTGGCTGATCGGGGTGCGCAGATCCGCCTCGCCCGTCATCACCATGGTAGGCGTTTTCACGTTCCCCACGTAATGCAGCGGGGAACGCACCGCGTACTCCATTGGATCCTCCCACGGATACTTGCGGAACTGGTCGTACCACATCGCCCCGTCCGTCGTGCCGACGAACGAGTGCCAGTTGATCACCGGGCGCAACGACGCCGCGGCGCGGAAACGGTCCGTGTGCCCCACCGTCCAGGCGGTCAGCACGCCCCCGCCGCTGATGCCGCAGACAAACAGGTTCCGCTGGTCGATGAAACCCTTGGCCAGCGCCGCGTCCACGCCCGTCATCAGATCGTCGAAGTCCTTCCCCGGATAGCTGTACTGGATCCCGTTCACAAACTCCTGGCCGTAGCCGGTCGAGCCTCGCGGGTTTGTGAACAGCACGGCATAGCCGTTCGCCGCGAAGTTCTGGAACACCCAGCTGAAGCCGGTGTTGTACATTGCCCACGGCCCGCCGTGGATCCAGAGCACCATCGGATACTTGTTGCCCGGCTCGAACTTCGCGGGCTTCATCAGCCAGCCCTGTATCTTCCAGCCGTCCTTGGACGTCCACCACATCTCCTCAACCTCGCCCAGTTTTCGGCCTTCGAGAACATCGCTGTTGAAGTCGGCGATCTTGCTGATCTCCCCCGGCGAATAGGTTGAGGTCACTGCAAGCGCCGGAGGCTGGTGCGCGGAGGATTGTATGAGGGCGATGTCGCCCGTGCGCGCCAGGTCCGCCTGGCCAAGGACGTGCGCGCCCTCAGTCAGCCTGCGGGGCTGCGCCGAATCGAGCCTCAGTTCATAAAGCTGTGAACTTCCCTTCTCGTCCATCGTGAAGTAAACCGCCGTGTTTTCGGCATTCCACATCAGTCCAGCGGGCGATGAAGGCAAACCGCCCGCCCACAGCCTCTGACCGCCGCCATCCGGGCTCATCCTGTAAATGCTCTGCACGGTGAAGGTCAGCCGCTGGTCGTCGAATCCCGTGTACGCGATCCACTTGCCGTCGCGCGAAGGACGCGGACCCATGTCGGGCCCTTTGCGGGAAGTGAGCGCCTTGATCTCGCCGCCCTCCGCCGGTGCAGAGTAGATCTCGCTGTCGTTGCGAAGATACTCCGCGTCCGGCTTGCGAATGCCGCTGAAGTAAACCGTCCGGCCGTCCGAAGACCACTCCGGCGCGGAGTGATTGTACTTGCCGCTGGTGAGCTGCCGCGGCGTCCCTCCGGTCACCGCGTCGATCACGAAAACATGGTTGAAAGCGCGGGGCAGAGGCCCCAAGCCGTCGCTGAGCCAGTTCAGCCGGTCGATCACAATGCCAGGCTTCGCCCACTGCGCCCCCTCCGGCTTCTTGGGCAGCTTGATGTTCAGAATCGGATCATCATCCGGCACCGGCATCGTGAAAACGATCCGCTTGCCGTCCGGAGACCAGCGCGGGTTCGAAGGAGCCTGCTCCCCGCGTGTCAACTGCGCCACCTCTTTCGAATCCACCCACATGACGTGAAGTTGATTCGTACCGTCCCGGTTCGAGATAAACGCGATGCGCTTCCCGTCCGGAGACCATACCGGGTTCGAGTCGCGCCACGGTCCGGCGGTCAGCTCCCGCAGCCTCGGCACGCCTGCGCCGTTCCAGTCCGACACCAGCCAGAGGTTCGCCTGCTGCTGATCTTTCGACCTGTCCGCCCAACTGCGCGTGAACACGATCGTCTTGCCGTCCGGCGAAATGGCCGGCGAACCCGCCGCCTCCATCTCGAAAAAGGTCTCTGCGTCGAGCGTCTTTTCCTCAGGCGCCGCGCCTGCCGTCAAGAGCGCGAACGTCAACGCCAGCAAGCCAGGCTTCATGGCCTCTGATCCTCCTTGTGTCGCTGGATTTCTCCATCATGCAACACTGGGAATTGGATGCGCCGCCGCGATCTATTGCTGGGACTCGGAGCAACGGCTCCTGTTCGGCCGCAAAGCCCGCCAACCGCCTTCATCGGCCACGATGCCGCACGCCTGAAGCGTGTTCTGGTTCATCCCCCGGGAGACGAAACCAGAAAAGGGCTTGGCCTCTCCTACGGCCCCATCCGATTCCTCGGCGGCGGTGTCAATGTCCGCGCCGCCGAGGAGCACGCCGCCATGGCCTCGCTGCTTCGCGCCGGCGGCGTCGAAGTGCTCACCGTCACGCAGGTTCTCGACGAAGCCCTTGCCGCAGCCCGCGCCGCCGGCGCTCTTGACACGTGGCTGCGCGGCTGGGCGCCGCAGTTGATCCCCGCCGCCGGCAAATTGACCGGCGCGGCCCTCGTCGGAGCGGCGGACGAGTTCATCTACCGCAGCGACCCCGAGGGCAACTTCGCCCCCCTCACCGATCCGGCCGGCTCATTCTATTGGACCCGCGACTCCGCCGTCATGACCCCGCGCGGTGTCGCCATCTGCCGCTTCTCGAACGACGCGCGCACGCCCGAAGCCATCCTGGTCCGTTTCGCCTACGAATGGGCGCCCTCGCTCAGGCGCTACCCCATCGTCTTCGACGCCAGCGAGGAGCAGGTCTCGATGGAGGGCGGCGACATCATGGTCGCCTCGCCCGGCATGCTTTGGATGGGCGTGGGCAACCGCTCGCAGGAAGCCGCGGCCCGCCGGCTCGCGCTCCGCCTGAATATGGATGTGCTCGCCGTCTCTCTGCCGCCCGCCGAAATCCGCTCCCCCATCAACGCGCTCTTCCTTCACCTCGACACCGTCTGCGCGCTGGCCGGAGAGAAAACGGTCCTCACCCTTCCCTGGTTCTTCGAGCAGCGTTACGCCGGCGGCGATCCCCTGAGCAGAATGCTCCGCGGCCTCGCGCGCAACCCTAAAGCCTCCGCCGCCGATCTGGAGAAGATGGCCTCCTCCCTCAAAGACATCGGCCGCGTGAAACTCTTCAAAGCCGGAACCGGCCAGCCCGGCGCCTTGCCCGGCGATCTCAAGCTCGTCGACTGGCTTCGAGCCAACGGCTATTCGACGGTCTTTGTCGGCGGCCCCCCGCCCGCTTCCGGCGCCGAGAAGCACGCGGCCGAAGTCGTGCTGCCGGAGCTTCGCCGCCAGGCTTCCAACATTGTCGCCGTCTCGCCCGGCAAGGTCATCGCCTATGGAGGCAACACGAGGACCCAGCGGGCGCTGGTGGACGCCGGCGTCGAGGTCCTGACCTTCGAAGGCCACGAAATCATGCGTAACAACGGCGGGCCGCACTGCCTCACGCAGCCTCTGGAGCGCTCATGAGCCAGGGCGCCGTTGCCGACCGTCAGGCGCTGGTCCGCCGAGGACTGCGCCTGGAATACATCACCCTCTCCTACAACGTCGTCGAAGCGGTGGTGGCGATCGCCTTCGGCGCCATCGCCTCGAGCATCGCCCTGATCGGCTTCGGCGTCGACGCCGTCATCGAGTCCCTCTCCGGCCTCACCATGCTGTGGAGACTCAACCAGGACTCTCACGCCCGCCGCGAGCACTTCGAACAACGGGCCCAGAAGATCATCGCGGTCTCCTTTTGGGCGCTGGCCGCCTATGTCGGGTACGAAGCCGCCGAAACGCTGCTCAGGCGCGAAGCCCCTGAGACATCCTGGCCCGGCATCGCGCTCGCCATGCTCTCCATCACGATCATGCCCATCCTGGCCCGCGCCAAGCGCCGTATCGGCCGCAGCATCAACAGCGCCGCCATGGTCGCGGACTCCAAACAGACCGAGCTTTGCAGCTACCTCTCCGCCATCCTGCTCGGCGGTCTCGGCCTGAATGCCCTTTTCGGCTGGTGGTGGGCTGACCCCGCCGCCGGCCTCATCATGGTCCCCATCATCGCCCGCGAAGGTCTCTCCGCCTGGCGCGGCGAAGGCTGCGGTTGCGCCCCCGGCGCCTCTCACTGAAACCCGCCCTCTCGGCTTCTCCTCAGCCTGCGAGCGCTCGCCAGATCCGTAAAGCGGTAGAAGAGGTCACAGCCCTGTCCGTTTTTCGAGACCAATGTGCGCCAACGCCCCAGCCACCGCATCAAGCGCCGGCATCCAGCACGACCCCACCGTGGGGCGAGTGCGCGCTTATTTCTTCCGCACCAGCCGCGGACAGGCCTTCTTCAGCTTCTCCACCTTCGGCGCAGCGTTCACCCTGATGTAGCCGTTCACCGGATTCGCCTGCGCGTAGTCCTGGTGATACTCCTCGGCGGGGTAGAAGGCCTTGAACGCCGCCAGCTCCGTCACAATCGGCTTGGCGAACACCTTGGCCTCGGTCAACTGCTTGATGTACGCCTCCGCGATCCTCTTCTGCCCGGCGTCCTTGTAGAACACCGCCGAGCGGTACTGCCTGCCGTAGTCGGGTCCCTGCCGGTTCAGTTGCGTCGGGTCGTGCGCCACGTTGAAGAAAACTTTCAGCAATTGGCCGTAGGTCACCTTCGAAGGGTCGTATGTGATCTCAACCGCCTCGGCGTGATTGATCTGGCCGGTCGAAACCGCCCGGTAATTCGCGTCCTTCGCTTCCCCGCCCGAATACCCTGAAACGACCTTCTGAACGCCCTCCACCATCTCGAAAACGGCCTCCGTGCACCAGAAGCAGCCGCCGGCGAGCACAGCCACCTGCCTGCCCTTCGCCGCCGCCAGCGGTTCATCAACAGCCGGCTCGGGAATCTCCGCCGCAACAACAGACAACCCGGCCAACGCAAAGACGCTCCACTTCATTTCGTCACCACTCCTTAATTGCTTGGATCGGGCCCAGCGCCCTACTGCTTCTTCTTTTTTGCGTCCTCTTTCGGCGGCTCTTCTTCAAAGGTGATCTCGCTCTCCACCTGCAACACCTGAGACTCCGCGGTGAATTTCCGGTAGTTCCTGAACTCGATCTCGTTCTTCGTGCAGTCGAATGTCCCTCTGACGCAAGCCAGGTTCTGGCTCTTCACCGGCAGCAGGTACTTCTTGCCGCTGATCGTCACCCACGCGTAGTCAACCACGGACTCGACGGTGTCGATCTCATAGTCGGCAGGCAGCCTCTTGGTCCCCATTTCGATGCGCAGCACCCGCGCCGTCTTCGGATCGATCCACAACGAACCCGAGTAAGCGGGCTTGACCGTTCTTCCGAACCGAATCTGCCAGTGCGAGTTCGGCTGCTCCACCGCGAAGTCGTAGACCTCGGCGTCCATTCCCGCCGCCGTCGAGCGTCCCCGCCGCTTGAACTGCGCGTTGGTCGCCGGGGAGAAGATGTCCGCCAGCACTGTTCCGAATTCGCCCGTCGACCAACTTCCTGAATCCTCGGGCGAACCCTTCTTGAGCAGTTTGCCGTTCCTCCGCACGTTCCTGTAGTCCTCTTTGCCGTCCACATAGAGGAGTTCGACCTCGACGCGGTCACGGTACGTCCAATCGGGAACCCGCCTCACACTCTGGTACCGCATCACCAGTTCGTCGCAGATGAAGTTGGGGAGAGTCTCGTTGAACTCGTAGGCAACCAGGCGCGCCCGCTCGATCAGGCTGAGTTGTTCCGCCTCCACTCCAGGCGCCGGATTCCGGGCGGCGGGCGCCTTGTCCGCCGTCGCTGAAGCCGCCGGTTCAGGGACGGCTTCCGGTTCCGGGTTGACGCCCGTCATTGCCGGCTTAGGGGATGACGGCGTCTGCTCGCGCTTCGTTGACGGTCCTCCACGGCGAAGGACCGGCCGGCCGGGGTCCGCCTCAGGGCGGGGATCCGGCGCGGGCTGCTGAGCCCCGAGTGACAGCGCCAGAGCTGAAATCGCGAGCCAGCGCATCGCCATCCCTTCCTTTCGACGCGCCCGCCGCTCAGCGCGTTTCCCTCGCAATGATGCCCCGGACCGCCAGCCAGTCCTTGAGCCGGGCCGGCCATGTCGCCAGCACCGGGTCCGATTGCGCCAGGCCAACGCCGTGACGCCCCTCCTGGTAGATGTGCATCTCCGCCGGCACGCCCGCC
>JACADU010000197.1 GCA_013388415.1 Bryobacteraceae bacterium
CGCCCGGGCTGATCCTGCCCGGCGTGGCCGGGGCGATCCTTCTGCTGCTGGGTCTGGCCTCTCTGGCCGTTCTCCCGTTGAACTGGTCCGGGGCGGCCCTGATTCTGCTCGCGCTCACGCTCTTCGTCCTAGAAGCGAAGATCGCGTCGCACGGGATCCTCGGCATTGGAGGGACTGTGGCCCTGGTGCTGGGCGCCGTGCTGCTCATCGACAGCCCGGTGCCGGAGATGCGCATCAGGCTCTCGACCGCCATCACGCTCGCAGTCCCCTTCGCAGCGATCGTGCTGTTCCTGGTCTCGCTTATCGTCAAGGCCAGAATGACCCGCCCTCAAACGGGCCGCGAAGGCTTCGCCGGCGATACAGCCTCGGCCTTCACCGACCTGACGCCCTGCGGGCAGGTGCTATACAAGGGCGAGATCTGGCAGGCGAGATCGAGCCGCGAAATCAAAGCTGGCGAGAAGGTCCGCATCACGGGCATCGAAGGCCTGGAGTTGAAGGTTGAACCGGGAGGTGAATGAGATGGACGAATCGAATCTGTTGACCCTTATCGCAGTATTGATCCCGATCCTGTACGTGCTCTCCTCAATCAAGATCCTGCGCGAGTACGAACGTGGCATCATTTTCCGCCTCGGGCGGGTGCTGCCCGACCCGAAAGGACCCGGCATCATCCTGGTCTTCGCGCCAATCGACAGGATGGTGCGGATCAGTCTCAGAATCGAAACCCATGAAGTTCCGTCGCAGGACATCGTGACCCACGATAACGTCACCGTGAAGGTGAACGCGGTGATTTACTTCCGCGTCATCGACCCGAAACTTGCTGTTTTGGAGGTGACCAACTTCCTGTACGCCACGTCGCAGCTCGCTCAGACGACACTGCGATCCGTACTGGGCGAAGTGGAACTGGACACGCTTCTGGCCGAGCGCGAGAAGCTGAACGCCCGGCTTCAGGCGATTCTCGACCGCCACACGGCGGCGTGGGGCGTCAAGGTGACGATGGTGGAAGTGAAGCAGGTGGAACTGCCCGAATTGATGGTTCGGGCCATCGCGCGCCAGGCAGAGGCCGAGCGCGAGCGGCGGGCCAAAGTGATTCACGCCGAGGGCGAGTTCACCGCGTCTCAAAAGCTGGCGGAGGCGGCGGAGGTTCTTCAGCACCAGCCGGCGGCGATTCAGCTCCGCTACCTGCAAACGCTGGTGGAAATCGGCTCCGAGCACAACACGACGATCGTCTTCCCGCTGCCGATCGACATCTTTGACAGGATCGGCGGGAAACCCAAATCATAGGCGGGGCAGGCACTCTGCCTGCGGCGGCCTTTCAGGCCGCCCTCTTCAGATGCCACCGGGTCGCCTTTTGATACAGGGCGGCCAGCATCAGCACAAGCCGGTCCTGACCGGCCGCGCCCGTGATCTGAAGTCCCACCGGCAGACCGGCGCTCGTGAAGCCGCACGGTATGGAGATCGTCGGCAGGCCAAACAGGTTCCACGGCGCCGTGTTCCGCAGGAAAGTGAGCGGTGCGGGCTTGCCGAGTTCGAAAGCCGCGGCGTGTGAAGTTGGGGTGAGCAGCAGGTCGGCGTGCTCGAAACTGCGCCGCACGCCGGCGCGCAGCCGCTCCATCTCATGCCGCGCCCGCGCATATTCGGCCGCGGTCACTTTCGCGCCACTCTGGATGCTGCGGAGCGTTCCGGCGTGGAAGCGCTCCGGATGTTGTTTGACCATTTCCTCGTGAAAAGCGAACGCCTCAGTCTGAATGATCGTGAGGTAGGCCGCGGGCAGGTCGGGTATCTGCGGGCTCGGCGGCAGCAGAGGCAGATCCGCTTCCCGCGCGCCGCCGAGGTGCTTCACCGCGGCGTCGAACGCGGCCCGCACTTCCGGGTCCACGCCGTCCAACCACGGCCCGCGCGGAATGCCGAGCCGCAGCGTCTTCGCCGCAGGGCTCAATAGCGCCGGCGTGCTGCCGGCGAGAACGGCGAGGATCTTCTCCGCATCGCCCGCGCTGCGGCACAGCGGGCCGGCATGGTCGAGCGGCCACGAGAGCGGGACGACGCCGCGCACGTCGACAAGGCCGTAGGTCGGTTTGAGTCCCGTGATGCCGCACAGCGCGGCCGGAAGCCGGATGGAGCCTCCTGTGTCCGAACCGAGCGCGGCGAAGCACATGCCCGTCGCGACCGCGATAGCCGAGCCGCCCGAGCTGCCGCCCGGCGAGCGCGCCGGGTCCCACGGATTGCGGCTCGGGCCGTAGTAGCTCGTCTCGGAGGTGAAGTTGTAGGCAAACTCATCCATGTTGAGCTTGCCGAGCATGACGGCGCCGGCGGCCTTGAGCCGCTGCACCGCCTCTGCATCCTCTTTGGGGACGCGGCCGGCGTACTGAGCGCTTGCCGCCGTGGTCAGCACTCCGGCGGTATCGTAGAGATCTTTGACAGCAATCGGAATGCCGTGCAGCGGACCGCGCCATTGGCCGGCCGCGATCTCGGCTTCGGCCTTGCGCGCATCCGCCAGCGCCGCATCCGCCGTGAGCGTGATGAATGCGTTGAGCTTCGGGTTGAGCTTCTCGACCCGCCGCAGGCAGGCCTGCGTGAGCTCGACCGGCGAGACCACGCGCGCCCGAAGCAGCTTCGATGCTTCGGCGATGCCCAGCCAGTGAAGGTCAGCCGGCGGGCCGGTGGCGCCGGCCGCGGCCGCCGCAGAAAGGAAGTCCCGCCGGGAGAGCATACCGACTCAAGATACCCGAACCCGCCGGCTGAGCCGATAGAGCGGGTAGCCGGCGGCGATGAGCGCCAGCGCCTGAACGGTCCCTCGCGGATCGCCCTGGATGGCGCCGATGAGCAGCAGGACTCCGCCGGACAGCGCGGCCAAGGTGAGCCAGGGATAAGGCTTGACAGCGCAATGCCTGCCAGCGCGCTGACGAACGTCGCGACGATGAGCCGCAGCGCGAGCGCGGCCGAAAGCCACAGGCTGCCGCTGGGCGGCCCAACCAGCGCGGTGGCGGGGTTCTCAGGAGCGAGCGCGAAACACGCGGCCAGGAATAGCGTGAAGCCGATCGCTTGAATGGCCGAGGCGATCTCCTGCGTCCGGCCGCTGACCCGCGTGCCGCGTCATTGAATGAAAGTCAGCCCGAGGATCAGAAAGACGCAGATGACGGTCGTCCAGGGCGTAAGAGCCGGCAGAAGCGCGGCCGCGAATTCGGCCATGGACACGCCCAGGTAAGCGAGCGCGGAGCATTGCGTGATCCAGTCGACCCAGCCCGCCGTGAATCCGACGGCGTTGCCGAACGCCGCCCGGGTGTAAACATAGAACCCGCCCGCCTGCGGCAACATCGTTGCCAATTCGGCTATGGAAC
>JACADU010000198.1 GCA_013388415.1 Bryobacteraceae bacterium
CTGGAAACGGTCCGCCGCAAGATGGAGTTGATCCGGAACGATCCTACTTCGCCGGACACGCGGCTTGCCGATTACCTGCTCGATCTGAACCCGGCAGCCACTGACGCGCTGACAAACCTTGCTTTGGGCGGCTATTTCGCGGGGCGCATCTGGACGCTGCACAGCCGGTTCCGGTATTTCGATCCGGTCAAGCGCCGGGCGGGGCTGCCGGAAGATGTCGGGGCTCTGGTGGAGAAGCTGTCCGCCGATTCGGCAACGCTGGTGCTTGTGAACGTGAACGCGGTTGAGCCGCGGGAGGTTCTCGTGCAGGCGGGCGGCTATGGCGAGCATCGATTCCTTGAAGCCGCGGCTGGTGGACAGACGCTGCCGCTGAATGGGGCGGCTTTGCAGGTGAAGATCGAGCCCGGCTGCGGGGCGCGGATCCAATTCAAAATGAGCCGATATGCGAATCCGCCGACTTTGCGGCGCCCTTGGGATCGCGCCAATTGATTCAGCCGATCTGCGCGAGTGTCTCCATGCGCTTCAACTGCCCGCAGGCGGCGTAGATGTCGAGGCCGCGCGGCCGGCGGATGAAGGTGGGGAAACTGCGCCGGAGGATTTCCTGGAAACGCGCGACGCGCTCGGGTGCGGGTGTTTCGAACGGAATGCCCGGGCCGGGGTTCAGCGCGATCAGGTTCACCTTGCAGTTGATGCGGGCGAGCAGCCTCGCGACGCGGCGCGCGTCGGCTTCCGAGTCGTTAACGCCATTCAGCAGCACGTACTCGAAGCTGAGTTTCTCCCATGAGCGGAGAGGATAGTTGCGGCAGGCTTCGATCAGGTCGCTCAGGTGGTACTTCCGCGTGATGGGCATCAACTCGCGGCGCTGATCCTCATTCGAAGCGTTGAGAGAGATGGCGAGGCGCGGGCGCTCCGCGTCCGGAACCGCGGCCAATTCCGCCATTCTCGGGATGATGCCGGAAGTGGAGACCGTCATGCGCCGGACTGAGATACCGAAGCCGCGGGCGTGGCTGAGGATTCGAATCGCCTTCAGCAGGTTGGGCAGGTTGAGGAGCGGCTCGCCCTGGCCCATGAACACTATATTGATGCGCTTCTTGTCGGCCCAGAGGTTGTTGTCATCCGCGAGATGGATGACCTGGCCGAGGATCTCGCCGGCGGTGAGGTTCCGCTCGAGACCCATCAGGGCGGTGAGGCAGAACTTGCAGTCGACCGGACAGCCCACCTGAGTGGAAAGACAAAGCGTGTCGCGGGTTGATTCTGGCATCCACACGGCTTCCACCGTCTTGCCGTCGTTGAGCGAGAGCAGGTAGCGGCGCGTGCCGTCTGCCGCCTCATACCGCGAGGCCCGCGCCATGTGTCCAACAGAATGCTCAGCGCAAAGCGAGGCGCGCAAGGCTTTGGGAAGTCCGTTGATGCGCTCGATGGTCTCGACGCGCTTGTTGTAGATGGCTTCGTAGACCTGCCTGGCGCGCCAGGCAGGCTCGCCGGGCATCAGAGCGGCGATGTCGAGCTCTTCCATCCCCAGGAGCGTGGCCATGCGTGGTTTCTGTCTTTAGTGTAACGGCCGGACCCGGCATGAGAAGATAACGGAGTTGAAGATGCGTGACCCACAACCGGACCGTGAGGTCCGGATGACAGTACTTCCCAACGGCATCCGGGTGATCACCGAGGCCATGCCCGCGGTGCGCAGCGTCGCGTTTGGATTCTGGCTAGGCACCGGCTCGCGTGCCGAGAAGCCGCGCGAGAGCGGAATCTCGCACTTCATCGAGCACATGCTGTTCAAGGGGACGCCGAGGCGGTCGGCGGAGGCAATCGCCCGTGAAATGGACTCCATCGGCGGGCATCTGGATGCGTTCACGGGGCGCGAGTTGGTGGGCTACAACACGAAGGTGCTCGACGAGCACCTCCCGCTCGCGTTCGACATCCTCGCGGACATGCTGCTCAATCCGCTCTTCGAAGCCGATGACGTCGAGAAGGAAAAGGGCGTCATCCTCGAAGAGCTGAAGATGGACACGGACAATCCGGAGAGCTTCATCCATGAACTCTTCGTGAGCCGGTTCTGGCACGGGCATCCGATCGGGCGGCCCATCATTGGAACGAAGAAGAACATCGCTGGATTCACACGCGACGAACTGAGAGATTTCCACCGGCGCTTCTACACGCCGCGCAATCTCATCATCACCGCGGCGGGATCGCTCGACCATGGCGAATTCGCAGCGCTCGCGGAGAAGTACTTCTCGACACTGCCCGCCGGCGGCGACAGGCCCGACGGCCCGCGCCCGGAGCCCAAGGCTCCCATTCTGCTGAAGCAGCGGCGGTCGCTCGAGCAGGTCCATTTCTGCCTTGGCGCTCCCATGCTCGAGGCGGCGCACCCCTTGCGCTACGCCGCCTACACGCTCAATGTGGTGTTAGGGGCGGGCATGAGCAGCCGGTTGTTTCAGAACATCCGCGAGAGACAGGGATTAGCCTATTCGATCTTCTCTGAACTTAATCTCTATCGAGATGCCGGGATGCTCGCTGTTTACGCCGGCGCGAGCGCCGCCAATGTCCGCGCGGTTTTGGATGGGGTTATGACAGAGATCAGGCGCTTGAAGACCGAACCGCTTGCTCCGGACGAGCTCCGGCTGGCGAAGGACAATATGAAAGGCTCGCTCGTGCTGAGCCTGGAGTCGACATCGAGCCGGATGGGCAACCTCGCCCGGCAGTGGCTCACTTACGGCCGTTTTTACTCGATCAACGAAGTGATCGCCGGCATCGAGGCGGTCACGGCCGATCAGGTCCTGGAAACCGCCGCCTCGCACTTCAATACGGAGAGTATCGGCATGGCGTTGCTCGGGCGGCTGGACGGCCTCGACTTCGGCCGGAACGATCTGGAGTGCTGACGCGGATGAGCGCGAAAGCCTCTCTTCTCTGGTTCGCCTGCGCGCTCGCCGCCGCCGCGGCCGATTTCGCTTCATTGCAGCCGAAGGGTTACGTCAACGACTTCGCCCGGGTCGTCGCCGCCTCCGAAGCCGCTGAGCTCGAACGCTATGCGGCTGCCGTCGAGAAGGCGACGGGCGTGCAGATGGCATTTGTCACCCTGCCGCGGCTGGAGGGTGAACCAATCGAAGACGTGGCGAACCTGCTTTACCGGCGATGGGGGATCGGGCAGAAAGGCAAAGACGAGGGCGTTCTGATCCTGCTCGCGATCGCGGAACGCCGGAGCCGTGTGGAGGTCGGTTACGGGCTCGAGCCAATGCTGACCGATGGGAGCGCGGGCTCGCTGCTCAGGGAGATGCGGCCGGCCCTTCGCGGCGGGACTTATGGAGCGGCGCTTTCCATCGCCGCGCACAGCATCGGCGAGCGGGTGGCGAAGGCCAAGAACGTGAAGATCGCTGCCGAGGCCCCACCGTCCGCCGCGAGGCGGAGCCGGGACTCGGGGTTCCCTTGGGAGGTTCCGGCGCTGATCGTTGTCGCGGGCCTGGCCTTCCTCGCAAACAGCCGCCGGCGCCGCCGCCGCGGCGGTTTGCCTGCGATGTTCTACGGAGCGGGGCCCTTCACGCACAGCGGCGGCGGGTTTGGGGGATACGACTCCGGTGACAGCTTCGGAGGGTTCGGAGGCGGGGACAGCGGCGGCGGCGGAGCTTCCAGCGACTGGTAGAGGTGTCAGTGATGACCGAGAAGATCGAGAAACTGCTATCTGAACTCGTCAACCGGCTCAAGGCGGCGCACGGCGCGGTTCTTGAAGCGGTCATTCTCTACGGCTCAGCGGCCGCCGGTGATTTCTCGGAGCGGTTTTCCGATTTGAACGTGTTCTGCGTGCTGGGGCGCGTCGGCGTCAGGGAACTCGAGGCTTCTGAAAAGATCTTCCGATGGTGGCGCGAGCAGGGCAATCCCGCGCCTCTGCTCATGTCCCGCGACGAAATAGCCCGCTCGACCGATTGTTTCCCCATCGAATTTCACGACATGAGCGAACGCAGGCGCGTGCTGTTCGGCCAGGATGTGATCGCCGGGCTGAGCATCGACGACAGGTTCTACCGCGCCCAAGTGGAGCTGGAGCTGCGGGCAAAAGCCCTCAGACTCAGGCAGAAAGCGGCTGGCGTCCTCGGGCAGCCGGACCTGCTCCTCGGGTTGATGGCCGACTCCGTCAGCACCTTCGCGCTGCTGGCGCGCCATGCTCTGCGCCTGCATGGCGACGCTGCGACCTCGCACGTGAAGCGTGAAGTCTTCGACGCCATTCAGGCGAAGCTCAGCGTGGATGCCGCGCCTTTTTATACATTGTTAGATCTACGGGAAGGCAGTAAAAGGCCCAAGGACGTGGATGCGCGCGAATTGTTCGGCCGTTACCTTGCCAGCCTTGCTGCCATGATCGCAGCGGTTGACCGGATGGACACCTAAGGGGAGTCGACACGATGAAAGTGGGAATCATCATACTGGCCGTTGTGGTTTGCATCGCCGCGTTGATCGGCGTGCAAGCTGTTTCGGTGAACAACCAACTGGTGGAGAAGCGGGAAGCTGTCACGGCGGCATGGGGCAACGTGGACGTGGCGCTCCAGCGCCGGGCGGACCTGATCCCGAATCTGGTGGAGACGGTGAAGGGTTTCGCCGCTCAGGAAAAACAAGTGATCGATTCGGTGACCGCCGCCCGGGCGCAACTGGCCGGCGCGCGAACGCCGCAAGAGAAACTCGCTGCCAATCAGCAGATCGACACGGCGCTCGGACGTCTGCTCGTTGTCGTGGAGAACTATCCGCAATTAAAGTCCAACGAGAACTTCATGCGGCTCCAGGACGAGCTGGCAGGCAGCGAGAACCGCATTGCCGTCGAGCGCCGCAAGTACAATGAGACGGTTCAGGCTTACAACACGGCGATCGGACGATTTCCCAACAATCTGCTTGCCGGAATGCTCGGTTTCCAGCGGGTGGATGAGTATTTCAAGGTGGCTGCGGGGGCGCAGAACGCTCCGCAGGTCAAGTTCGAAAGGTAAGGAAGATCGGGATGGCTGAGCTTTTCAGAAACTACATCAACGGCGAGTGGGTGGACGGCCCCGCCGTGGAAAACCGCAACCCGGCTGACACAGGCGAAATCGTCTCGCTGCATGTCGCCGGGACGGCAGACGATGTGTTCCGCGCCGCCGCGGCGGCCGAATCCGCGCTTCCAGGCTGGAGTCATCTGAACGCGCCGGCGCGGGGCGCGCTTTTGAACAAAGTGGCCGACCTTCTCGACGCCCGCTTCAACGACATCTCGGCCGAGATGACGCGGGAGGAAGGCAAGACGCTGCCCGAGGCGAAAGGCGAGGTGCGCCGGTCGATCAACATCTTCAGGTACTTCGCCGGAGAAGGGGCGCGGTTTGCCGGCGTTCTTGCTCCCAGCGAACGCGACCGTGTCCATATGTTCGCGTTGCGGAAGCCGGTCGGCGTGGTCTCGCTCATCACGCCTTGGAATTTCCCGAGCGCCATTCCGGCATGGAAGCTGGCGCCGGCGCTGATCTGCGGCAACACCGTCTTGTTGAAGCCGGCTTCGGCCGCGCCGCTCAGCTCCTGGCGGATTGTCGAAGCTTGCCATGACGCGGGCATCCCAAAGGGAGTCGTCAACTACATCGCGGGGGCGGGTAGCGCCGTCGGCAACGCGCTGATCGACGCCTCCCCCGTCCGCGCTGTCAGCTTCACCGGGAGCTGCGGCGTCGGGCTGAAGCTGCACGAGAGGGCCTCGAAGAGACGGCTGCGAATCCAACTCGAAATGGGCGGCAAGAATCCCACCATCGTTCTCGCCGACGCGGATTTCAACGCCGCAGTCGAGAACGTCGTCAACGGCGCGTTCTTTTCTACCGGGCAGAAATGCACCGCAACCTCGCGAGCCATCGTCGAGGCGCCCATCTATGACCGGTTCGTCGAGGCGGTGACGGAGCGCACGCGCCGCCTCAAGGTCGGCAACGGCATGGAGGCGGGCGTGGACATTGGCCCCTGCGTCGACGAGGCCCAGATGAGGACCGTCCTCGACTACGTGGAGATCGGCCGGAAGGAGTGCGGAGAGCCGCTTTGCGGCGGCCGCCGCCTGACTGGCGGCGCTTTCGACAAGGGCTATTTCGTGGAACCCACTGTCTTCGCCGGCGTGACGCAGCAGCACCGCATCGCCCGCGAGGAGATTTTCGGCCCGGTGCTGGCGGTGATGAAGGCGGACAACTTCGAGCACGCGATGCAGATCGCCAACGCCAGCGAATTCGGACTCAGCGCTTCGCTGCAAACCACCAACCTTTCCCGCATGTTCGAGTATGTCTACGGCATCGAGGCTGGGCTTGTGACGGTCAACCTGCCGAGCGCCGGCGTCGAGTACCAACTCCCGTTCGGCGGCACCAAGGACTCTAGTTTCGGGCCCAAGGAGCAAGGTCCCGCGGCGATCGAGTTCTATAGCGACTACAAGACCGTCTACGTCAAGTATTAGTAAGAGAGGTACCGACAAGCATGAAGATTGGCCAGGTCTGGTGGCAAGGACGGTTGACCGCCGCGGTTTTTGAGAATGGCCATGCCCGTCCCATCCCCGGCTACTCGCTCCGGGAACTGGTTGACCGCGGCGAGCGCGACGGCGTATCACTCGCCGATTTGGCCGGCCGCTACGCCGTCCGGCAGCACGAGTCCATCGAGCCCGCTTTGCCAATCGAGCCGCGTGAAGTCTGGGCGTGCGGGTGCACCTATGAGATGTCGGCTTCGTTTCGCGACGCGGAGCACGGAACGCGCGAGGGCTTCTACCGCCATGTGTTCACTGCGCCGCGCCCGGAAATCTTCTTCAAGGGAACCAGCCGGGTCTGCGTTGGGCCGGCTCAGCGTGTCGGCATTCGCGCGGACTCGAGATTCACTGCTCCCGAGCCGGAATTGGCGGTCCTCCTGGGCGCCAAGGGGCGCGTGCTTGGATACACTCTGGCGAACGATGTCTCGGCATGGGACATCGAGCGCGAGAATCCGCTCTACCTGCCTCAGTCGAAGGTGTATACGGCGTGCTGCGCGCTGGGACCGTGGTTCGTCACGCCAGAGGAGTTGACGGATCCTTACTCGCTGGATATGCGTTGTTTGATCGAGCGGGGCGGGCAGGTCCTTTTTGACGGCTCAACGTCCACATCGAAACTCGGGCGCAAAATCGAAGAGCTTGTCGAATACCTGCTCCGCGCAAATCCCGTTCCCGCCGCGAGCGTCCTGCTGACCGGCACCGGGATTATCGTCACCGAAGCCGCGGCGCTCGCCGAGGGCGATTCGGTCCGCATCGAATGCCCGCGGATTGGAACCTTGGTGAACGGGACGATGATCGTTCGATAGCCGCCGCCAGAGCACGGCCGGTCCCGCACCCGTTAAACTGAAGAGTCCCATGAAAGCCCAGATCTACGTCACGCTGAAGAAGACCGTGCTCGATCCGCAGGGCGCCACGATCGCGCGCGCGTTGCAGAGCATGGGTCATCCGGAAATCGCCGGCGTCCGGCAGGGTAAATTCTTTGAGATCGAGATTGCCGAGGGGACGCCGAAAGAGGCGCTGTCCGCCGGTTTGAACCGGATCGCCGAGGATGTCCTGGCCAATCCGGTGATTGAGGAGTACAGGGTGGAGATTCTGGACTAGCGAATCGTGACGTTGGGTGTTGGGTTCGCCCTATTGTGGCGCGGCCGGGTCTGCCGATACTAAAGTTCTGGAGGGGATATGTGCGGCATCATCGGGTACGTTGGGGGGCGGAAGCCGGTTCCGATCATCCTTGACGGGTTGCGGCGGCTGGAGTACCGGGGCTATGATTCCGCCGGCCTCGCGGTGGTTGACTCCGCCCGGCGTCTGGAAGTCAGGCGAGCGTCGGGCAAACTCCATAACCTCGAAGAGACCGTCCGTCTCAACCCCGTTGACGGGTGGTACGGAATCGGCCACACTCGTTGGGCGACCCATGGGAGACCAACGGAGGAGAACGCGCACCCGCACCGCGACTCGAAGGGCGACACGGTTGTTGTGCACAACGGCATCGTTGAGAACTACCTCGCCTTGAAGGAAGAACTCTCCGCCGAAGGCCACGAGTTCCATACCGAGACTGACACCGAGATCATTCCTCACCTCGTGGAGAAGTACTTCGGCGGAAACCTCGAGGAAGCCTCGAGGCAAGCCGCGCGGCAGATGAAAGGCGTCTATGCCTGCGCCATCATCTCGCGCCTTGATCCCGGCAAGATCGTGGCGATGCGGAACGGGCCGCCGGTCGTCGTCGGGCTGGGGGAGGGCGAGTATTTCGTCGCCAGCGACATTACCGCGATCTTGAACCACACCCGCGATGTCTTCTTTCTGCATGATGGCGACATCGCGGTGTTGACCCCCGATGGCGTGCGATTGATGGATCTCGACGGCAAGCCGGTCAAGCGGCAGGTGTCCCACATCCTGTGGGACCCCATCATGGCTGAGAAAGGCGGCTACAAGCACTTCATGCTCAAAGAGATCTTTGAGCAGCCCCGGGCCGTGCGGGACACCATTTTGGGCAGGGTGGGGCAGGAGTCCGGACGCGTCTTCCTCGACGAGATGCAGATCACACCAGCGGAGTTCGCCGCGTTTGGGAATGTGAGGATCGTGGCTTGCGGCACAAGCTGGCACGCCGCGCTCGCCGGCAAGTTCATGATCGAACGCCTGGCGCGGATGCCGGTGGAGGTCGACTACGGCAGTGAGTTCCGGTATCGCGATCCCATCGTCGGTCCGGATTCGCTGACAGTCCTGATTTCGCAATCGGGTGAGACGGCGGACACACTGGCAGCGCAGCGGGAGGCCAAGCAGAAGGGCTCGAAAACGCTGGCGATTGTCAACGTGATGGGTTCGATGCTGTCGAGGGAAGCGGCTGGGACTCTGCTGACTCATGCCGGACCTGAAATCGGCGTCGCCTCGACCAAGGCGTTCACATCGCAGCTCACGGCGCTGTTTGTGCTCGCGATGTATCTCGGACAGCAGCGCGGCACTCTGTTACACGACGCATCGGTGGACCTGACCCAAGACCTTCTCAAGATTCCAGCCCGGCTGGAGCAATTGCTGGCTGCCGACGTCCACTATGAAGAACTGGTGAAGGATCTCTTCAAGGCGAGCGACTTCCTCTATCTTGGCCGCGGCATCCACTATCCGATTGCGCTCGAAGGCGCGCTGAAGCTCAAGGAGATCTCCTACATCCACGCCGAAGGTTATCCCGCCGGAGAGATGAAGCATGGCCCGAATGCGCTCATCGACGAGTCGCTGCCGACGGTTGTTTTGGCGACCGCCGACCCGCAGGACGATGCCAGCTTGCTGCGATACGAAAAGACGCTCTCGAACATTCAGGAAGTGAAGGCGCGCGGCGGCAAGGTCGTCGCTGTCGCCACCGAAGGGATGAAGGAAGTGGAGAAATCGGTGGACCACGTGATCTGGGTGCCGCCGGCGAGGGAACTGCTGCTGCCGATCCTGGAAGTCGTGCCGCTGCAATTGCTGGCGTATCACATTGCCGTACGCCGGGGCTGCGACGTCGATCAGCCGCGGAACCTCGCCAAGAGCGTCACCGTTGAGTGACGCGAGACCGATGAAGCAATCGGTCACCGAGTTTCATATCGCCACACGGGGGAAGGGACTCTACGAGTTCACCGCCGAGGTCGAGCGGTGGGTAGACGCTCAGCGGCTCACGACAGGCTTGTTGACTCTGTTCTGCCGTCACACGTCGGCGTCGCTGGTCATTCAGGAGAACGCCGACCGGGACGTGCAGACCGACCTCCGCGGGTGGTTCGACCGGGCGGTCTCCGAAGACGATCCGCGCTGGGTTCACACCATCGAGGGTCCGGACGACATGCCGGCGCACGTGAAGTCCGCGCTGACCGGAGTGCACCTCTCGATTCCTCTGATCGGCGGCACGCTGGCCCTCGGAACCTGGCAGGGCATCTACGTCTTCGAGCACCGCCGCGCACCCCACCGGAGGACGGTGGCGGCTCACCTGATTGGCGAGTAAAGGATACAATTCCAGCATGAAGCTTTCGCGCCGCACCTTTCTCGAATCCGCCACGCTTGCCTCACTGGCGCGCGAGGCCACCGCAATGGTCGCTGACCCGAAGACCGGGATGCCAATGCGCACGCTTGGCAGAACAGGGGTCCAGGTGAGCCTGCTGGGTTTCGGCGCCGGCTCTCGCTGGCTCATGTATAAGCAACAGGAAAAGGCGCTCGAAGCGCTGGATCTCGCTCTGAAAGGCGGCATCAACTACATCGATTCCGCCGCCAGCTATGGCGACGGCGAGAGCGAGCGAAGAATCGGCGAATACCTGAAGACCCACAAGAAAGACTTCTTTTTGGTGACCAAGATCTCGCCGCGCAAGGGTGACGAGGCGATGCGGACGATTGAGCGGTCGCTCAAGAACTTTGGGCTGCAACAGGTCGACCTGATGCACATGCACGCTTTGATGGGACCGGACGATCTGGCCGCGGCCGAAGCGAAAGGCAATCTCATCGACGTCCTGCACAAGATGAGGGATCAAAAGGTGGCGCGGTTCATCGGTGTCACCTGCCATGCGAGTCCAACCGTGTTGAAACAGGCTCTGGAGAGGCACGATTTCGACTCCACGCAGATGGCTTTGAACATCGCGCAAATCGGCAACGCCGCGCCCTCCGACAAGGCTGGTCAGGGCGAGACCGGCGCCTCCGGTTTCGAGTCCATCGCGATGCCTGTGGCCTTGAAAAAGAAGATGGGACTGACCGCGATGAAGGTGTTCGCCCAAGAGAAACTTCTCGGCAAGGCCGCGCCCGAGATGCTCATCCGTTATGCCATGACTCTGCCGGTTTGCGCCGCCGTCGTCGGGATGCCGAAGCTGGAGCACCTCGAGCAAAACATCGCGGTGGCGAAGGCCTTCAAGCCGCTTGGCACGGACGAGATGAAGTCGCTGCCCCGCTCGGTCTCGGCGCAAATGCGGGCTTCGATCGACCGCTTCTTCGCCGATCATGAGGACTGCTAAGCCCGAACTTGAGGTTCTTCGAGAAGCCGGGCTTTGGGTCCGGCGCGTCGGTGAGCACTTCTTCCCCGACCCGGATTACGATCCGGGCGCTCCACCGAACTGGGAGAAGTGGCTCGGGCGGGCTGCCAAGTATCTGCGCGACGCCGAAGATTACTGGTTTCACGTCTACAAACCGCGGTTGGGCGACGTGATTGTGGATATCGGCGCGGGGAGGGGAGAGGACGTCTACGCGTTTTCGAAGGCTGCCGGACCGGAGGGAACAGTCTGGGCTGTGGAGGCGCACCCCATCAGCTTCTCCGCGCTGGAACTCTTTTGCCGTCTGAACGGGCTGGCGAACGTGAACTGCGTCCACATGGCAGCTACGGCTGAACCGCAGATCTTGCAGATTGAAACCCTTCCAGTTTGGGAGTCAAACTACCTTCGGACCGGCGATCCCTCTCTCACGAGTCACACGGTCGAAGGCCGGCCATTCGACGATTACGCCGCGGAGCATGGAATTGGCCGCATCGACTTCATCAAGATGAACATCGAGGGCGCGGAACGCTGGGCGCTGCCAGGGATGCGCGAGTGCATGAAGCGGGCGCGGTTTGCCTGCATCTCGGCTCATGATTTCCGTGCGCGGCGCGGCGACGGCGAGGAGTTTCGCACCCGCGCCTTCGTCGAGCGGTTCATGCGCGAGTGCGGCTTCCAGTTGCTCTCAAGGGACGATGACCCGCGTTACTACGTCCCGGACCACATTCACGGCTACCGCGGATCCAACTGAATCAACTCAGCGGCCCCGCTTGCGGGGCCGCAGGACAGTTCTTCGTCATCGTCGGCGCCGCCGGGCGGGTAGACCGTCTTGGGCGAAGGGCCTGTCAGCTCGAGCAGGATTTCGCCTGCGCGGACCAGATAATCCGGGGCGAAGTCTCTCAGCGGGACCAACATCGGCTCAGCCACGAGCGCTAGATGTTCCTTGATGAACGATCCTGCCGCTTCGCCGGCGACCATGGCGTGTTCCACATCTCCCGAGGCCAGAGCATAGGCTTGCTTGAGCTTCAGGTAGGCGATGAAACCTGCTTCGACAGACACGTGATCACCGGCTTCGTTCGTCGAAGGCTGATAGCCGAACGCTTCGTAGAAGGCCGCCAGCTCAGCCATGAGATAGCCGAATTGGACCCCGCCGAGATAGGTGACTTCGCGCGCCGGGACGCTGCCCCCGGGTCCAAATAGCGCGATGTGCAGGCCCTCCGTCGCGTGTTCGAGCGCTCCAGAGGCGATGTTGAGCAGAGTCTCGTCCCGGAGGTCCGGAAGCAGGGTCTCCAACTGCCGCCGCCATCCGGCTGCCGGATACTCGAACATCAGCCCCAACAGGCGCCACTTTGCGGCTTCAATGAGCAGGTTGTGAACCTCGGGTGTCATCATGATCCTCGCCGGACCAACGGAATCCATCCGGTTCTCATCTTGCGCGCGCCGGCTTCTTGCTTCGCTCCCTGCCAGATGGCAAACGCGGCGTGCGAGCGCTGGTTGGGCGCCAGGCCCTCAGGGAGTCTTCTGCTGATGACAACCGACCAGCCCGTTTTCCCGTGGACTCCTCTGCCGTTTGCGCCAAGCGGCGGCCCCGGCGTCAGCGTGCCCGGCCCGGTGGCGACCAGGTCTTCGACTGGGACGGTGCGGGGACCGCCTCGAATGTTGCCAAGAGCGCGCGCCGGGGCGTAGAGCATCGCCATTTCTTTCTGCTCGCCGGATCCCGGCTCGAGTGGTTTCGACTCGAAGGGATAGTGATCGATCGAAGCATTCGGATAGATGTCGCGGATCGTGTCGCCCCGTCCGTTGACGGCCGCTTGCCAGTCGGCGCGCCAGTAGGTGACCTGAACGCGCTTGCCCTCCTGTCCCATCTGGGGCTCCGGCAGGTCCTTTTCGATCTTCTCCGGGATCTGAACGGCGCAGGCGTCGACCATCTTCGCCGGTCCTGGCAGATCGTTGCTGTCGGGATCTTCCCATTCAAGCCGGAAAGCGATCTCCGCGCCGTTCGTGATCGAGCGGATGGTGACTTGTTGGGTGGACGGCGTCATCAGACGCGGCTCGACAAGATCCTGAGGAATCATTCTGGCGATGTGCGCCGGGGCATTGTCCCACGCCCGATCCGCCGGGTCCATTGGGAGCTTCGCCGCGCTCACGGCGACGACCTCGTTGACCGTCTTTTGAGGCCGCGAGCACGCCGCGCTGATGATGGCAAGAATGAAAACCGCGTATTTCATGGCGCTACTCCTTACGGGCAGTTGATGCGGACCAGTTGGTTCTTCGTATCCACCGCCGGGCGAACGTGCACCGGTTCCCGCAGTGGGACGCGCACCACCGCCGAGCCCCTCTCATCGAAGCCCGTCACGGAATCCCCCTGCCGGCTGAAGCGCGAGACCACCATCTCGGTCGAGCCGAAAAGGCAAAGCAGTCCGGCCAGGTCGGGATCGTTCATCGCATTGCGATAGGTTTTCACCGCTTCGCCGGCGCCGGGGCCGAACAGTTGCTTGTTGAACGAAACCGGCGCGTGAATCGGCGGGATGTAGTAGACGTTCGGCTCCAGCCCAAACTGCGGGAACAGCGGCAGCGCGACTTTCCTGATGTGCACAAGGTAGTCGATCGGATTGTCCGCTCGCACCTGTCCCGGCTTCGAGATCCAGCCCGCCAGCCTGATCTTGCCGATGCAGTTGACGAAACACTGCGGCTGAATGCCTTGCTCGATCTTCGGAAAGCAGGCGATGCACTTCTCCGAAGTCCCCGTCATCGGATTGAAGAACACCTTCTTGTAAGGGCAGCCGCGGACGCACTCCTGATAACCGCGGCAGCGGCCCTGGTCGACAAGCACGATGCCGTCCTCCGGACGCTTGTAAATGGAGCCGCGCGGGCAGGAGGCCAGACAGGCTGGATACGTGCAGTGGTTGCAGATTCGAGCCAGGTAGAAGAACCAGTTCATGTGCGGCAGCGACAGGAACTGCCCGTGGTCGACCTGCCCGGCGCAATCGTCCTCGCCCACATTGGGGTAGGCGTAGTCCTGCTGCTCCGGGCGCCAACCGAGCACGCGCTCGCCCGCCGGAGCCGATTCGAAGATGGTCTGGCCCTCGTATTTGTTCCCGTTCCACTGCTGGCCGTTCAGCATTTCGAGGAGTTTCAGATCGTAGGCCAGCGGGTAGGAGCCATAGGGTTTCGTCTCGACGTTGTTCCAGAGCATGTACTCCTGGCCCTTGCCCGAGGTCCACGTGGTTTTGCAGGCCAGTGTGCAGGTCTGGCAGGCGATGCACTTGTTGGTGTCGAAGACCGCCGCGAACTGCTTCTGCGGCCGCGCCTCTGGATACCAGTAAGACATCTCGCGGCCGAGTTGCCAGTTGTTGACGCGTGCCATTACTTTTTCTCCTCTTTCTGGTTGAAGAAGCCGCCTGCGAGGTAACGCCTCATTGCTTCGGATTCGTAGTTGGGCCGGATTCCCATCGCGGCAGGGCGCCAGAGCCCCTTGCCGTCAATGCCGCCGGGCTCGGCCTTGGTGATTTTCACGAACGCCTCGCGCGGCGCGCCGGTCGGACAGTGGATGTCGGGCTCGAATCCCTGACGGATCCCCTGCCCGAACATCGCCTTGTGCACGAGCGAATCGGTCATCCACGTCGGCTTGAGCCAGCCGCGTGTGGCCGACTGATGCGAGCCCGAGCGGAACATCGCCTGGTAGCCCGTGCGCGGATTCTTGGCCAGCCCATCCTTGCGTGCCTTTTGGCCTTCCACCGAGCCGGGCGTCGCCGTGTACATGTTGAACCACATTCGCGTCACGCCGCGCGGCGTTCCCGGGTAGTAACGGGCGCGGCACAGCAGGCGCGCGAACTCCATGTTCTTCTTGTCCTTCTGCCACCCCCGGAAGGGACGGTCCTCCGGGTCGGGATCGATCCAGACGTAGTCGCCGTCGCCGACGCCGAGTTCTTTCGCGTCCGCCGGGTTGATGTCGACGTAGCCTTCCGTCACAAAGGGGCTGCGCTTGTCGAGACGGTAGAGATCGCCAAATGGCCCGAAGAGAACGGCGATCATGTCCGTGTCGATCGGCGTCGTGTGCGATCCGTGGCGGTACTTAGGCGTGTGGAAGATGAACTTGAAGCCATCCTTCATCAAGGGGTGCTTCGTCTTCTTCGTCTCCGCCCAGGTGAGGACGACGTTCCGCCCGCAGCGCGTTTCGCAGGTGAGGTCGTCCCGCTTGACGCCGTATTTCTCCGGACCGTCCGGCCGCAGCGCCTCGTGTTTCGGCGCGACGATCACGTTCGGCTCATAGAAAGTCGAGTCGACCGGTTCGCGGTGGACCGGCAGATTTTCACCGGCTTCGATGAACTCGTTCTCTTCACGGTAGAACTCGAGCCTGCCGGTCTTGGTGTACCACGGAATTGAGTCCGCCACCTGGTCATAGCCGACCGATTTGGGCGAAGTCCGGCTGTTCATCAGCGCAGGGATGCCGCGCTTGGCTTTTTCCTCAAGGTCGAGGAATCGGTAGCCCTTCGTATTGGTGGAATTGTCGAGGATGCGCTGAAGATGGATGTCCGTGCGGTGCTCGCGCACGAACTTCCAGTAGTCGACAAACCGCCTGTCGCCGGTCAGTTCCGCCAGTTTCGCGCTCACCAGCGCCTGGATTTCGATGTCGCCCATTGTGTTGAACGCGCGCTTCATGGGCGTTCGCGGGAAGGTCACGAGGAAGGGGTTTGTGACCGATGCCGTCATGTCCGGATGTTTCAGTTCAAACCAGGCATCGACGCCGAAGACGATGTCGGCCCATTCGCAGGAAGCGCTCCACCACCACTCGTTCACCGCCACCATCTCGATGCGCGGCAGCACGTTGACAACGGTGTTGAAGTGCCACTTGACATTGCCCAGAATCGAGTTCGCGTTGGCGAACCACATGGACTTGGTCGGCGTGGGAATGTGCGTCTTGCCGGTCAGGAGCTTGTTGCCGACGCGGAGCGGATGGTCTTCGTGGTTGTAGTAATGGGCTGACTCCGGCTTCCAGTACTGCCTGACTCGGGCGGGTTTGTTCGGGTCGAGTTCGATGTCGAAGGGATTTTCGTTGATCCATTGCGGCGCGCCGTTGAACAGAGCGACACGGTAGTTGCCCGCGTAGGAGCCGATGTTGCCGGCGATTTTGCCGATGTTGCCGGTGAGCGCGGCCAGCAGCATCGTGTCGCGGTCCTTGTTGTCGCTGTTGAAGAACTGGTTGGGGCCCATGCCGATGGCGATCAGAGTCGTCCCCGGTTCCTTGGCGATGTGGCGCGCCAGCGACTCAACGGCGGCGGCGGGCGCCCAGGTGATCTCTTCAGTGGTTTTGGGATCGAAGTGGGCGGCGTACTCGCGGATGAGATCGAACGCCGGGCGGCAGCGGACCTTCTTGCCGTCGGCCAGGGTCACCTCGATGGAGCCTTCGAGCAGCGGGTTCTGCACGGTCGAGTTCTTCCCGACCATGTCGCGCGTCAGCGGCTTGGGGGCATTGGCGGTGCGGTCCCACCAAACGTAGTCGCCCCAACCCGCGCGCATCTCGCCGGTGACGATCGTCCTGCTGTGCGTGATCGGCGGCGGCTCTTTCTCGCCCTTGCCAAGGACTGCCGTGTTCTTCAGAACGGCGGGCTCGCCTCCGAAAACCTCCTTGGCGCGCAGATACTTCAGCGTGTCCATCCGGATGAGAACCGGCAGGTCGGTCCACTGGTTCACATACTGCGCGTCGTACAACTTCTCGCGGAAGATGACGTTGGATAGGCCGAGCGCGAGGGCGGGTGTCGTGCCCGGGCGGACCACGATCACGTCGTCCGCCTTTGTGGCTGTAGCCGAGTACTCGCATGCGATCACGACAACCTTTGTCCCCTTCAGCCGCGCCTCGGTGAGCCAGTGCGCGTCGGGCATCTTGGTGGTGATCCAGTTCATGCCCCAGACAATCAGAGTCTTGCAGTGCTCCACCGCGTGCAGGTCGAACTCGACGGTCTGCTGGCCGGAAACCATCGGGTGGCCGGGGGGCAGGTCGGTGTGCCAGGAGTAGTTGTCAAATCCCTTCGCGCCCAGGGCTTTGTCGGGTCCGACATTGCGAACCTTGGCGTCAAGCAGCGCCATCGCGTTTGCCAGCCTGTACATCCCGAAGACGCGGGTAATGCCGAGCAGCGGCATGCCGCCGCGGAACTTCATGGTGCGGACGCCGGAGCCTTCGGTGGCTTCGACGCAAACGGGGTCGTAGTGTTGCTCGGTGAGCCGGCGCTTGCCCTCCGCGCCGCTGTAGGTCTCCGCGATGTTCTTGAGCACGGCAGCGGCGATCTTCGCCCCCTCGTCATGCGTGATCCTGATCCATTCGTCGCGCCCCCGCTGATAATACTTGCGCGGGGGCAGCCCGTTGCTTTCGCGGGGGAAGCCGGCGTCGTGCCATGCCTTGAAGCCCTTGCGAATCATGCAGCCCATCACCCGGCGGTCGCCGTAAAAGCGCCGCGTGAGAGCGAGACCCTTCTGGCAGACGCGCGGGTCCCAGCGGCTGCTGACCTTGTTTCCCAGCAGATCGGTGGCCTCGCCGTACTTCATCGACGGCCCGATCCGGACAACGACGCCATTGCGCACGTACGCGTTCAGGATGCAATTGTGCGTGTCATTCGGGGCGCAAGTGAACGTGTAGACGGAATCGTACTTCCAGAGGTCGCGATAGACTTTTTCCCAGCCGCGGTCGGGATAGACGGCGAGAGGGTTCTTGATCGCTTCCAGTCCCCAGGCTTCGCGCGTGGAGGCGGCCAGGCCGCTGAAGCCCGCGGCTCCGATGGCCCCCAGAAAATCGCGGCGGTCGATGGGCTTGTTCATGATTTGCCTCCTTGGAGCGAACGAAGATAAGCGACAACGGACTCGATGTCGCCGCGGGTGAGTGCAGGCCGGACGGGAGAGGGTTCGACGAATCCAGCCATCGCGGTGCCGCGCCGTCCGCGGCTGATCGTTTCTACCAGGTAGCTGTCGGTCGCCGATTCGTGCAGCACCTTGTTGTTGAGCGCCGGACCTTCGCCGCCCTTGCCTTGTGGACCGTGGCATCCGGAGCAGTTCGTTTCGAACAGACGTTTCCCGGCCGCGGCGTCGCCCCCGACCCACCGCGCGGGACGTGGGTCGGCTTCGCTCTTCACATCGGCCAGCGTGCGCAGGTGCGCCATGACCGCCTTCACCTCGTCCGGCCGCAGTCCGCCGTCGTCTCTCAGCCATCCCGGCATCCGCCGCCCGGGCCTGCCCTGCTCGATCGTTCTCTGGATCAGGCTGTCGGGCGCGATGGCCAGAAAATCGGGATTCGCGATCGAAGGGAAGGAGACAAGTCCGGCAAGCCGCCGCCCTCTTCAGTCGTCGCCGTGACAGCCGGCGCAGAACGCGCCGTAAAGCGTCTCCCCGTCCGCCGCGAATTCGCGCTCCCGGAACTTGACCGCCCGGATGCGGTCCTTCGGCAGGTAGATGTCGCGCAGTTCCTTGCGGCGGAGCGAAAGCGTGAAGAAGGTGAGCTGCTCGATCTCTCTTTCCGAAAGCGGCGTTGCCGGCATTTGCGAGCCCACCACCACTGACGCAGGCGCGCGGAAATGCTCGGCCATCCAGTTCTTCATGTTCCCCTTGCCCGGAACGTGCTCGAAGCTCACCTGGCCCGGATCCTTGAAGCCGGCGCGCGTTAGATCGGGGCCGTCGTCTCCTCCCACGCCGCTCACCTTATGGCAGCCGAGGCAGCCCGCGGCGAGAAACACGCTTTTCGCTTC
>JACADU010000263.1 GCA_013388415.1 Bryobacteraceae bacterium
GCGGAGAGGCTCGCGGCGGAGGTCCATCGGAGGACGGGGACGGAGGTCGCGCCGATTTCAGCGGCGAACGGCGCGGGACTGGAGCAGTTCGACTCGCTTGTTCGACCGCGGGAGACCGCCGTCCTGCTGGGCAGCTCAGGCGCGGGCAAGTCGACCTTGATCAACGCGCTGCTGGAGAGCCAACAGCAGCCGACGGCGCAGGTGCGTGAGGGCGGCTGCCGCGGCCGCCACACGACCACGTCGCGCGAACTCTTCCTGCTGCCGGCGGGCTGGATGCTGATCGATACGCCGGGCTTGCGCGAGGTCGAAGCCTGGGACGCCGCGGGCGCTGTCGACGAAGTCTTCGACGAAATCACGGCGCTGGCGGCGGGGTGCAGGTTCAGCGATTGCCGCCATCGGGATGAACCGGGCTGCGCGGTCCGTCAGGCGGAGGCGGATGGCGAGATCGAGCCGGACCGGCTGGAGCATTTCCTCAAGCTCACGGCTGAAACTTCCGCGCAGGAGACACGGCGGCAAGGGCGGATTGGGGCACGCGCCATCCGGCAATTCAACAAAATGCGCGAGCGCAGGTGGAGCTCAGAATAGCGCCGTCGGCCGCCGAGTCCAGCTTTTGCCTTTGTCTCTGGCGATTGACTCGAGGTCTTTGACGTAGGCTCCGCTCTGCGTCAGCACGTGGTGCAGGTCGTTGCCGATGCTGATGAAGGTGAAGCCCTTCTCCAGGAACTCGCCGACGCGCGACGTGCCGAAGAGGAAGAGACCCAGAATGACGTCGTTCTTGCGGGCTTCAGCGGCCAGCTTGTCCGTCGCCGCCTGAAGCTCCGGCGAGGTGTACATGTGGGGGAACTCGTACTTCTCGTAGAGCCCCATCGACATGCACAGGTCGTTCTGGCCCAGAAACAGAATGTCCACGCCGGGCACGGCCGCGATCTGCGCCATGTTCTCGATGCAGCTCGCCGTCTCCACCTGCAAGGCGACAATCACGTTGGCGTTGGCGTTGCCTACATAGCCGAGCAGCCCCGCCTTGTTCGTGCTGCGCTGCGGGAAGTAGACCGACCGCGTTCCCGCCGTCGGATAGCGGGCGCAGCTCACTGCCTGCCGCGCCTCCTCCGCCGTATTGATGTAGGGAACGAGCACGCCGTCCGCTCCAAGGTCGAGAGCCTGCTGAATCCCCGCACGGTCGTCGAAGCCGCCGACGCGCACCATCGACTTCGCGCCGCCATTCGAGATCGCCGCCAGCATAGACGACAGCGACTCGCGGTTCATCGGGCCATGCTGTGTATCCACCAGCAGCCAGTCATACCCGCTGTGGGCGAGTTGTTCGGCGACTGTCGCGCTGTGCGCATTCAGGAAAAGTCCCATCTTCGGGTTGCCCGCGCGCAGTTCGCTCTTGAACGCAGCCCCAGACAGAATTGCATCGCTCATAGGTGTTGTACTCCGGATTCCCAGACAGAATGAATTGGAGGATAGCGCACAGCGCCACCCTGCCGGTTATGGGCGGTGGAACAGGGTCAGCAGGCTGCGCGCCGGAAGTTCCACGGACAGACCGCCGGCGGCGGACGCCAGTGGCGGCAGTTCCTTGAAGCCTTCCGCCTCCGTCGTCAGGATGGCGCGCCATTCGGCGATCTCCTCCGGCAGGCCCGTGATTGTCGCGTTCCGCGCCGCCGAGACGTTGGCGATGTGGACGGTGTAGGCGCCATCCTTGCCAAATGCCGAAAGAAGCACTTTGGGGTGATCGGAAGCCACCGCCAGCGCCTCGGAATCCGGCGGCGTCAGGTTCGTGAGTTGCTTCGTGAGCCAGAACCGGCCCGTCGGAACGATGTCAGATCCGTCGAGCCGGACCAGCGAATAGTCGGCAGTGAATTCCCAGTACATCGTCCCCCGCGGCTTCGCATACAGCAGCAACTCCTGATAGAGGCGGATCTCTTCCATCCCGTACCAGTAGGAGTCGTAGCTGCGACCGCGCCAGCCGGAAGCGTCTGTCCCAAGCTCCGCCACGAGCAGCGGCAACTGAAGCCGCTCCGCAAGCTCTGCCCACGCCTCGTACTGCTGCCGCGACGCGCCGCCCCAGGAATGGAACGAAATCGCTCCGGCGTACCGCATCGCCTCCGGGTCTTCCGCCGCCTGCAGGACGTACACGTGCGTCCCGCGCGGGTGGCTCACATCCCCCAGCAGCATCTTCGTCTTCAATCCGAGCGACTCGAAATGCGCGCCGATTCTGCGAATGGCCTCCCGGTGCTCCTCGCCGCTGAACAGAATGCGAATTCCCAGGTCCGGCTCATTGAACGAGAACAGATCGGGCTCGACACCGTACTTGTCCCGCGCGTGAAGCAGGTAGGATCCCAGGGACTCGAGCAATTCGTCCCACCGCTGCGGATCGATCTTCCGCTGCTGGTCGTTTGGTCCCTTTACGCCGCGGTCGGCCAGAAACCGCTCTGGAAGCCGCCATATGGACGCGACGAACGGAATGCCCTTCTGCCGCAGCTTCTGCATCAGCTCCATCTCGAGCCTGAGTCTGGAGCCAGGACGGTCCGGCTCCGGCGAGGCCCACTCGGGCAGACTGATCTCCGTGCGCGCCCAGCGCGAGTCGAGATTCTCGAGCGTGTACGCCGTCACCGGTGATTCGATTTGGAAGCAGTAGTTGCCGCCGAAGCCGTCGAAACGGTAGCGCGGCCCCGATAGATCGACGGTCAGCCCGGCGGTCGATGTGTCCGGCACGCCGTCGATCGACAGTTCCACCTCGAACGAGCCTTCGCTCCCCGCCGCCATGTTCCCGCGGTGCACGTAGACCCAGAACGTGTAACTCTTGGGGCTCTCGCCCGACTTGTCTTGCAGGTTGATGCCGAACTTCCGGCTGAACCTCGCGTTCCACCACACCGCGCCCGATGCCGCGCGCGCTTCCAGCCGGTCCGTCTCGCCATAGAGCAGGTTCGAGTTGTTCGGGCCATCTTCCGGCAGCGTCACGTCCCGCAGTCCGTTGTAGACCGTTCCTCCCCTGAAATCGAGCCATGGGATGCTGACGCGAAAGAAGAGCCCCTCCGCGGTGAGATCGGCCATCGCGCGGTATCCCACGCCGAAGATGACCTTGCCCTCCGCCTCGCGGACCGTCTGAATGAACTCCAGCCGGCTCGCCGCGTTCATCGGGATCGTGCCGCGCCACGTCGAGACCTCCCCCCGCGTCACCGCCAGGTTTTCCGCCGAGGAAAGCGAATAGACGCTCCTCCACCCCGGCGACGGCAGCACGATGTCGGTCCGCACTGCCGCATCCTGACCTTGATAGAGCATCGCCACCATCCGGCCGTTGCCGTCGATCACCGCGTTTTCGGCCCACATCCCGTCAGCCGCCAGGAGAATGGCCGTCATAAGACCCGCTTGCCGCACTCGCCCAAGCTATCACTTCACCCGGCGCGGCTGATCGGCGTCTTCGCGAATCGCGAGGATGCGGTTGGCTTCCATCGGCCCGAACCTCTGCTTCACGCCCGACGGCCAGGCGACCTCCACCGAATCCACCTGCGCGTTCCTGCCCAGCCCGAAGTGCTGCCGCCAGGGATTTGTCGCGCCAAACCCCTCGCTGCCTTTCACCTCCCGGTAGTACAACGAGCCGCCCGCCTTCACCGTCACCTGCGCGCCGATGGCGAACCGGTTGCTCTTCACGCCCTCGAGATCGATCTCCAGCCAGTGATTCCTGTTTCCGCTCAGGTTTCGATAAAACGCGTTCTCGGCGTGGTCGCCGGGGTAATGCCCGCCCAATTGCGCGTAGACGTCGAGGTCGCCGTCCTCGTCGATATCGGCGAAGGCGGCCCCGTGCCCTTTCTGCCCCGCGCGAGACATCCGCGCCGTCGAAGTCGCGTCGCTGAACGTCCCGTCGCCGTTGTTGCGAAAGACCCGGTTCGGCTCCAGGCGGCTCAACTGCGGATCGCCGGTGCCGAAGTAGATGTCAAGGAAGCCGTCGTTGTCAAGATCGGCCACGCCGCCGCCCATCACGCCCATCGGGCGCGCCAGCCCCGCTTCCACTGTCACGTCCGTGAAGCCTGATGGGCCGTCATTCCGAAACAGCCGCGAGGCGTCGGCATGGGCGGACTTGCCGCCCGGAGGCGTGAACAGCGCTTTCAATCCCTCCACCGCCGCCTCCCACGACGCCAGCGCCGTCGTCAGGACGTCCGGCCGGCCGTCGTTGGTGTAGTCGAAATAGACACAGACAAAGCCGTTGTGAACGGGCTGATTCAGCACCAGCCTCCGCGAAACCTCGGTGAACTTCCAGTTGCCGTCATTTCGATAAAGCCGGTTTGGCGCGGGCTCCAGCCCGTTCACCAGAAGGTCGAGGTCGCCGTCGCGGTCGTAATCGCCCAGCGCGATGCCGATGGCGCCGAAACTGGCCGGCTCCAGAATTCCCGCCGCCTTCGTCATGTTGGTGAACGTGCCGTTCCGGTTGTTGCGGTAGACCTGCGGCGTCGATCCGTCCTTGATCACGCCGTTGGCCACCGCCAGATCCAGGAAGCCGTCATTGTCGAGATCGCCCCACAGCGCCACAAAGCCCGACCCGGGATCCGCCGCGCCGCTCGCCTTCGAGACATCGGCAAACCGCCCGCCGCCCTCGTTGTGAAACAGAAGATTCGGCATCGGACCGCTCCAGCCGTTCAGCGACATGTACAGATCCAGCCGGCCGTCGTTGTCATAATCGATCAGGTTCAACGAATAGCCCGAGGGCGCCTTGGCGAGACCCGCCGCTTCGGTCACCTCGGTGAACTTCCCACCATCGTTCCTGTAGACCGCGATGAACGTCCCGCTGCCGCTGAGAAAGATGTCCAGGTCGCCGTCCTGATCGTAATCGCCGAACGCCACCGTGCCGTTGCCGTCGAACCGGTTCAGCCCGAGTTCGGGCGCGATGTCCTTGAACGAGAACGGCGGCGCGCCCTTGGGCGCCTCGGCGGCCGGAAAGAGCAAATCCGCGGGCAGCCGCGGCCGTTGCTCCATCTGGTCCATCGCCGTCTTCAGCAGCCATTGATCCACGCTGCTCACGCGCGTTTGCAGCGCTTCGTGGAACAGCCTTGCCGCCTCGCCAAAGTCGTTCATGCGATAGCATGCCGCGCCCCACTCCCGCAAGACCTCGATCCGCTGATCCGCGGACTTGGCCCTCGCCAGCGCCTGCCGGAAATACTCCATCGAGCGCGCGAACAGGCCGCGCCGCGCCAGCGTCTTCCCCATCAGAAAGAGCGCCGCCGCCTCTTCGTTGCTGTACGGCATCGAATTGTCGACCACGCCCTGCAACAGCGTGATGCTCCTGTCCAGCCCCAGCAGCGGGTCGTGCGGGACGCGATGGCCGGATTCCTGCGTGAAACGCACCTCTCCCGACATCCACTCCGTCAGCGTCAGCAGGAACTCGTTGGCATGGGGTTGCAGCTTCACCACACGCGACGCCAGATCGTACGCCAGGTCCGGGTCGTAAAACAACAGCTCCGCCCTCGCGTGGATCACCGACTTCGCTTTCAACGCCGGGATGTAGTCGGGGTCGCGTTTGATCGCCGACGCCAGCCACTCCATCGCCTGATTGAGCGCGACGCGCCCCTTCGCCGGATCCCCGCCGCCCTCCTTGTAGAAGTCGAGCAGATAGGACCGGGCCATCTGATAGTGCAGCTCCGCGTCTTGGGGCTTCTCCTTGATCAGCCGCTCCAGAATCCTGCGCCCTTCCGCCGTCTTGTCCGACCGCAGCAGCGTCATCGCCTCGGCCAGCGGCCCGGTGGCCATCGGCGCGTCCGGAAACGCCGTCTCATGCCGCACGGGCGGCTGCGCCGCGGCCAGGAGCAAAGCCCAAAAGAGAGCGAACCTCATTCAGCCCGGGGCGCCCCTATGCCCGGAACACCGGCTCCACCTGCTTCGCCTTGGCCACCAGAGTGTCGTGCTCCTTCGCCGTCAAAGGCCGCAAGGAGCCCCCCGCCAGTTCGAGCGCCAGCTCATAGATCCGCTCGTCTCCGGGCGGAACCGCGGCAGTCACCTCCTTCGTCAAAGTGAATCTCAGCGCCAGGGACGCCAGCTCGCGGTCCTCCACCGGCTGATACCAGCACTTGGGGTAAGGCCTCTGCTCACGCTTCATATCCTTCGGCCACTGCCCGAGCGCCAAGGCTTTCAGCGCCAGCCGCGCCATCCCCTTCGATTTCGCTTTCTCCAGAATCTGCGGCCCGAAGCCGCCCGCTTCCCACGCCGCGAAGTTCACCGGGAACAGCACCGAGTCGAGCGGCAGCGCGTCCATCAGCTTCAGCGCCGCGCCCGGGTGATGCGCCGAAAAACCGACGAAGCGAACCTTCCCCTCTTTCTTCGCCCGCATGAAGGTTTCCGCCGCGCCTCCCGGCGCCAGGATTTTCTCGGCGTCCTCCATCGAGCCCACCGCGTGGAACTGATAGAGGTCGAAATGGTCCGTCCGCAGCCGCTTCAAAGACTGCTCCAGTTCCGCCTGCGCCCCGGCGGCGTCTCGCTTGCCGGTTTTCTCGGCCAGGAAGACGTTCTTCCTGTAAGGCTCCAACGCCGCGCCGAGCTTGATCTCCGCCTCGCCGTTGAAGTAGGAAGGCGCGACGTCAAAGTAGTTCACGCCGCGTTCCACTGAAGCCGCCACCGACTTCGCCCCTGCCTTCTCATCCATCCCGACGATGACGATTCCCCCGTAACCGATGATCGAAAGCTCCACGCCGTCCTTATATGGGCGTTTCGGGAGCGTCTTCCCTGCCCCGGATGCCATTGCTCCCGCCGCCGTCGCAACCACGAAATCCCTTCGCTTCATGAGGCCTCCTTTTCCTATCGCCTTAGTGCGATGATACGCCCGGCTGTGTCGAGGACGAAACCTCGGAGTATGATCGTTTGATAAGCCCGCAGCATGAGCCTTGAAGAAGTCGCCCGCCGCGCCGGTGTTTCCACCGCCACTGTCTCCCGTGTTCTGAACGATCTCGATGTCGTCAAGAGCTCCACCAAGGCTCGCGTTCTGCGCGCCATTCGCGAGCTCAACTACCATCCAAACCTCCACGCACGGACGCTGGCGGGAGGCAAGAGCCGGACCATCGGCCTCATCGTCTCCAACCTCGAACACCCGTTCTTCTTCGATATCTACCGCTCGCTGGAGGCGGAGGCGCACCGCAGCGGGTATGAGGTGGTCGCCGCCAATACGGGCTACTCGCCCGCGCAACTCGTCCGTTCGGTCCGCCTGATGATTGGCCGCCGGGTCGCCGGCCTCGCCGCCATGGTTTCCGAAATGGACCGGGCTTTGATCCGCGAACTCGTCGAAGCGGGAATTCCGGCGGTCTTTTACGACGTCGGAACCGCCGGCAAGAACATCTCCAACATCCGCTTCAACTACCGCAAGGGCATCGAACGCATCGTCGACTACCTCCGCGACCTCGGCCATACCCGGCTCGCCTTCATCGGCCACCACAGCACCCTCGGGCCGACCAGCGAGCGCGAACGCGCCTTTGTCGAAGCCGTCTCCCGCCATGCGGGCGAGACCAAGTGGATGTGCGTCGCCGACCAGGATGGCCTGCACGGCGGCCGCAGCGCCGCCCGCGAAATCCTCGCCAGCGGATTCCGCCCGACGGCCATCATTTGCGTCAACGACTTCATGGCGGTCGGCGCCCTTCGCGAGCTGCGAGAGTGCGGCTTCCGGATTCCGCAGGATGTCTCGCTGACCGGCTTCGACAACATCACCCTGTCGGAGTACTGCGACCCGCCGCTCACGACCGTCCACGTTCCCAGAGATGTCGTCGGCCGCCTCGCTTTCGAGATCCTCAAACCCCAGCCTGCCTCCGCCGCCAAACAGGGCCGCGAAGTCGTTCTCGATCCCGAATTGGTCCTCCGTGACTCCACCGGACCGCCGCCCAAGTAGGACGCCCGGCGGTTACTCCAAGAGCCGCAGCAGCAGGTCTCCAACACCCAGGCGCGCGGGAGGCGCGTCGAGACCGCCCGGAGGAACACCTCCCGCCCGCTCGCGGCCGGACGACGCAGCCGGATGCCGGCTTTGACTGCCTCGAACAGGCCTTCGCTCAGGCCGAAGGCATCCTCCAGCTTCTGGCCGGGGGACCGACGCCGTTGGATCTCAAAGCACACTTCCAAAGCCCTTGGATCGGTGTCCCGAATGAAGTCCAAATCCGCGCGCGGCAAGCACGGCATGACGGCTGAGCGAAGGATACCAAGGGGCCTTCCCACGCGATGCCGTTGCGCCCTACAGCATCCCCTCCAGCCTCGCGTAGCTGGCTTCCATCCCATGCTCCATGCCCGTCTTCAGCATCGCCGCCCGCGTCTCCGCATCCGGCAGCGTCATGCGCATCACCAACAGCGTGCCGACGCCATCGGCTTCAAACCGCGTCTCCACGCGGTTGTCAGGAGTCGGCTCCGGCAGGTGCATCCTTTCCACGTGGACGATTCTGCTGAACGGCTCCAGCGCGATGTACTCGCCTGTCAGATAGAATCCGCGCCCTTTGCCGTCCGACCACTCGAAACGGATCTTCCCGCCCGGCCTCGCATCGCTGATGCAAACGGGCATCGTCCATCCGTCCGGCCCCAGACACCATCTCTGCAACAGTTCCGGCTCCACATGCGCGCGGTAGACCGCTTCCGGCGGCGCCGCGAACCGCCTCGTCACCACCACATGAACGTCTCCCTCGGTCGTTAAATTCAGCTTGCTCATCGCATCCCCTTTCCTTTCTCGTGTGTGATTTCAGCCAGCACCTCGTCGAGCCTCGCGTAGTTCCGCTCCAGTGCGCTTCGAAGCGCCCCAAGCCATCGCTCGACACAATCGATCCCGTCTTGCGCAAGACGGCAGGGCCGTTTCGTCCCTTCCACCCGCTTCACGATCAACCCAGCGTCTTCCAGCACCTTCAGGTGGCGCGAAATCGCCGGCTGAGACATTTCGAACGGCTCGACCAGCTCTGTCACCGTCATCTCTCGCAGCGCCAGCCGCGCGAGTATCGCCCGCCGCGTGGGATCGGACAAGGCTAAGAAAGCGGCATCAAGGTTCGACATTCTCTGAGCCCATCTCCATGCAGAGATTGTTATATAACTCATAGGTTATCTTCAAGAGGCTTGTGCGGACTTTAATGTTTCCGCCCGGACAGCACGCGCGGCGAAATTTCTGAAAACGGTTACACACATGGCCGCGGTTTCTTATACAATCACCCAATTGGAGCCGCATCCCGGAATGTTGTTGAGCTTCCTCCTGCAAACCGCGCCAACCCGCCTGATCTCGCTTGGCGCCGTCGACATCGCCATCATCGCCATCTATTTCGCGATGGTCCTCGCCATCGGCTTCTATTTGAAGCGCCAGGCGGAAACGGGCGAGGACTTCTTCCTCGCCGGCCGCGAGATGACCGCCTGGATTGCCGGTCTCAGCTTCCTCTCCGCCAACCTCGGCTCGCTCGAGCTCATGGGCTGGGCCGCCGCGGCCTATCAGTACGGCATTCTGGCGACGCACTGGTATTGGGTCGGCGCCATCCCCGCCATGCTCTTCCTCGGCATCATCATGATGCCGTTCTATTACATCTCGAAGACTCACTCCGTCCCCGGCTACCTTCAACTTCGCTTCGGCGAGTCGAGCCGCGCGCTTTCGGCCGTCACCTTCGGTTTCATGACCGTCCTCATGAGCGGCATCAACATGTACTCAATGGCGCTGGTCATGAAGGTAGTGCTTGGCTGGGACATCCACTTCTCCATCTGGGTCAGCTCCCTCACCGTCGCCGTCTACGTCGCGCTCGGCGGCCTGAAGTCAGCCATCTTCAATGAAGTCCTGCAATTCGTCCTCATCTGGGCCGGCGCGCTCGTCATCCCCATCGTCGGGCTCATCGAAGCCGGCGGCTGGGACGGCATGGTCGCCCGCATCGCCAGGAACTTCCCCGGACAGGACTACACCCACCTCTGGAGCACCATGGGCTCTTTCCAGGACAACCCGATGGGCATTCACTGGACAGGCATCGTCCTCGGCCTCGGCTGGGTGATCTCGTTCGGCTACTGGACCACGGACTTCCTCGTCGTGCAGCGCGTCCTCGCCGCCAAGGATCTCCGCGCCGCCAAGATGGCCCCGGTCATCGGCGCCGCATTCAAAATGATGGTCCCTTTCATCGTCATCCTGCCGGGGTTGCTCGGCCTCGCCGTCCTGCCCTTCCCCCTGACGGGCGAAGCGCAGGCAGTCGCCTCGGGCGGACACAGCTACAACGAAGTCCTGCCCATCATGCTCGCC
>JACADU010000264.1 GCA_013388415.1 Bryobacteraceae bacterium
ATCGAAGACAGCTCGGGAAGAACAGTCGCGGAGGGCCTGTCCACATGGCTGTTGATTCAGCTCGCGGCGAGAAAGCCGGCGAGGATGCCCAAAGAGGTCCTCGAATTCGCCGTCAAAGGAAAGGCGGCGCCATTTGCTCCGGGGGCTGACCCAGCCGCGGGGAAGCCGGCGGGCGAGCCGCGCTGGTCGGCGCCGGTTTCGTGGACCGACCTCGACATCAACGGGCACGCGACATTCGTGCGGCTGGTCGAGTGGACCCTGGGGGCGGCGCCGCACGAGTTCTGCGCGCGCAACCGGCTGGCCTCGATGGTGCTCAAGTTCGAGCAGGAGGCCCTGCCGGGCGAGGAAGTATCGGCCTGGATGGAGTTGAATGGCGGGCGGGGATCGCACGCCCTGACGCGCGGAGATGGTGGCGTCGCAGTGCGCGGTTGGACCGTCTGGGAGGCGCTCTAGGGCGCGACGAGGATGAGGCGGATATCCATGACGTTCGTGCCGGTCGGTCCGGTGATGACGAGACCGCCCAGCGGTTCGAAGAATCTGTAGCTGTCGTTTCTGGCCAGAAAGTCCCGCGCGTCGAGCCCGAGCGAGGCTGCGCGGCTGACGGTTGAGCCGTCGGCGAAGGCGCCGGCGGCGGGAGTCGGTCCGTCCGTGCCGTCGGTGCCCGCGGAGAAGGCCAGCACGCCTTCGAGTCCGGCGATGTCGAGCGCGGCGGCAAGAGCGAATTCCTGGTTCCGCCCGCCCATGCCATTGCCGCGCAGAGTGACTGTCGTCTCGCCGCCGGAAATGAGACAGAGCGGCGGGTGTCCGGGGCGGCCGGAGTTCAGCGCCTCGCGAGCAATGGCGGCGTGCATCCGGGCGACGTCGCGCGTTTCGCCTTCAATCGTTGTGGATAGGACCATGGGCCGGTATCCCAGTTCCCTGGCCCGCCTGGAAGCCGCCTCCACCGCCTGGGCGTTCGAGCCGACGATCAGATTCTGCACCTTCTCAAAACACGGATCGCCGGGCTTGGGGGTCTCGGCGACAAGTCCCGCCACGCCCTGCTCGAGGCGCCGCCGGACGGCAGCAGGCACGCCCGAGGCAAGGCCATACTTTTCAATCACAGCCCAGGCGGACGCGAATGTGGACTCGTCGGGAGCGAACGGACCGGAGGCGATCACGTCGAGCGGGTCGCCGGTCACGTCGCTGAGCAGAAGCGCGATGACGGTGGCAGGCGAGGCGAGCCGCGCGAGTTGCCCGCCCTTGACCGCGCTCAAGTGTTTCCTGACGGCATTGATCTCATGAATGGAGGCGCCGCAGGCAAGAAGCGCTTTCGTCGTCTGCTGTTTTTCCGCCAGCGTCAGCGGCGGAACCGGCAGGGGAAGCAGCGCGGAGCCGCCGCCGGAGATGAGGGCGATGATCAGATCTCCCTCGCCCGCTTGTTCGCAAAGCGCCGCCACTCGGCGGGCGCCCATCACGCCCCGCTCGTCGGGTACGGGGTGGGACGACTCGACGATTTCAATTCGCTTCAGCGGAACCGTGTGTTCGTCCTTGACGACGATGACTCCGCCTTCGATGCGGCGCGGGCCGAGCAACTTTTCGACGGCGGCTGCCAGCGAGGCTGTCGCCTTGCCGCAACCCGTGATGAAGACCCTGCGGTAACGGTCCAACCGGTAGCGGCGGGAGCCCGCGTGGAGCACGCCGCGTTCGAGCCGGAGATGGCGTTCGACGGCGCGCGCGGGTTGGGCGGCGTCGACGACGGCGCGAAAAATGGACATCGCGTCGTTGCGAAGGCGGCGATTGGTCCGCATTGAGCCTCCTCGTGGCCGGAATCAGAAGATGGGCAGCTTCAGGATGACTTCGACGGCGCCCTGCGACCCCTCATGGCCGATCGGAATCCGGTAATCGGCTTTTTCGTAGGCGGGACGCCGGAGATGATAGAGTTCCTCGACCTTGCCAGGGTCGCGAGCCAGCGGCCGGTGCGAGGCATGAGCGATTCGCGCCTTCACGATCTCCAGCGGCGCGTCAAGCCAGATCGAAATGCCGTGATTCTGGATCAGGTCCAGGTTAGCCTCCTGCGCGAAGCAGCCTCCGCCGACGGCGACCACCCACGGAATGCCTCGCGCGATGTCGCGCACCCGGAAGGCGAGCGCATCGTGCTCGGCGCGGCGGAATTCGGCCTCCCCACGCTGATCGAAGATGTCGGGGATGCTCATCCGCTCGCGGCTTTCGATGTCCTCGTCGAGATCGGCGAAACGCCAGCCGAGGTGCCGGGCCAGCGCGCGGCCCACGGTGCTCTTGCCGGAACCCATGAAGCCCACAAGATAGATTCCGGGCGTTCTCTTCAACTTGAGGATCATTCGGCCTTATCCGTCATCTGTCACTGTCCGCTCATTTTACCGATTGCGGCCTGCCTGCGGGCGAGTTCTTTTTCGACAACGCCCGGCAGCAGGCGGTGCGCGTAGACGAACAAGCGCGCGCTGAATGGCGTAAAGACGCCCGATGCGCCGCGCTCAACGGCATCCGCCACGGCACGGGCGCACTGCTCGGCGGAGGCGGCTACCGCGGTGGGGTTGCGCATGAATTCGGGCACACTCCCGCTGAGCCGGTTCTCCCCGAAACGCGTGCGGATGTAGCCCGGCCAGACGGCGATGACGTTCACCCCGCAATGCGCGACTTCGGCGCGCAGCGCGGAGGTCATGGAATTCAGCGCGCTCTTCGAGGCGGAGTACATCGCCATCCATGGAAGAGGAACATGGCCGGCGGCGGAGCTGATGTTGACGATGGCGCCCGAGCGGCGAGCTTTCATCGCGGGAGCGAAAAGCCGGCAGAGGTTCCACGGAGCAAACAGGTTCAACTCGAACATCAGGCGGGTTGCCGGCTCGTCGGCTTCCAGCGCGCTGCCGAACGCGGCTGCTCCGGCGTTGTTGACCAGCACGTCGACTGAACCGGCTTCGCGCGCGAGGCGCTCGCGGAAATCGGGGAGCGTGAGGTCGCCGGCGATGACCTGATCCTCAGGGCGTGCGAGCTCGAGCAGGCGCTCTTCGCGGCGCGCGGTGATGATGAGGCGCGCGCCGCGCCGGGCGAACTCGCGGGCGCAGGCGGCGCCGATCCCCTCGCTCGCGCCCGTGACAAGAATCCGTTTGCCTCTGATTTCCATAACTCGACTGGGTGAAGCGCGATAATAGCAGCATGCGCGAGGGCTTGCTGCCTCTCTTCCCCCTCGAAGTGGTCCTGCTGCCGGGCGCCGCCCTGCCGCTGCACATTTTCGAGGAACGCTACAAGGAGATGATCGGCCTGTGCCTGGCCGAATCGCGCCCCTTCGGCGTCGTCCTCGCGCACGGCAACGGCATCTTCAAAATGGGTTGCACCGCGGCGGTCCGCAAAGTCCTCGAGCGCTACGAGGACGGAAGGATAGACATCCTCGCGTCGGGCGTTGAGCGCTTCGAGATCATCTCGATCAACACGGACCGCAGCTATTTCCGCGCCGAGGTCAGCTATTTCGACGACGATGACGACCGGCCGGCCCGCCCGTCCACGGTCAAGGAGGCTGCCCTTCGCCGGGAGGAGTACGCGCGGCTGACCGGCGCGGAAATCGATGTGGTGGATCTTGAGGAGCCGCAGGCGAGCTTCCTTCTTGCCGGCGTCTCCACGGACCTGAAGTTCCGGCAGACTCTGCTGCAATGCCGCAGCGAGGCCGACCGGATGGAGCTCGTGGCCGCTCATCTGAAGGAGTTGATCGAGCGCCACAAGGCTCGCGCCGCGATCAGCAAGGTGTCTCGATCCAACGGCCATGGCCGGCCGCTGGCGGGAGGAGGCGAGTGAAGCCGGCGCTCGGGCGGCAGCATCTGCTCATCGATGCCGACGACACGCTGTGGGAAAACAACATCTACTTCGAGGCGGCATTCGAGCGGTTCGTCGATTACCTGGAACACTCGACGCTCACGGCCCCGGAAGTGCGTTCGATCCTGGATGAAATCGAACTGGCGAACATCAAGGTGCATGGCTACGGGAGTCTCAATTTCGCTCGGAACCTCGCCCAATGCTATGAGCGGCTGGCGGAGCGCGTCGTGCGGCCCGAGGACGTCGAGCGCGTCAAGGGGTTCGCGCTGGAGATCCTCGAACAGCCGGTTGAAATCATCGCCGGCGTGCCCGAGACCCTCGAGTACCTTGCCTCACGGCACGACCTGACGCTGTTCACCAAGGGCCATCCGGAAGAGCAGAAACTGAAGATCGACCGTTCGGGTCTTGGGATCTACTTCGGGCACACGGCCATCGTCAAGGAGAAGGACGCTCAGGCCTACGCCAAACTCGCCGCCGAGCGGGGGCTGGATCCGGCCAAAACATGGATGATCGGCAACTCGCCGAAATCGGACATCAACCCCGCGCTGGAAGCCGGGCTCAACGCGGTGTTCGTGCCGCATGCCCGCACATGGGCGCTCGAAAAGCAGGCGCTTGCGAGCCCCGGGCAGCGGCAACTGCTCGTGGTCGAAGAGTTCGCGGGACTGCGGGAGATCTTCTGACCGCGCTCAATTGAAGATCCGGCGGGCCTTGTCCGCAAAGTCGAGAAGCGAGGACGGGAACAGACCCAGAAAAAACGTCGCAATGGCTGAGCCCACGGCGGCGGCGAGAACGCCGGCGGCGGGAGCGGGCAGTTCTCCCTCGCCTTCGGGAGCAGGCTCCATGTACATGACGACGATCACGCGCAGGTAGTAATATGCGGCGAGCGCCGAATTCAGGAGCCCGAGAATGGCGAGCCAGATGAAACCCTGGTCGAGGGCCACCTTGAAGATGTAGAACTTGCCGAAGAAGCCGGCGGTCAGGGGGATGCCCGTCAGTGAAAGCAGAAAGACAGTGAGAAGTCCGGCCATCAGCGGCTGCCGGGTGCCAAGCCCTGCAAGATCGGCGATTTCAACGTAACGCTCGTCGCGGCGCGCGACATGAGTGATGATGGCGAATGCGCCGACGTTCATGAAGCAGTAGGCGGCGAGATAGAACATCGCGGCGGCGGCGCCGGGCCCGCTGTGGGTCGTGAGGGCCACCAGGACATAGCCCGCGTGGGAGATGGAACTGTAGGCCAGCAGCCGCTTGACGTTTGTCTGGCGCAACGCGGCGAAGTTGCCGATGATCATGGTCGCAAGGGCGGAAACCCAGAGCAGCGGCTCCCACTCCTTCTTCAACGGCTCGAAGCCGGTCAGAACGATCCGGAGGAACATGGCGAACGCCGCCGCCTTGGGCCCGGCGGAGAAAAACGCCGTCACCGGCGCGGGAGCGCCTTGGTAGACGTCAGGCGTCCACATCTGGAATGGGGCGGCCGAAACTTTGAATGCGAGCCCGACAAAGAGGAATGCCGAAGCCGCGGCCGTGAGGACCTCATTCGGGCGGCTGGCGGGGTTCAGCAGCGCCGAACGGATCAGGCTCA
The DNA here is from genome assembly GCA_013388415.1 of Bryobacteraceae bacterium. GTDB lineage: Bacteria > Acidobacteriota > Terriglobia > Bryobacterales > Bryobacteraceae > JACADU01. The sequence goes on from JACADU010000264.1 coordinate 5,399, forward strand.
GGTCCGTTGTGCCCGTGATTCCATATGTCCACGCAATGCCGTAGAGCAGGAATGCCGTGGCGAATGAGCCCAGAAGGAAGTACTTCAGCGCGGATTCGTTGTTTCGCTTGTCGTCCCGCAAGTAACCCGCGAGCACATAGCTGGCGATCGAGCTGACCTCCAGACCGATGAACAGCATGATCAGCTCGTTGGCGGTCGCCATGATGCACTGCCCCACGATGGAGAACAGCAGCAAGGCGTAAAACTCTCCGGATTCATGCCCGCCCGAGCGCAAGTAGTGGGTCGAGATCAGAATGGTCAGCACCCCCACGGCAAGCACGAGGAACCGGAAGAATGTGCCGAACTCGTCGATGAGCAGCATGTTCGAGAAAGCGGGGCCGGGGTCGGCGGCGCTGACCGCCGTCAGGCCCAATGCGGCCAGAAGGGCGCCCAACGCCAGCCACGCCAGCCGGCTCTTGTTCCCGCTCTCCGTGAAGGGTTCGAGAAGCATGATGAGAGTGCCCGCCAAGGTGAGCAGCATCTCCGGGGCGAATCGCATCAGCTCCTGAGCGGAGGGCATGAAGCTAGCGGGCATGGCGAACCTCCTGCGCGGCCACCACAGGCCGCTGGCTCATCGACTCCAGGATCGCCGCGCTGCTCTCCCGGATCGGCGGCAGGAAGGACTGCGTCCCGACTCCCATCCAGAGCATCAGGGCAACCAGCGGGATCATGATGGCCCACTCGCGAGGCGTCATGTCCGTCACGTGATGCTTCACCTCTTCCGGCGTTTCGCCGTAGAAGACCCGCTGCACCAGCCAGAGCAGGTAGACGGCGGACAGGATCACGCCAAGCGCCGCGAAGACCGCGTAAGCGAAGTTCGCCTTGGCCGCGCCCTGCAAGATCAGGAACTCGCCGGCAAAGTTGTTCAGCAGCGGCAGTCCGGCGCTTGCCAGCGCGGTCACCACAAACATCGAGCTCAGCCACGGGGCGGCCGTGGCCACGCCGCCGTAGTCCGCGATTTCAAGCGAATGCCGGCGTTCGTACATCATGCCGACGAGAATGAAGAGCGCGCCGGTGGAGATGCCGTGATTGAGCATCTGATAGACGGCGCCGTCGAGCGCCGTCTGATTGAAGCTGAAGACGCCGAGAACAACGAAGCCAAGGTGACTGACGGAGGAGTAGGCGACCAGCCGCTTCATGTTCGGCTGCACCATGGCGACCAGCGCCCCGTAGATGATGCCCGTGATCGAGAGCCCGACGATCCAGGGGGCGCATTGGCGCGCCGCCTCGGGAAACATCGGCAGGCAGACACGCACGATCCCGTATGTGCCCAGCTTCAGCAACACTGAGGCGAGCATCACCGAGCCGGCGGTCGGAGCCTCGCCGTGCGCGTCCGGCAGCCAGGTGTGCAACGGAAACAGCGGAACTTTGATGGCGAACGCGAAGAAGAAGGCAAGGAACAGCCAGACGCCTTCGGTCGAGGTCAGCTTCAGCGTTCCGTTCTTCATCATGCCGAGAAGAACGGGCATGTCAAAGGAATTGCCCTTGGTATACAGCCAGATGATGGCGGCCAGCATGAGCGCGGAGCCGGCCATCGTGTACAGGAAGAATTTCAGCGCGGCGTAGATCCGCTTGTCGTGGCCCCAGATGCCGATCAGGAAATACATCGGAACCAGTGAAACTTCCCAGAAGACGAAGAACAAAAACAGGTCGAGCGCGACGAAGACACCGACCATTCCGAAGAGCAGGAAGACCAGGAAAGCGTAATACTCCTTCACGCGCTTCTGGATGTAGCTCCAGCTCACCAGCACGCAAATCGGCATGAGGAAGGTCGACATCACCACGAGCCAGACGCTGAGCCCGTCGACACCCGTGTGGTAGCGGATGGCCGGAGACTCGATCCACGGCACGTTCGTCTCGAAACTCATCTGCCTGGGATTGGCGAGCACGGGCCCGAGCAGGCCGAGCGAGACCAGAAACATCAGGATGCTCACCACGAGGGCGTACATGCGGATGAGCTGATGGTTTTCCTTAGGC
>JACADU010000265.1 GCA_013388415.1 Bryobacteraceae bacterium
CCGTCGGTCCCGGTCAGCTCCGCGCCTGGCGGTTGCTCGCCACCAAGCCGCTCGTCGCCATCGGCGGAATCACCCTCGAAACCGCGCCCGCCGTCTGGCGCGCCGGCGCCGACTCCATCGCCGTCATCTCCGCTCTCATCCCCGCAGACCCCTCGCCCGCGGCGGTGCGGGCCCAAATGGAGCAATGGCTGAGCCTGTCCCGCCTGCCCTGAGCACACCGTGGGCATGTGTGGCGGCGGACTGCCACAGTTCGAAACGCCTCCACGGCGCCAGCCCGCCCAGGGCAAATTCGTCTGCGGGATCGCCCAGCCAGGCGGATTGAGGGAATCGCTTCAAGAGCTTGGGATCGGCGACGGGTTCTTTGGTCTTGTGGCGGAGCTTGCGGTTCAGAGATTGTTGTGAGGAACTTGGCCTACGGCAGCGCCCGCAAGCATGAATTCATTGCTCTATTCTGCACCTTTTCGTCTATCATCGAGTGGGATCGAATGTGGCCTTGCCGCCTTCATGCCCCTCGATCGAACGTCTCCGGAGGATCCTGTGGATGGCCGCCATCTCCAGCACTGACTACATCCGCTGGGTCAAAGGCTCCCTGAATCGCCTGTTAGCGGCACGGCTACCGGACAACGCCACAATCAACCCGGATTACCGAGCCTGGGTCGCCCAACTGCAAATCAACCAACTCCTGCCCCCCACAGCCAAGGTCGATGAAGCCACACAAAACGCCATCATCAAGCTGAACCGGCTCGACCCCGCATATGTCCGGTGGGTTCAGATCGCGCTCTCCCTCTCAGGCGAAGGCATCGGCCCTTTCGGAAAAGGCATTCGCACCGACGGCTTCTGGGATGCCGGAACCGAGGACGCCGTGAAGACCTTCCAGATCAACCATGAGGGGACGCTCGTCTCCGACGGCTGGGTCGGTGCAAAAACCGAAACAATGCTGATGGCCCGGACGGGCACGGCTCCGCCCGGCAGAATCCGGCCCAGGAAACCGCCTCCACCCGGCGCTTGGGACGACATCGCTACCATCGAGGACCGCGCCGGTCTGATGGCGAAGAAGTACAAAGCTTTGCTCGCGCCGGCGGTCATCGCCGGGCGCGGCCATCAACTCTTCTGTTTCGTGGGCAAGCTTGCCGCGCCGTCCGATGACGCGCATTTCCGGTTCCTCAGCGCCGTCGACGTCAACCACTGTGCAAAAGGCCGCTTCGGCGAAGTCCGGGGCGAAACCCTCCGGCAATACGTCGAGCGCTTCGCCCGCAGCAATGCCCGCCGGGAAATCCTCGCCGCCCTGCGAAAAGTCCCCAAAGGCGCCACGGAGGCGGTGTGGTTTGAGGCCTATCAGAAAGCCGTGGCAAAATCCTTCGCCCGCGTTCGGGACGGGCTCGAGGCCATCCAGCGCACCTACGCCTGGAGCATCCGTGAAGCCCACGACCTCCGCGCGGGCGCCATGCACAACTGGGCGCTCGCCTGCCAGCGCACCCCCAGCCACATCTACTCCTGCTTCAAACGCTTCCGCTGACCGCCGCCACACGGCCGCGCCGAATCGGATACCATGAGGCATTCTCATGCCGCTCGGGGCCTTCAGCGCAGTCGCATCGCCAGTCCAGACAACCCGAACTCCGGCCAGGAGCCGCCGCGCATGAGCCAGGCCGCGCAGCCCGGCCCGGCCGCGCCCTCCCCGTGGGTCAAAGGCCTCGGCCTGTTCGACGCCACCACGCTTGTCATGGGCTCGATGATCGGCAGCGGAGTCTTCATCGTCGCCGCCGACATCGGCCGGCAGGTGAACTCGCCAGGACTGCTCATGCTGGTCTGGCTGGCCACCGCGATTCTCACGCTGATCGCCGCCCTCAGCTATGGCGAACTCGCCGCCGCCATGCCGCATGCGGGCGGCCAGTACGTCTATCTGCGCGAAGCCTTCGGCCCCCTGGCGGGCTTCCTTTACGGCTGGACCCTGTTCACTGTCATACAGACCGGCACAATCGCCGCCGTCGCGGTCGCGTTCGCCAAGTTCCTGGGCGTCTTCTTTCCTGCGGTCTCCACGCAGAACTGGCTGGTGAAGATCGGACCCGCCGGAGTCAACACTCAGATGCTGGTGGCCATCGCCGTCATCATCCTGCTCACCTGGGTCAACACGCGCGGCCTCCGCACCGGGGCGATGGTGCAAAATGTCTTCACCATCGCCAAAATCGGCGCCCTCGCCGCCTTGATCGGACTCGGCCTCCTCTTAGGCCGCCGCGAGGACGCCATTGCCGCAAACTTCACCGGTTTCTGGCGCAATGCCGCGTTCGACTGGACCACGATCCGCATCGCCGGCGTCGCCATGGTCGGCGCGCTGTTTTCCTCCGACGCCTGGAATAACGTCACCTTCACGGCGGGCGAGGTCCGCAATCCGCGCCGCAATCTCCCGCTTTCGCTTGCCCTCGGCGTCGGCGTCGTGAGCCTGCTCTATCTGCTCTCGAACTTCGTCTATTTGCTCGCGCTGCCGCTGGCGGCGATCCAGAACGCCGCCGAAGACCGCGTCGCCACCGCTGTCATCGCCCAGATTCTCGGTCCCGCCGCTACACAAATCATGGCGGCCGCGGTCATGGTCTCCACCTTTGGCTGCGTCAACGGGCTCATCCTCGCCGGCGCCCGGGTTTACTACGCCATGGCCGAGGACGGCGTCTTCTTCCAGGCTGTGCGCCGCGTCGACCCCGCGCACCACACCCCCACGGTCTCGCTCTGGGTCCAGTGCCTCTGGGCTTGCGCCCTCACCCTCACCGGACGCTACAGCGACCTGCTGGACTACGTCATCTTCGCTGTATTACTGTTTTATGTTTTGACCATTGCCGGGATCTTTGTTCTCCGCCGGACTCGGCCCGCGATGGAGCGGCCCTACCGCGCCTGGGGCTACCCACTGCTTCCGGCCTTCTACATCGCGGCGGGCGGGCTCATTGAGGTCCTGCTGCTCATTTACAAGCCAAGCTACACTTGGCCCGGATTGATCGTGGTGCTGCTGGGGATTCCCGTCTACTTCGCCTGGCGGCGGCAAGGAAGATAGAGGTAAAGCAAGTATGAGTTTGTTTCGGAAGAAATCGCTCGAGGCGCTGCTCGGCCAGACAGACGCCGCGCACACGCTGAAGCGCACCCTGGACGCCAAGAACCTGGTGGCGCTCGGCATTGGCGCCATCATCGGCGCGGGGCTTTTTGTCCGAACGGCCGCAGCATCGGCGGAAGCCGCCGGACCCGCCGTCACCGCCTCGTTCATCGTCGCCGCCATCGGCTGCGCCTTCGCCGGCTTGTGCTACGCCGAGTTCGCCGCCATGATCCCCATCGCCGGCAGCGCCTACACCTACGCCTACGCCACCATGGGCGAGTTCGTCGCCTGGACCATTGGCTGGGCGCTCGTGCTCGAATACGCGTTGGGTGCCGCCACGGTCGCCATCGCCTGGAGCGAATACCTCAATAACCTGCTCGGCGGCGTCATCCCCTATCAATGGTGCCACTCGCCCATGGAAACCTCGCTGGACGGCGTGCGCGGCATCATCAACGCTCCGGCGCTCATCGTCCTGCTGCTCATCACGCTGGTGCTGATCAAGGGAACAAAGGAATCGGCCAATTTGAACGCCGTCATCGTATTCGTCAAGGTCGGCATAGTGCTGCTCTTCATCGGACTTGGCTGGCAGTTCATCAACGGCGCCAATCATTCCCCGTTCCTGATCCCGGAAGGCACTCCCGGCCATGAAGGCATCTTCCGCCACGGATGGGGCGGCGTGCTGGGCGGAGCCGGCATCGTCTTCTTCGCCTTCATCGGCTTCGACGCCGTTTCCACCGCCGCGCAGGAAGCCAAGAAGCCCGAGCGCGACATGCCCATCGGCATCCTCGGCTCGCTCGTCATCTGCACGGTCCTCTACATCCTGTTCTCCTACGTCCTCACCGGCGTCGCCAACTGGCAGGAGTTCAAGACCGCCGGCAAGGAAGCCTCCGTCGCCTACGCGATCCAGAAGTACATGCCCGGCTTCGGCTGGCTCGCCACATTGATCACCGTGGCGATCCTGGCCGGTTTCTCCAGCGTCATCCTCGTCATGCTGCTCGGCCAAAGCCGCGTGTTCTTCTCCATGTCCAACGACGGGCTGCTGCCGCGCATCTTCTCCGACCTCCATCCCGAATACCGCACCCCATACAAGTCCAACATCCTCCTGTTCCTGTTCGTCGGCTCCTTCGCCGCCTTCATCCCCGGCTCGATGGCTGGCGACCTGACCTCGATCGGAACGCTGTTTGCCTTCGTTCTGGTCAGCGCCGGCGTGTGGATCATGCGCCGCACTGACCCTCAGGTGCACCGGCCATTCAAGACGCCTCTCGTCCCTCTGGTTCCGATTCTCGGCATCATCGTCTGCGCGGGCATGATCATCTCGCTCGATCACCGCACGCAACTCACGGCGCTCGTCTGGATGCTGATCGGCTTCGCGATCTATTTCAGCTACAGCCGAACCAGCAGTAAGCTGGCGTAATGCGGCGCCGCGATCTTCTCCTGGGGGCAGCGGCCTTTTCCGCCCCCCAACCCGACCTCATTCTGCTCAGTCCCGCCGAGGCAGCAAGGATCAAGCCCTCCCTCGAAGCACTCCGCAGGAAGTGGATCTCCCGCGGACCATGGAGCGTCACCTTCCAACGCCCGGGAGCACTGAGCAAGGCTGGTCCGCACGACTTCTTCTCCGAAGGACCCTATTGGTGGCCCGACCCCAGGAACCCCAAGGGACCTTACATCCGCCGCGACGGCGAGGTGAACCCGGACCGCTTCACCGCCAATGACCGCGATCTCTCCGACATGAGCGAAGCCGTCTTCGCCCTCGGCGCCGCCGCCTTCTACCTCAATGACAAACAGGCTGCCGCCCGCGCCTGGCAGGTTCTGGATACCTGGTTTCTCGACCCCAAAACATTAATGAACCCTAATCTCGAATTCGGCCAGGCGATCCGCGGTGTCACCGAAGGACGCGGCATCGGGATCATCGACACACGCCCGCTCATCTGGTGCGCGGCCGGAATCACGCACCTCGCCGCCGCCTTCCCCGACGAGCGCGATAAGCCGCTGCGGGCTTGGTTCGGCGCCTACCTGGAATGGCTCACGACGAGCAAGAAGGGCATCGACGAGCGCGACAACGGCAACAACCACTCCACATGGTGGGCCACGCAGACCGCCGCCTACGCCCGCCTCTGCGGCAACAGGGCGGCCGAAGAAGCCACCTACAATCTCGCGCTCAAGTCCTTCATCCCCAAACAGTTCAAGCCCGACGGCTCGGCGCCCGCCGAAGAGGCCCGCACCAAGAGCCTCGGCTATTCGATCATGAACCTGGACGGCTTTGCCCTCCTGGCCCGCATCGCCGGCCGGGCGGCTCTCTGGGACAACCTGTCCCGTCCCATCGAATACCTCGCCCCCTTTGTGCTCGATCCTTCGAAGTGGACCAAACCCCAGATCTCGCCCATTGGCCGGAACCGCGGGTACTTCCTCGGTCTCGCCGGACTCCACTTCCAGCGCCGCGGCTGGATTGAGGCCCAGCGCCGCCTCGGAGTCCCCTCGAACACCTGGGGCGCGTTGCTCGCCAGCCTCCTCGGGAGCGCGGCGTGACTCGCGTCATCGAAATCGACTGGCCCGAATTCGGTGGCCCTGCCCAACCGCCCGGCTGGCGCGAAACCGCCGCCGAGTACTCGCGCCGCATCGAAACCGCCCGCGCCTGGATGAGGGCGCGGGGCATCACCCACTTCGCCGTTTACGGAGACCGGGAGCACTTCGCCAACCTCGCCTGGCTGATTGGCTTTGATCCGCGTTTCGAGGAGGCGCTGCTGCTGATCGCGCGCGATGGCGATCCGCTGCTGCTTGCGGGCAACGAATGCCTGGGCTACATCCCGGCGAGCCCGATGGCCGTGAATCTGCGGCTTCAGCTTTTCCCCTATTTCTCGCTGCCTTCGCAGCCTGTCCGCCCCCATTCGACACTTCTCGACACCTTTCGGCAGGAAGGCATCGATGCGCACAGCCGCATCGGGCTGGCTGGCTGGAAGCCCTACCCGGACCCTCAGTGGCTCGACGCCCCGTCCTACATCGCCGATCAGCTCCGTTTCGCCGCCGGCTTCGAAAACGTCATGAACGCAGCTTCATTTTTCGTCGACCCCGAAACCGGCGTTCGGACCACAATTACGGCGCGGGAAGCGCTGTTTTTCGAGTGGACCAACACGCTCGCCACCGAGGGCATGAAGCGAGTGATCCGCGCCGTCAAACCGGGCGCGATGGATTACGACCTGCTCGAACAAGCCCGCTACAACGGCGTCCCGCTGGGCTGTCACATGACCCTGAAATGCGGCGCCAACCGGGTGTCGCTCGCCAGCGCGCGCGGCGAGCGGATCGAACGGGGCGGCCGTTTCTCCTGCGGCATTTCGTACTGGGGCGCCAACTGCTGCCGCTGCGGCTGGGTTCTGGAGGACTGGCCGGAATACATCCGGGAATTCGCGGGGCCCTATTTTGAGGCGATGGCCGCCTGGTTCTACCACTTACGGCCCGGCACGCCCGGCGCCGCGCTGCACGACGCCGTCCACTCGCGTCTGGCGGACGACCGTTTCAATGTTTTCCTGAACGCCGGCCATCTTATCGGGCTCGATGAGTGGGTCTCGTCGCCTGTCTTCAAAGACTCGACAATTCCGCTGCGCTCCGGCATGGTGATGCAGGCCGACGTCATCCCCTCCAACCCGGTCTACTACTCGACGCGGATGGAGGACGGATACCTGCTCGCCGATGCCAGGCTCGCTGCTGAAATCGAAGCGCTGGACCCCTCCTTCATTGACCGCGCCGCCCGCCGCCGGGACTTCATGCGGAGCGTGCTCGGCCTGCCGGTTCACAGTTCCATCTGCCCGCTGGGTAACATTCCTGGACTCATTGCGCCTTTTATTCTGGCCCCAAACCGGGTCCTGACTCTCGCCTGAGCCGAAAAGGAGTACTCTCAAAGCTATGACACGCCGCATGTTGGGCTTCATCGCCCTCATTGTTTGTTTCGCCTTCGCCGCTGCCGCCGCCACGCCTGATTTTTCAGGCAAGTGGAAACTGAATGTCTCGAAGTCCGACCTGGGCCAGATGCCGGTTCCGGACAAGTATGAGATGACAGTGGAGCATAAGGAACCTTCGATCCATACGACGACCGTCAGCGCCGGCCAGATGGGCGAACGGACCATGGAGGCCAACTACAAGACCGATGGGACCGAAACCACGAACAAGGGTTTCGGCGTCAGCGAAACCAAGAGCAAGGCAAAGTGGGACGGCAGTGTCCTGGCCATCACCACGGAGGCTGAGTTCCAGGGCAACAAGATGCAGATTATCCAGCGGTGGAGCCTCGACCCGGCAGGGAAAGTCCTCACCGTTGAACAGACGTTCAAAGGCGACCAGGGCGAATTCACGACCAAGCGCGTCCTCGACAAGCAGTAAGAATTGAGGCCGGCGGGTGCCCGGAATCCGGCGCCCGCCGCGCCAGCAGTGTCCTCCCCCGCCCTCCCTCTCTCCGCCCAGCGATTCTTTTTCTCCCCGCCTGGAAGAACTTAGCCCACCCCCTCGTCTTTGGGGGTGAGGAAGCTCAAAATGGGATCAATCGGTTTGGCAATCACATCGCAGCCGACACAAATACCCGTGACCACTGATTTCCAGTCCTTTTATCAGCAGCACTCGCAGACGGTCTTCCGCACCGCGCTCCGCGTCACTGGCAACCCGGCGGACGCCGAGGATGTCCTGCAAACCGTCTTCATGCGCCTGCTCAAATCCGACCAGCGGGACAACCCAAGGTTCGCGGCCGAGGCCTACCTCCGCCGGGCGGCAACCAACGCCTCCATCGACATCATCCGCCGCCGCAACTCCCAAAATGAGACGTCCCTGGAGCTCGGCCGGGAGCGGGCGGGACCCGAATCCACGGCTTTCTTGAAACAACGGCTGCGGGAGGCCTTGTCGAAGATCCCACCGCAGGACGCCGAGTTGTTCTGCCTGAAGCACCTCGAGGGCCTTTCCTACGAGGAACTGAGCGAGCAGTTCGGAATCGAGCGCGGCACAGTGGCGAGCCGCCTGCACAGAATTCGCCACACGTTGCAGTTCGAGATTGCCAAGTAGGCGGGAGATACGACCATGCCGGAAAAAGACTTCAACGACATTCAGTTCGACGAGCTCATTGAATCCATGCGGCAGGAAGACGTCCCGGCCGAGGTTTGGACCGGCGCCCGCGACCGCGTCTGGAAACAGCTCGCAGCTCAATCCCAGGAGCTTCAGGCGGCCGCCCCTTCGGCCGCCGAATCCGTCTGCGCGAATTTCCGTGAACAATTCGCCGCCTACCACGACGCCACGCTCTCCGGGGCTCGCAAGCTGCTGATGGAAGATCATCTGGGGCGCTGCCCGGCCTGCCGGCGCGCATTCGCGCAGTTTGAAGGCCGCAGCCCGAAGGTCGTCGCCATGCCGGCGGCCACCCCCTCGCCCGCCCGCCGATTCTTCTCACAGCCCTGGGCCAAGTGGGCCATCGCCGCGTCGCTTGCTCTGGTGGGCATCTACGCCGGCCGCGACCGGATTGACACCGCGCTGGCGCCCGGCGGTCCCGCCGCCACCATCGCCTCCGTCGACGGCCAAGTCTTCAACCTCAACGGCGCCGCCCTGAAACCGGGCGCGGCGGTCTCCGCCGCCGAAGTGCTCCGCACCGGCCCCGGCTCTCACGCCCGGCTCAGCCTGGCCGACGGCTCGCAGGTGGAGGTCAATGAACGCAGCCAGCTTGCCGTGCTGGCCGCCTGGTCCGGCCAGACAATCAGCCTGGAGCGCGGCGACGTCATCGTTGAAGCCGCCAAGCAGCGCCGCGGCCGGCTCCGGGTGGTGACTCGAGACGCCGTGGCCAGTGTCAAGGGCACGATCTTCGCGGTTTCCAGCGGCGTCTCCGGATCGCTTGTGGGCGTCGTCCGGGGAGCGGTGGAGGTGGAACACGGAGGCACAGTCAAGACGCTCGCTCCCGGCCAGCGCGCCGTCTCGAGCCCGAACCTCGAGGGCGTCGAACTCCGCGAGGCTGTCGAATGGAGCCAGGATCGCGATAAGTATCTCTCCCTGATCTCCGAATTGAAGGTGATCGAGCGGGAACTGGCCCGGACACTGTCGCCCACCAACCGCACGGCCACGCGGCTGCTTTCGCGCATCCCCGCGCAGACCGTGCTTTACGCCGCCCTGCCGAACCTCGGCAACACTATCGACCGCGCCATCGACATCATCGAGCAGCGCGCCCGCGACAACGCCGCGCTGCGCGAATGGTGGGAGTCGAAGGGCGCCGCCGAGATGAAGTCGTTCCTCGAGCGCGTGCAGACGGTGACGCCGATGCTCGGCGATGAGATCGTCTTCGTGCTCGCAGGGGCGGATTCCTGGAGCCAGGCCTATCCGCTCTTCATGGCCGAGGTCCGTAACGGACAACAGGACAGTCTGTTGCAGGCGCTCGACGGACTGCTGGCCGGCGTGGAAGGCGGCCGCTTCGCCCGCGAGGTGGTTGACGGAACGCTGCTGGTCACCAAGGACGCGGCGACGCTCGCCCGCGCCAAGGCTTCGCTCGGACAAGGGGCGAACTCAGCATTCGCGCGCGACCTCGCCGCGCGGTACTCGCGGGGCGTCTCCTGGCTGTGGGCCTCCGACCTCGAGAATTTGAGCTCGCGCACCGACGCCGAGACGGCAGCCTGGCTGGGCGTCTCGAAGATGAGAAACGTGGTCATCGAGATGCGCTCCTCGGCCGGGCAGGACCTCAACGAGGCCAGCCTTGCCTTCTCCGGCACTCGTTCGGGTCTCGCCTCCTGGATCGCGGCGCCGGCGCCGGCGGGTTCGGCTGAGTACGTCCCCACGGACGCGCTGGGCGCATTCTCCGCATCCACACGCGATCCGAAGCAGGTCTTCGACGAGCTCGCCAGCACCGTCGGCAAGTTCGACAAGGGCTTCGAAAAGGCGATAGGCGAGCTCGAAGCCAGGGGCGGCATCAACTTCAGCAACGACATCGCCGCGGCGGTGGGCAACGACTTCACCTTCGCCCTCATGCCGCCTGCCTTGCCGCTGCCCGGCTGGTTCTTCGCCATCGAGGTCTACAACCCGGCGGGTCTCAACAGCGCCATTGAGCACATTATCGAGATGTCCAACCGTGAACTTGCGGCCAACAAGTCCAATGTCAAGATTGCGCTGAAACGCGAGGTGGTCGACGGCCGCGAATGGCTGAGCATTGACACGGGCAATGAATTGACCAAAGTCACCTGGACCTACGACCGCGGCTACATGGTAATGTCGACCGACCGGGCGATTGCACGGAAGGCGATCGACACGCGCAACGGCGGCTTCCCGCTGATCCACTCGGGCTTGTTCCGCCAGGAGTTGCCGCCTTCCAGCAGCGTGCACCAGTCGGCGTTCCTCTGGGTGAACACGCAGGGGTCGCTCAGCTCGCTGGCAGGTCTCGCGCCGAACCCTTCGATCAAGTCGCTGCTGGAGGACAGCCGCCCAACGCTCGTAGTGATCGACGGAGAAACGGAACGAATCCGGGCTGTCAGTCGTACTCGTTTAACGAGCCTGGTTCTCGACATGCTGGCCTCGGGCACACTCAAGCGGACTCCGCCGCCCGCGGCCAAGGCCAGGGCTCAAGTGAAACTCTGAGGCCTTCATGCCCCACGTCATCGAACTCGACAACCTGAGCGTGAAGCTCGGGCGGCGGGAGATCCTTCGGCGGATCTCCTGCCGCATCGGGCGCCCCGGCGCCGGGCGCGCGATCGGTTTGCTCGGCCCCAACGGCGCGGGCAAATCGACGCTCATCCAGACGCTGCTCGGATTCCACAAGCCTGTCTCCGGCTCGGCCAGGATTCTCGGCTTTGATTGCCACCACTGCTCCACGCAGGTGAAGGCGCTGCTCGGCTACATGCCCGAGACCGACTCCTTTGTCGCCAACCTGCCGGCCATCACCTTCATCCGGCTGCTGGCCGAGCTGTCCGGGCTGCCGCCGCCGGCGGCGCTCGAGAAGGCGCACGAGACGCTGTTCCATGTCGGGCTTGGCGAGGCGCGCTACCGGCCCATCGGGACTTACTCGCTCGGGATGAAGCAGATGGCCAAATTAGCTCAAGCGATTGTTCATGGTCCTGAGCTGGTGATCCTCGACGAGCCGACCAACGGACTCGACCCCGGCGCCCGGACGCGGATGCTGAAGCTCATCCGGGAAATGAAAGAGGACCATGGGATGAACGTGATCCTCTGCTCGCACCTGCTGCGAGATGTGGAAGAGACCTGCGACGAGGTAGTGATTCTGAAGGACGGCGTGATCGTCCATCAGGCCGACCTCGAAGAAGAGCGCAGGGCGAACCGGAGGTTCGTGGAACTGGAAGTCTCGGGCGACGATTCGACGCTCTCCTTTGCGCTGCGGGATATCGGGGCGGAGGGAGTGAGCGAGGGCGGCGGCCGGTGGCGCATCGTGCTGCCGGGCGACGTCGAGATATCCGCGCTCTGGCAGGTGGCCGCGCGGTGTTCGCTGGCCGTGCGCAAGTTGACGCACCGCCGCGACACGCTGGAAGAGATCTTCCTCAAAGCGGTGGGACACATCCGCGCCACGCCGGGCGAGGCGGCGATGGCCGAGCCTAAGCAGGAGGTCGCCACTCATGGCCGTCTATAAACGGGGCTATTCCCGCTACACGGGCGAGCTCACGTCGCGAAGGCAGCGGCTGCTCGCCGTTCCGCGGTTTATGTGGTCGCGGCTGTTCGGCCAGCGCTTTGTCCTGGCGATCTTCGTAGCGGCCTTTTTCTGGCCGCTGCTGTGCTCGCTGTTCGTGTACGTCTCCAACCACGCGGAGCTTTGGTCGGGCTTCGGCCGCGACATGGCGAAGATGCTGGAGATCAACGGGAAGTTCTTCCTGGTTTTCATGAACGTGCAGTCGGTGTTCGCGATGATTCTGGCGGCGATGGCGGGTCCGGGGCTGATCGCGCCCGACATCGCCAACAACGCGCTGCCGCTCTATTTCTCGCGGCCGCTTTCGCGGACCGACTACGTATTGTCGCGCTTCATCGTCCTGGCGGGGCTGCTGTCGCTGGTCACAATCGTGCCGGCGCTGTTCCTGCTGACAATGCAGGCGGGGCTCGCCGGATTCCAGTGGGCCATCGACTACTGGTATCTGCCAACAGGGGTCCTGGCTGGCTTCGCGTTATGGATCGCAGTCGTCTCTCTGGTGGCGCTGGCCTGCTCAGCTTATGTGAAGTGGCGGGTGATCTCGGGGGCGCTCGTCCTGGCGTTTTTCTTCCTGCTGGCAGGCGCGGCCGAGATGATGAATGCCGTATTCCGGACGGACGCGATGCGGATCTTCAACCCGGCCAAAGCGCTGAACCGGATCTGGGCGGAGATGCTGCGCACGGAGCCGGACGCCGATCTGAACGTGGCGCTCTGCGCGGCGGTTTTGGCGGCGCTGTTCGGGCTGCTGATTCTGGTGCTCGAACGAAAGCTTCGTCCCGTGGAGGTGATCTCGTGAGCGATCTCATCACGTTCGACGAAGTCTCGAAGTTTTATGGCGAAGTTCTTGGCGTCAATCACGTTACGCTGAACATCCCGCCGGGGATCACGTCGCTGGTCGGACCCAACGGCAGCGGCAAGACAACGCTGATGAACCTCATGAGCGGGTTGATTCATCCGGACCGGGGCACGATTGAAGTGCGGGGGATCAGCCCGCACCGTCCCGAACTGTTGATGAAAACCCTGGGCTATGCGACGCAGTATGATGCGGCGCCGCGTGGCCTGACCGGTTTCGAGTTCATCCTGTCGGGGCTGTTGCTGCACGGCTTCTCGCAGAAGGAGGCCGAGCAGCGGGCGTGGGCGGCGCTGGAGCGGGTCTCGCTGACCGACGCGGCGCGCCGGAAGGTGGCCGCGTACTCCAAGGGAATGCGGCAGCGGGTGCGGCTGGCCGGCGCGCTCGCGCACGAGCCGCAGATTCTGGTGCTGGACGAACCGCTGAACGGGCTCGACCCGCTGGTTCGCGCAGAAACGATCGCGCTGTTCCGGCAGTATGCCACCGAGGGGCGCCATGTCATCCTCTCGTCGCACGTGTTGCAGGAAGTGGATGTTTTTTCGGACCAGGTGATTCTGATCGCCAACGGCATGATCATCGCCGAGGGGCAGATCCGTGGAGTCCGGGACGAGATCACGGAACATCCGAGCCAGTATTTGCTGCGCTGCACGAATCCGTCGCGGGTGGCCTCCCTCCTGTTCCAGGAGGACCATATCGCCGAGGTCAAGGTGAACGAGGACGGCGCGAGCCTGCTGGTCATGACACGGAACCGCGAAGCGCTGGCGCAGGCACTCTCGCGCATCGCGCTGCTGGGCAACGACATCGACGGGGTGGTGCCGTTCGACGAGAACGTCGACGCCCTGTATGAATACCTGATCGGAGGCCGCTCATGATCACCGGACCGGAACTGCGCCAAGCCTGGACGATCGCGAGGCTCGAGATCCGGCGAGCGTTCTTTTCCAAGCGCTCGTTCTGGATTTACATTCTGGCCATTTTCCCGGCCATCATCTTCTTCGGCCATGCCATCAGCCTGAAGTACCAGGAGAAGCGGTACGCGTCGCGCGGCATGATCACCGCGGCGCAGATGGATTCGATCGCGAAGGGCGAGTCCATCGATCGGGTGGTCGAGCGGCTTCCGGCGGTGGTGGAGGACCACCGTTATGAATTCCGGCGGGGGCGCAGGGGACCGCGCGGGCCGGAGGAGGAACGGGTGGAAGAGGAGCACCGGACCGTTCAGTACTACGACGGGAAACGCCGGGCGTGGGTGTTTTCGCGCAACGGCGTGGTGCAGGAGATCAACATTCGCCAGTTGAAGGATTTCGAGAGCGAGCGCGAGGCCTTCGCCGGCGTTTTCCAGTATTTCTATCTGCGGCTGGCGATCTTTTTCGGCTGCCTCGGGATTTTCATCAACCTGTTCCGGGGCGAGATGATGGACAAGACGCTGCACTTCTGGTTTCTGATTCCGGTGAAGCGGAGCGTGCTGCTGCTGGGCAAGTACATGGCGGGGTTCATCGCGGCGGCGGTGATCTTTTCGGGCGGGGCGTTGCTGGCGTGGTGGGGCATGCTGTGGCCGCAGGACTCGTCCGCGGTGAACGCTTACCTTGCGGGCTCCGGGTATGCGCACCTGTCGCGGTATCTGCTGGCGGCGGTGCTGGGGTGCCTGGGGTACGGGAGCGTTTTCCTTGCCGCGGGGCTGCTGCTGCGGAACCCGATCATTCCCGCCGTAGTCATCCTCATTTGGGAGGGGATCAACGGCTTCCTGCCGGACATCCTTCAGAAGTTGAGCGTGCTGTTCTATCTGCAATCCGTCTGTCCGACACCCGCTCCCATCGAGAATGACGTTCCGCCGGTGTTGCGGCTGCTGATCGCGCCGGCGGAGCCGGTGGGTCCGGCGATGGCGGTGCTGGGCCTGCTGATGGTCACCGCGATCGTGCTGTTTGCCGCGGCGCAGGCGGTGAGGAAACTCGAGATCAACTACTCCACGGACTGACGCGAAATGATATCCGGGCCCCGTCGTCGACTGATGGGGATGCGGCAAACGCCGCAACCTACGCTCAATTCATGCCATAAGATCTGACGCCGCAGAGTGGGTCATCGGAGGTCTTCCGGTCTCAAGCCAGTCCGCTTGGCCACTCTCGCCAACATCCGAGGGCCGATCTCTTCCTGATCATGAAACGCGAATTCGCAGTCGGGCCAGCCTGGGCGCGTAAGAAGCCGGTGGGAGCCGCGCTGGCGCTTCACACGACAGCCGATGCTCTCCAGGGCGGCGAGCACTCGCCTCGCTTTACTGGCGGGCCAGTTGCTCATCTGGGATCTTGAAGGAAACGCCGAGCGAAGAAGAGGGAAGCTCACCATGGGCGATCCGATCGGCAATCACCTCAATGGCGAGGCGCTCCGCATTGCTGATCGCTTCATCCCGTGTTTGGCCATAGCACATCACGCCCGGCAACTCGAGGGCTTCAGCGATCCAGCGCCCATCTTCCTCTCGATCGAGTTCGATCGTCAGATTCACTCCTTCATCATACCCCTGCAAGGCAAAGCAGGATCGGTGCACGGAGAGGAGGGATTGGAATTACGGCGCGGTCCTGTGTGGGTTTCATCATCTTCGGGAGTCCGGACCGGCGCGGGATGGGGCAGGCGAAGCATGCTACTATCGCCTGCGTGAAGCTCGCGGGCTGGATTTGTTTTGTTCCGGCAATCATCTACGGACAGGCCGTTGCGGTCACCGGCAAGGTGACGAATGCAATCACACACGAGCCCATCCCAGGAGTGACGATAAGGGTCTTCGGGTCCAACGACGTACATCAGACCTCGACCGATGCGAATGGTGTTTTTCGGGTTCAGGGCATCGAGAACTGCTGCCGCGTGCTTTTCGACAAGGATGGCTTCGAGGCTGTCGGGCCCTCGAATCTGCAATTCCGAGCGGCGGCGAATCCGGCTCCTCTGAACCTGACGATGGCGCCATGGCCTACTCTGCGGGGCCGGGTGCTCGACCCGAAGCGCCAGCCGATCCCGGGCAGTACGGTCGAGGCCATCAACAGCTTCGGGGGCCGGAAAACCGCCAAGACCGGCAGCGACGGGGGCTTCTCGTTCGAGCACGATCTCAGTCCCGGCGAATACGTCTTGATCGCGACTCCACCGATGCCGAATCTCAACGATTCTGCCGAGCTTGCCCCTACATACTTTCCCAGTGCGACCGAACGCGAGAGTGCGGCAACTCTGGTGCTGAAGGCGGCCGACGAGTACTCCGGCGCCGACATTGTTGTTCGGCAGGCGCCGGTATTCCGCGTCGCGGGGATTGTGTTGGACGAGCGCGGCGAACCAGCGGGAGGCGCGGTCCTGCACTTGCCGACGGCCGCGGCAAAAGCGACAGCGGATGGAAACGGGAGATTCGAGTGGCCGCGGGTCCGGCCAGGAAACGCCGTAGCACAGGCGGACTGGCGCCGTGGCGAGACCACGCTTCGAGGATTCGCCGCTATCGCAGTGCGCGATTGTGGTTTCGAAGACCTCAAGATTCGAGTGGCGCCGCCGGTGGTGGTTGCCGGCACGGTCGAGCTCGACGGGAAGCCCGCGCGCCTCGCCGGCAATGCATCTCTGGAGCCGATCGACGGCGAGGGCTCGCCGGCGAGTGCATCCATTGGGCCGCCGGGAATTCGATTTGACGCCGTCTATCCGGGCCGCTACCGTTTGCGTGTGTCGGTCCATAAGGGCCTCGCTCACTCGACCTACCTGGATTCGGTGAAGCTGGGCGACCGCGATGTCACGATGGACGAGTTCGAGATCGCTCCTGGCATGGGACCGTTCCGGGTGGTGTTCAAGACGGGCGGCGGACGTGTGAGCGGCACGGTGCGCGATGGGGTTGGCGGGCTCGTCGTGTTAGCGCCCAGGAACGAGCGGCAGCGCGTCCCGGAATTCATGGCTGTATCTTTCTTCAGCGGCGCCTTCTTCCAAGTGGAAAACGTGCGTCCTGGCGACTACTATGCCTTCGCCATCAAAGGCACATTCAACCAGGGTCGAATGAGCGATCCGTCCTACGCCACCAGAGTCTTGTCCGGCGCGCCCGTTGTTCGGGTGGAGAATGGGGGAACGGCGACAGTCACGCTCGTTTACGTGAACGACCCTTCGGTTCAATAGGGTAATGCCGGACGCCTTGACTTACTTGTTGCGTGAGATTGTCTGTATGTGCCGTTTGCCCCTCCTGATCGCCGCTGCGTTCGCGGCGGCGCCGCTCTTTGGCGCCGATCCGGTCACGATCGATCTGTTGCCGCCGGGTCCCGGCAATCCCCGAAACACCGAAGGCAGCTTCGTGAAGCTGAAGGATGGCCGGCTGATGTTCGTCTATTCGAGGTTCTCGACAAACGGTCCGGCCGATTCAGGCGCCGCGACACTGGCCGCGCGCTATTCGAAGGACGACGGGATCACCTGGACCGCTCAGGATCAAACCGTAGTGGAGAATGAGGGCGGCATGAACGTCATGTCGGCGAGTCTGTTGCGGCTCAGGTCCGGCGAGATCGCCCTGTTCTATTGCCGCAAGGACTCGATGGTCGAATGCCGCCCCTGGATGAGGACTTCACGGGACGAAGGCAAGACCTGGAGCCGGGCGCGGCTCACCATTCCCGAGCCGGGCTATTACGTGCTCAACAACGACCGCGTTGTTCAGCTCCGCAGCGGGCGCCTGCTGATGCCGGTGGCGTTGCATAGAAACGAAACGCCGGAGCCGTCCAAGTTCAACAGCCGCGGCGTGGCCATGTGCTACTTCTCGGACGACATGGGCAGGACCTGGCGGCGCAGCCGGACGGTGCTGGAGAACCCTGCTCCCGATCCGAACGGCTTACAGGAACCGGGCGTCGTCGTCCTGAAAGATGGCCGGCTGCTGATGTACATGCGCACCGGCTTGGGCAGCCAATACTATTCCTATTCCAAGGACGATGGAGATACATGGAGCCCCGTTGAAGCTTCCACTCTGCTTTCGCCCCTCAGCCCGGCAAGCATCAAGCGGATTCCCAAGACCGGCGACCTGCTGGTTGTGTGGAACGACCACTCCAATGTCAGCGAACGGGTTCGCAACCGGCTGCGCACGCCGCTGACCGTGGCCATTTCGCGCGACGAAGGGAAGACGTGGGAAAAGGCCAAGAACATCGCGGACGATCCCGAGGGCTGGTACTGCTACACCGCCATCCACTTTGCGGGAGACCGGGTGATCCTCGGCTACAACGCAGGAGGTTCGGGGCTGCCGCGTTTGAGCCGTTTGGTCATGACTTATTTCGGTTTAGATTGGCTGTACCGTTAGCCAACCCGCCTACTTGACCAGCTTCTGGATCGCTTCGGGCAAGTCGAAGACGCTGGCGGGCAATTCCGAGTTGATTCGGGCTTCCCCGAACGTAACCTTGACCGATTGTGGCCCGACCTTCTGCGAAATGCTGAACGGAAACTTGATGCCGCCGACGTCGCGGTAGTCGCCGGGTTCGGATTCCATCGTGACATCTCCCTGCTCCGTGGGAAGGGTGAGGCGGGTCTTGACGACCAAGCCCGACTGTTTGTCGTACCAGGCAGTATCCGGCGCCTCGCCGTCTTTGGCGGTGAGCCGGAGGCGGTAGCAGGGCTTGCCGGCAACATCTTCCTCGGCTTCGGTGACGACCTTGGAGTAGACGCCGCGCCAATTGAAGGCGGCGTTGAACCGGTACAGCCGCAGTGTGCGCTTCAGTTCAGCGCCTGTGAGCAGGCGGGCGCCCTGGACAGGATTCAACTGCCAGGCGCGACCTGCGCCCGTGCCGGTTTCGAACCTGCCCGCGCCGGGAAACTCGACCGTGGTCCGGCTGAAATCGGGCTCGGCGGAGACCGCGGTCAGGGTCCCGCTCAAGCCCGCGTCGGGCATTTCGATCTTGCCGGTCAGAGAGAGGTTTTTGAGGTTCGCGTAGGCTGCTTTGCCGCCCGAGACCTCGATGTAGCGGTCGAGAATCGACTCGGCGGAAGGGAGTTGCTGTTGCAGGGTTCCGGACGCAGCGGTGGCTGCGGCGGCGAGAAGGGCGGCGAACGCGGTCAGCGGGCGGTTCATGCTCACATTGTCGAACAACGTGGCTGGAGGCTAGCGTTTCGAGCCGGCGACTCTGATGACAGCACGCCGGTAGGACGTGAGCGGCGGCGAGCCGCCATCCTTCACTTCGAGGACGATGTGGTATTCGGCGGTCGCCTGCGTGGGGGGAGCGACAAAGGTCAGTTCAGCTTTCGTGGTGTCGCCGAGGTCAGGGGCTTCACTGGCGCCGCCCGGCTCGGGATAGTAGAACCAGCGGTAGTTGAGCGCATCCCCATCGGGATCCGACGAGCCTGCGGCGCTGAGGCGAATCCGGTCGCGCGGACGCGCATCGAGTTGGACAATACGGAGCGATTTGTCACCGTTGAGGGTGACTGCGGGCTTGTGGTTGGCTTTGCGCGGGTCGGGAGTGGCGCACCAATCCATGCGTGCGGCGAACTCGTTCTGGAAGGCGGGTCGCCAGCGCCAGACGGTCGCGCGGGCATCCCTGGCGCCGTCCACGAAGTCTTCGGCGTCGTTGAAGTAGTTGTCGCGGGCGCGCTTGAAGCGCCCGCCCCAGCCGCCCCACTCTGGTCTTTCCGGGTCGCTCAATCCGTGGGCGAGGAAGTAGAACCAGGAGGGTGTGTCGCCTTCCTTGAGCGCTGAGTGCGGGTTGGGCGCCGTCCAGGTCTTGGCCGGGTAGAGCGCGCCCAGCGGACCGTGCCCAAAGCGCACGTGCGTATCGATCCACTCGCGCGAGGTCAGCGATTCATCGCCGCCAAGGTACATCCCGCGATAGACGGAGAGCCGCTTGTCGCGCGGAAGCGGCACGCCGAGCGATTTGTCCGGATTGCTGGTGCTAAGGACAAAGAACAGGCTGGGAAAGTTCCGGAGAATCCACGGGCCGGTTTCGTCCTGGTGGTCGATGGAGTGGATGCGAAGCCTGGACAGGAATCTGGCGACGTCCGCGGGAGACCGGTCCGCGCGAACCCGCCACAGGGCTTGAGCGAGTTCGTGCGCCCCGCCCCAAATGGCGACGTTGACCGGCCGCGGGTCGGGCCGGTCGACGACCGAGATGATCCAGCGAGACCCTTCTGTGTCGTGGCCCTCGCCGAGGGCGCGGAGCGACCTGTCCGGATCGCCGGACTTGACGGCTTCGAGAAGCCGCTCCGCAGTCG
This sequence comes from Bryobacteraceae bacterium, assembly GCA_013388415.1. Taxonomy (GTDB): domain Bacteria; phylum Acidobacteriota; class Terriglobia; order Bryobacterales; family Bryobacteraceae; genus JACADU01. The sequence goes on from JACADU010000265.1 coordinate 19,720, forward strand.
GGTATCCAGGGCTGTGGCGGACGAAATTCGGACGGCATTTTCCATAAGCCTGGACGATTTCGCGGATCAAGTCGGGGCGGACCACGTTTTCCCTCAACTCGCCCGGAGTGCCGGAGGCCGAGGCGATGAGGGCCTCGATGTCGAACTCGTTGGACCAGGCCATCAGACGGATCATGGACTGCTGGTCGTCGGGGTCGCCGCCGATGTCGGTCAGGACGATGAGCCTGGGTTTCTGGTCTTGCGCGGCCGGTGCGATTGCGGAGACGAAAATGAGAAGGCTGAGGAGTCGCATAGTCTGGGGCATCGCCACGGCGGGCGGTTGTGCACTTTCATAGTGAAACATCCGGCGGCCGGCCGCGCTCGTCGAATGAATCACTGGTGATGTTCGGTTGCGCTGGCCAAAGTGTGTCGCGTCGAGGGCTCTTGTTGTTGGAGCTTCTGGCGGTTGGTCAAACGAGAGGCGCCGGCAGGAAACTACGGCCGGGGAATC
>JACADU010000076.1 GCA_013388415.1 Bryobacteraceae bacterium
GTCCTGTTCCCCGCGGCCTTCGGCCGCGGCGTCTTCAAGTCCTCCGATGGCGGCGCCACTTGGGCGCTCAAGAATCGCGGTCTGCCCGGGAAAGAGCCGTTCGCCTGGCGCCTGACCTTGGCGCGGAACGGGACCCTCTACCTCGTCGTCGCGCGCCGCTCGGAAGACGGCTCGTATGGCAACGATCAGGACGGCGGCCTCTACCGCTCCGCCGACGGCGCGGAAAGCTGGGAGAAGGTCCCCCTGCCCGAGGGCCTCAATGGCCCGAACGGGCTCGCTGCCGACCCGCGCGATCCAAAGCGCCTCTACCTCGCCGCCTGGGGCCGCCGCGCCCCGTCCACCGCCGTCATGGGCGGCATCTGGCTCTCCACCGACGCCGGCAAATCGTGGCGCAACGTCCTCGACCGCGACCAGCACGTCTACGACGTCACCATCGATCCGCGCGACCCGAAGGTGCTCTACGCCTGTGGCTTCGAGTCCTCCGCGTGGCGTTCCTCAGACCGCGGCCTCACCTGGCAGCGGATTCGCGGTTACAACTTCAAGTGGGGCCACCGCGTCTTTGCCGACCCCGCGGACCGCTCCAAAATCTACGTCACCACGTACGGCGGCAGCGTCTGGCATGGCCCCGCCACGGGCGACCCGAACGCCGCCGAGGATATTGTTACACCCCAAGTGGCCCATTGAGAACAAAAACGCCGTCAGGGGATTAACTCTGAAGATGTTCCTGATTAATCTGACCTAAATCCTGGCTATCCGAGAGGCAGCAGGGGGAACTTTCAGATGTCTGTCAAAACGACTCTTGCGCTGTTGCTTTGCTCCGCCGTTGCCCTCGCCCAAGGCGAGCGCGGCACACTCAATGGATCAATCACGGACGCTTCGGGGGCCTCCGTGCCAAAAGCCTCCGTCCGCGCCCTCAATACGGGCACAGGCATCGAAACGGCCGTCGAAACCACCGATTCCGGCGTGTTCCGCATGCCTTATCTGCCGCCCGGCACTTACAAGATCAGCGTCTCCGCGCCGGGTTTCAAGACCTCTACGCGCGAGAACGTCATCCTCGCCGTCGCGCAGACCCTCACCGTGGATTTCACTCTGGAAGTCGGCCAGTTGACCGAGCAGGTCACTGTCTCTTCCGATCCGCCCCTGCTTGAAACCGGCACGGCGGAAATCGGAACCTACGTCTCCAAAAAGGAATTCGACACATGGCCTCTGCTCGTCGGCGACGGGCGCCGCCAGATTCAGCAGTTCATCTTCAGTTCACTGCCCGGTTCGGTCGGCAGCACCTGGCAGGGCTCCATCAACGGCGGCCAGAACTTTTCGCACGAAATCCTCATCGACGGCATCCCGCTCGGGCGGATGGATATCCTCGGGGGCGGCAACAACGAGTTCTCGCCTTCGGCTGAAGCGATCTCGGAAATGAAGCTCCAGACGGGAACCGTCTCCGCCCAATACGGCGGCGCCCAGACCGCCATCGCGAACTTCGCCACCAAGAGCGGCACCAACGAGCTGCACGGCTCGGCCTACTACTATCACCAGAACGACGCCTTCCGCGCCAACGGCTTCAACAACAACGCCGCCGGCATCAAGCGCCAGCCGTTCAAACAGCACAACTACGGCTATTCCATCGGCGGGCCTGTCGTTCTGCCGAAAATCTACGACGGCCGGAACCGGACGTTCTTCTTCCACAATTTCGAACGCACCCAAGCCAAGGACTACCGCTCCACCACCTTCACCACTCTGCCGATGCCCGAATTCAAACAGGGCAACTTCTCGAGGCTTTTTGACCCGGCGTTCACGGGCAATGCACGCTCGGGCACGAACCTCGGCAACGATGCCGCCGGCATGGGCGTCCGCTTCGGCGCCATTTACGATCCGACCACGATCCGCTCAGTGGGCAACGTCCGCGTCCGTGACCCCTTCCCGGGAAACATCGTTCCCAAGAACCGCTGGAGCCCCGTCTCGACCAGCATCCTCGATACCGTCGGCATTGACGACCCGCTGTTCAACACCCTCCTGAACAACATGCCCGCGCTGGGAACCTGCTGCCCCGTGTTCGACGAGAAGATGCTGGCCATCAAGGCCGATCACAATTTCAGCCCGCTGTTCCGCATCTCAGGCTTGTTCAACCGCAACTTCCGTGAGCGGAACAACTCGCCGGGCGGCCGCTGGGGCAACCCGCCCGGGCGGCCCACAGGCGTGTACCAGAACCAGAACACGCCCGGCACGATGGTCCGGTTTTCGGCCGATTGGACCATCCGGCCCTCCATCCTCAACCACTTCGCCATCGGCTACAACCGCTTCGGCAACATCAACGAAAGCGTCTACGTCGATCAGGACTGGCCGGCGAAAATCGGACTGAAGAACGTCCCGGGCACCCACTTCCCGACTCTCCAGTTCCAGGGCACGCCCCTCCAGGGCGGTGGCGTCGGAGCCGGCGGACGCCTCGGCTCAGCCAACCGCGGAGCCGGGTTCAACGGCTCGACCATCACCCAGGACGACCTCACCATCATTCGCGGCCGCCACAATTTCAAATTGGGCTGGGAATACCGCGCCTATTACTACAACTCCCGAAACAAATCGGGTTCCGGCGACTTCTTCTTCAACCCCCTTCAGACCGCCCACCCGCAGTTCACCAACGAAACCGGCCACTCCTTCGCCAGCTTCCTGCTCGGCGTCGTGAACTCCACCAGCCGCGCGGAGTCGCCCACCAACTTCGGCCACCGCTGGCGCCAGAACGCCATCTACTTCATGGACGATTGGAAGGTCAACCGCAAACTGACCTTCAACGTCGGACTCCGGTGGGAAATCGTCGGCGGCCTGTATGAGGTCGCCGCCCGTATGTCCGGACTCAGCCTCACCATGCAGAACCCCGGCGCGGGCAACCGCCCCGGCGCGCTCGTCTTCGTTGACGACCTCGGCCGCAAGGGCTTCATGGACATGTACTGGAAACAGTTCTCGCCAAAGCTCGGCTTCGCCTACGCCATCAACGAAAAGCTCGTCGCCCGCGGCGGCTACGGCATCAATAACACACCGACGATTTCCAACGGCTTCGGGTTCGGAGGCACGCTGGGCTTCAACGGCGCCATTTCGCTGAACGCCTCCAACACCCCCCTCACTTATCCTGAGGACCCGGTGTTCCTGCTCCACAACCCGTACCCGAGCTTCACCGCCACGCTGCCCAACAAGAGTCCTTCGCTGTCGAACGGTCTGGGCATCCAGTACACGGCGCCCGAGTCCGCGCGGCTCCCCTACACCCAGAACTGGAATTTCGGCTTTCAGTATCAATTGCCGGCCTCGTTCGTATTCGAAATCAACTACGTCGGCAACAAGGGAACCCGGCTCCTGGCCCGCGGCCTTGACGCCATGAACAACATCCCATTGCCGGACGCGCTCAAGTACGGCAATGCGCTGCTTGATAACTGGAGCGCCACCAGCGGTCTGGGCATTCCCGAGCCCTACCCCGGATACCGCGGCAACAACCTCCAGGCGCTGCGGCCCTACCCTCAGTTCACCGGCGTCAGCCAGGCCTTTCCCGCTCTGGGAACCTCCAACTACAATGGCCTCCAGATTCAGGTCACTCGCCATCTCAGCAAGGGCCTGGCCATCCTGACCGCATACACTTGGTCCAAGGCCACCAATAATACGGCTGACAATTCGATCGATTCTGCATCCGCCGCCGACGTCTTCAACCGCGGACTCGAAAAGACCATCGCCAGTTTCAACTACCCGCAATTCCTCAAGCTGACCTGGATCTACGATCTCCCCATCGGCCCCAACAAAGCCATTAACGTCCCCGGCGTGTGGGGCAAGATCGTCGGCGGCTGGAATCTCACGGGCATCCATCAGTTCCGCTCCGGCAACCCGCTGGGCATCGGCGTCGCGCGCGCCGTCAATCCCCTCGGCGCTTCCCGTCCGGATCAGGTTTCCGGCCAGGAGATCATCTCCAATTCCGGCGCAGGCATCTCTTTCCGCGGCTTCACCGGCGGACAGACTTATCTCAATCCCTCCGCCTTCACCGATCCCCCAGTCCAACCCGGCGGGCGAAATATCATTGCCCGTCTCGGAACCGCCGGTTCCCTGCTGCCCAACATCCGCGGACCCATGTACCACGGCCACGATCTAGGCGTCCAGAAGCAGTTCCGCTGGACAGAAAGCCGGGTCTTTGAGATCCGCGCCAACTTCACCAACATCATCAATCGCGCAGGACGGGGCGACCCCGTCACCAGCCTCGCCAACCCGTTCTTCGGGCAAATTACCGGCGCTCAGACCGGCGGCCGCAACATTGAACTTTCAGGCCGCATCACCTTCTGACCTTGAGCTTGCGGCAGCGTCGGCGGGACCGGCGCTGCCGCGAGCTCAATGCCTGTCAGGAATCAACTGCTCCACACGAGCCGGACCACTCGCTGACGGCCGTTTTTCAGAATCGGTGGTGGAGGCGCGATCGTCAGGGAGCGTTTGGCGGTCCGCGAAGCAGCCAGTGGAATGAAGCCCGCCTGATGCCGACAATTCGGGAGGCGGCTACGAAGACCTGGCCGATAATGTTGCGTTACGGCTCGCGCCGGATACGTCCGCCGGCGCCCCTCACTGATGCTTCCGTGGCGGCGCCTGCACATAGGACGAATCCGCAGGCTGCTTGTCCGCGTACTGGTCCTCGTCCTTCAACTCCTTCTTGAGCCGGTAGAGCTCCTGCTTCAGTTCCGCCACGAGCTTCTGCGCCTTCGGATCCCCGTAAATGTTCCGCATCTCCTGCGGATCCGCCTTCAGGTCGTAGCATTCCCACTGATCTTTCTTCCAGTAGTAGATCAGCTTGTGCGTCTCGGTCCGCACACCATAGTGCGCCCGCGTATTGTGGTCGCCCGGGTCATGATAATAGCGGTAGTACATCGACCGCCGCCAATCCCGCGGCTTCCTCCCCTGCCAGACCGGCAGGAGACTCCGCCCCTGCATTTCCTCCGGCGTTTTCTCACCGGCCAGATCCAGGAACGTCGGAGCGAAATCGCAGTTGATCCCGATCGCATCCGATGTGCTGCCCGCCGGGATCACGCCCGGCCACCGCACCAGAAAAGGCATCCGCAGGGATTCCTCATACATGAACCGCTTATCGTAGAGCCCGTGCTCGCCCAAAAAGAACCCCTGGTCGCTTGTATAAATAACAACCGTGTTCTCCCGCAGCCCATTGGCATCCAGCCATTCGATCATCCGCCCAACGTTGTCGTCCACGCTCTGCACGCA
>JACADU010000054.1 GCA_013388415.1 Bryobacteraceae bacterium
GGCTCAGGGCATCTCCAGATCGTATTCGCCGAGCGAAAGCGGGTAGACGCCCTTCTCGCGCACGAGCCGCAAGACGAACTCATACCGCTGGGGCGAGATGTTGTCCGGCACGGAGTGGTCGGACTGGAAGATATAGCCGCCGCCCTTGGCGGCATTCAGTTTCCGCAGCGCCGAGGCGCGCACTTCCTCATCCGAACCCGCCGCCCAGAGCAGCACGTCCATGTTTCCGCAGAACGCGATGCGGCGCCCGAACTGCCGCCGCAACTCCACCACGTCCATCCCCGCCTTGGCCTCCAGCGGGTTATAGGCGTCGACGCCGGCTTCGATGAAATCCTCGAAGATTCTGATTGAATTGCCGCAGCCGTGATAGATCACCGGCAGACCGTGTTCATGGCAGACGTCAACGATCGCCTTGACCCCCGGCTTGAACCACTTGCGCCAGAACACCGGGGAGAAGAGCATGCCCTTTTTGTAGGCGACGTCGCCCCAGATGACCATGCCGTCCAGCATTCCGCCCGCCGCTTTGATCTGGGCCTTGGTCAATTCAAGAGAAAACCGGCAGATGCGCTCGATCTGCCGCCCGAGCCGCTCAGGCGCCTCGGCGATCCACATCATCGTGTTTTCGCTCCCGATGATGCGCCAGAGCATCTCATGGCCCTCGCACACGCTGCCGAAAACGGGGAAGTCGGCGTGCACCTGCCGGACGCTCTCGATCCACGGCGGCGAATTCCGTTCGAAGCCGTCGCCCACGCCCGCGATCTGGTTGTCGCCCGGGGAGAAGAAGCGCCGCTCGTCCCAGGGGTCGTCGAACTCGAGCGCCTCCAGCGCGTCCAGAGTCGAAGTGTCGAAGCTGACAAACGCCGGCATCGCATGGTCGAAACGCTTCCGGATCACTGCGCCGAAACCGGTCCGCACCAAGACCTCTTCGTCGTTCTGCTTCAGGATCTCAAAGCTGCGGATCCTGGGATCCATGTTGGGCAGCGTCACGCGCCAGTCGAGGTCGTAATAGCGGTAGATGTCCGTGCCGGCGGCGAGCCCAAGTTCGTCGCGCCAGCGGCGGATGAAGGCGCCCCAGAAGAAATCGCTGACCGGCACGCGGTCGGCCTCCTCGTGCCGCAGCGTCTTGCGCATCCTTTCGAGCTTGGCGAGACAGGAAGCCGTGCGTTCCACGGCCATACTCTATCGCAGCGCGGAGGCGATTTCCTTCGCGCGGTCGTAGAGCATCCCGGTTTCGTTCGAGCAGCCCAGAAACAGCATCCCGCGCTCGCGCCAGAACTTCGCCAGAGCCAGATTGCGGGTCTGCGTTCCGGGGGCGACTCCGTGTTCCCGGCACGCTTCGACAATCTGCTCCATCGTCCGGACCATCGACGGATGCTCAAATTCGCCCGTCACGCCGAGGCTGACCGAGAGATCCACCGGTCCCACCATCACCGCGTCGATTCCGGGCACCGAGAGCAGTTCATGCCGCGCTTCGAAGGCGCGCTTCGTCTCAATCTGAAGCACGACCAGAGTCTCGCGGTTGAAATGCTCCATCATCTGCGCGAGCGTCACCGGCTCGAAATCGGCCTGCAACGGTCCGAGGCCCATGCCGCGCACGCCCTCCGGCGGGAACTTGGTCCAGGAAACCGCCCGCTCCAGCAGGTCGGGCGATTCCACGCGCGGAAAGATGATGCCCCCCGCGCCGCAGTCCAGGGCGCGCGCGATGAGCGAATACTGAAGGTCCGCCACGCGGACGACCGGGCACAGCCCCACCTTCACCGCCATGCGGCAGAGGTCCTGGAGCGTCTCCTGCCCGAAGCCGCCGTGCTCGGCGTCGAGAAACGCCCAGTCGAATCCCGCGGCGGCGAGAATTCGAATGGCATCCTGCGAACGGAACTGCCAGAAGCCGGTTCCAATCTGAACTCGCCCTTCGCGCAGGGCGCGCTTGACAGTGTTTGGTTTCATATCGTGGCGACCAGATGATCCGGACAGCCATCGTGGAGCTTATCGTAAAGCGTGTCGATCAAGTCAAGGCCGTGCCGGGCGAGAAAAGGCAGGATCGAATAGGCGCGCTCCTGCAAATGATGGTTGGGGTAGACCAAGTTGGCAAGGTGAGAAGCGGCGGCGGCGACCTGAGTTTCGCGCCGCAGCGCCTCGCGGGCGGTCTTCTTCCGGTTCTTTTCGATCTGATACAGGATCTTGGCGCGGCTCTTCTGCCACGCTGCGCCCAGCGTGGGATCGAATCGCTCGATGGGTCCGAGCAGCCGGTCGACCGCGTTGCGGACATCGCTCAAGGTGTCTTCGAATCCGATGTGCAGATCCTCGGGGACGAGGCGAGAGGCGATGCGGTCGCGCAAGGCAGCCTCGCCGTGGAAACAATCGAGCAGCGAGATATGGTGCTTGTCCATCAGCATGTGCGCCCGCTCGTCGAGCAGCGTGAATCCGCTGCGCGCCACAGCGACCGGCATGCGGCCGAGCAGCGCGCGGTACAGCGGCTGAGATTGCGCCAGATAGGCAATCTCGGCCGGGCCGCCGACGTAGGCGGCTGTCGGCAGGATGTAGTCTTGCATGACAGGCCGCAGCAGCGCATTGGGTGAGAGGTTTTCTGGTTCGGCCAGGATCCTGGCGCCGTTCTCGCCGGCGGGCAATGGCAGCCGCCGCCCGCCCTGGTGCCAGAAGAAGAACGAGGACCTCTCCTCGAACAGCACCTGCGCGTGGTATCCGGCTGCTTCCAGGTCTTTGCCGCGGGCTCTCACGGCTGCGGAAAGCTCATCCCTCCGCTCAAAGGCGGACTTCAGCAGCGGGGCGGCGATGGCGCGGATTTCAGGCATCATCGGGTCAAGGAAAACGATGCCGTAACCGGAGAGCAGCCTCTTCAGCAAAAGCCGGAACGCCTCGCCGAACGTCCGCCCCGGCTGATAGGCTTCCTCGACCAGCGCTACGACGTCGTCGCCGTGGAGGAAGCCTCGAAACGCCTCGGCCAGACTCCCCAGCGGAGGCGCTGTCATCGGCACAGAGCCTGCCGGCTGATTCGCCTGCCGCTCTCCATCAGCGGCGAGGCGCAGCGGGCGCGTGCTGGCGTCAAACACTTGGACGGACTTGATTTCCTCGAAGTCGTGATCTTCGGTCGCCAGCCAGAAGACCGGTACCGCGCGGATACCGGCTTTTGTGAGAAGTTGAGCCAGTTTGGCCGCCGTCAGCGCCTTGTAAATTGTGTATGCCGGCCCGCCGAACAGCCCCACCTGCTGTCCGGTGACGACGGCGACGGTGTCGGGCAGTTCCAACTGCGCGAGCGCCGCGGATTCGCCATTCAGCTTTCTCAAGGCATCCGCCACCTGCTGGCGGCGCGAATCAGGGTGCCGGAGCGCAGCGGCCACCCGGCGGAGGGAATCGGCTTCGTGGGGGTTGTGATCGTAGAATGCGCTGACTTTTGAGAACCTGTAAAGGTAGTCTCCGAACAGCGTGCTGGTTCCCGGCAACTCGGTGTGCGGAATGCAGATGGTTCTCATGGTTGAAGGGGTGGGAGTCACACCTCAGGAGTCAAAGGGGTGACTGTCACCTCTTCGCCCCCTCTAGGACTCTACCAGAGCCGCTACTCCGCTTGAGGACCCTTCCATTGGATGCCTAAACTGGGAGGAGGATGCTCAGCGAGCAGGAATTTCAAAAGAAGGCGGACGCGGCGCTCGAATCGCTCTATTCCCGGCTGGCGCAAGCCGCGGGCGATTACGACTTCGATGTCGACATGAACGCCGGCGCGCTCACTGTGGAGTTTGAGGATCCGCGTGAGCGCTTCGTCGTGAGTCCGAATGCGCCCGTGCGCCAGATTTGGGTCTCCGCTCATGTGCAGAGCTTCAAGTTCGACTGGTCGGCCGAGCGCGGCGAATTCACGCTTCCAGCCACGGGCCAGAGCCTGGCTGAAATGATGGCCGAGGCCATCCGCAAACGCATCCCCGAATTTCAGCTCGATTAGCGCAAAAAGGAGGCCGCGCGCATGGCCGGAGTCTACATTTCATGGCCGTTCTGCGCGCAGAAGTGCACTTACTGCAACTTCGCCTCAGGCGTCTTCCCGCGTGAACTTGAGGATCGCTACCTTCGCGCGCTTCTCTCCGAACTGACGGGAACCGGCTGGAGCTGGACGCCGCAGACCGTCTACCTTTGGGGCGGCACGCCGGGCTCGATGACGCCGGACCAGCTTCGTGACGTATTGACCGCCGTTCCTGGCCGCCCGTGGAAAGAGGCCACCCTCGAAGCGGCCCCCGGCGCCATCACGCCGGGCGGCGCGCGCGCCTGGCTGGAATGCGGAAGCAACCGCGGCAGCCGGGGGGTTCAGTCCTTCGTTGAAAGCGAACTGCGCCGGACCGGCCGCCGCCACACCGCCGAAGGCGTGGCATGCGATGTGGCGCTGCTGCGCGCCGCCGGTTTTGCCGAAATCAACATCGATCTTATCGCCGGACTCCCCGGGCAGACTGAAGCTAGTTGGCGCGCTTCGCTCGATTGGATCGAGCGGCTCGGTCCGCCGCACGTCTCCGTCTACATGCTCGAAGTCGATGAAGACTCGCGCCTCGGCCGCGAGCTTCTCGCGCAAGGCCGCCGCTTTGGCGCTCTGGACGTTCCCAGCGGGGACGCCACCGCGGAGTTCTACGAAATCGCCGTCGAACGCCTCGCCGCCCTCGGGCTCGAGCGCTACGAGATCTCCAATTTCGCGCGGCGCGGCAGCGAGAGCCTGCACAACCTCAAGTACTGGCAGTTAGAACCCTACCTCGGCTTCGGCGCCGATGCCCACAGCTTCGACGGCCGCCTACGCTGGCAGAACGCCGAGACCGCGCTCGAATACGTCGAACGCCACGAGGCAGGCCTCCCCTTGCGCTGCGAGACCACTGAAGCCGACATCGCCGGCGAGCGCTTCTGGGTGGGCCTGCGCCTGCTGCGCGGCATTGCGCCACCGCCCTCCGAACGCGCATCCCGCGCCTCGGCCATCGCCCGCCTGGTGAATGCCGGGCTCCTCGAAGATGACGGCGCGATCCTCCGCCTGACACCACGCGGCGTCCTGTTGTCCAATGAAGTGTTCGAGGCCTTTCTGTAAATGATCGATCTTCGCAGCGATACCGTCACGCGGCCGACGCCGGAGATGCGCCGCGCCATGGCTGAAGCCGTCGTCGGCGACGACGTCTACCAGGAGGATCCCACCGTCAACCTGCTCGAGGAACGCGCCGCCGCCGCCCTCGGCAAGGAAGCGGCGCTGTTCGTCCCCACCGGCACCATGGGCAACACCATCGGCGTCAAACTGCTGACCGAGCCCGGCCAGGAGGTGCTGTGCGAGGCCCGGGGGCACCTGCTCAACTACGAGCTCTCCATGACCGCCTGGTTCTCCGGCTGCCTCATCCGGCCGGTCGAGGCGCCCGGCGGGATCCTTACCTGGAAGATGCTCGAACCGCACGTTCGCCCTCTTGGGCCCCATTGGGCCCCGACAGGCTGCATCGAACTCGAAAACACGCACAACATGGCGGGCGGAACGGTTTATCCGCAGGAGGTCTTCGACGAGGTCTGCGACCGGGCCCACGAGCGCGGCATGCGCGTCCATCTGGATGGCGCGCGCCTGTTCAACGCCGCCACGGCGTCGCGCCGCAGCGCCGCCGAACTCTGCGCCCGCGCCGATACGGTCATGTTCTGCCTGTCGAAGGCGCTCGGCGCCCCCGCCGGCTCGATGCTCGCCGGGCCGCGCGTCCTCATGGACAAGGCCCGCCTCTACCGCAAGCGCCTGGGCGGGGGAATGCGCCAGGCTGGCGTGCTCGCCGCCGCGGGTCTCATCGCGCTCGAAAGAATGTCTCTGCGGCTTCAGGAGGACCACGATCATGCCCGGCTTCTGGCCGAAGGCTTCTCAGAGATCCCAGGCATTCGCGTCACGCCCCCGCAGACCAATATCGTCGTCTTCGACGTCCTGGAAACCGGCAAGCCCGCCGGCGAAATCAGCGCCGCGCTCAAATCCCGCGAGATTCTCATTAATCCGATCAATTCAAGCTCAATGCGGGCCGTCACACACTACGACGTCTCGCGCCAGGATTGCCTCGCCGCTGTCCGCGCGCTGGCCGAGGTGGTAGCATAATATTCCGCACTCCCCAGGAGATGGAATTGGATGAGCGTCCGGATTGAAGTCCGCGAAGTCAACGGCGTCTCGGTGATGGCCTGCTCCGGCCAGATCATTCTTGGCGCGCCGACCAGCGAGTTCCGAAACACGTTCCGCCGGCTGATCCAGGAAGGGGCGAAAAAGCTGGTCATTGACCTTGGCGGAGTCACCTATCTCGATTCCACCGGCATCGGCGAGCTCGTCGGGGCCTACACGAACGCCTACAACGCCAAGGCGATGGTGAAACTCGCCAGTCTTCCCGAGAAGATCTATAACCTGCTTCAGATCACCCGGCTGGTCTCCGTTTTCGAGATTCATCCCGACGA
>JACADU010000154.1 GCA_013388415.1 Bryobacteraceae bacterium
CAGGACTCGAACCTGTGACCTACTGCGTGTGAAGCAGGCGGTACGTGTCTCTGCACTCCTTGCCGTGATGTCTAGATTGATTGCCTTCAATGACTTTGAGCACCGACTCTGCACCAGGCCAGCATCCATAACCGGTACGTCACCTATGCGATTGAGACGGTTCTGATACGTTTGGGACCACAACGTACGCCCCGTCACCGCCAGCTTTTTCTTTGAATCTCTCCAGCCGCGTGGGAGGTTCTTGCAGAGCCGATTCGAGCAAGGATCAGTTGGGTTTCCGGATGTCGAGGCCACTGAGCCGCAACCCGCAGCGAGGCCGCGCGGGCTCGCCGGCAGACCGCAGTTCGAGATCCTGGATCACATCGAGGCGAGGCGGAAGGTGGGTCGTGACGGCGTGGTGCAGTGCCCGTCGTGCGCGGCAGCGGGCCATGATCGCGCGAAGGACAACCGGGCGGTCTCGATTGAAGAACCGCGGAAGTACATCTGCTGGGCGGGGTGCACGAAGGAGCAGATCCGCGCCGCGCTTGGCGCGGCAGCCCCCGCCGCGCGCTTTGTGGGGGTGGATTCGTGAAGTCGCCGCACACGCGAATCCTCCTCCCTCCGGTACTGCCCCGGCGGCTCGATGTCGCGGGGATCTACTGCCAGAGCGGGGTGCCGGTTGAGCGGAGACAGCGGTCGGAGAGTTGGGTGCTGCGGGGAGTCGAGAGCGGCGGCGCGACGAAGGCGGTAGGCCAATACACCGGCTTCTTTGGCCTCGGCGGCGATTGGACCGGCTGGCTGCAGCGGCTGGACAGAATTACCCCGAATGGATTGCGCGCGGTGTTTGAGGCGGATTCGCTTCTCGCCGTCGAGATGGCGCGAGTCGAGGAGACCGGTCAACGCCTCATCACGAGCCACGAATTCGGGGCCGGAGAGGGAGGCAAACGGCCGGCGGTGAAGGCTTCGGCGCTCTATCGTGGTGTAGATGGCCGGCTTCCCGCCGAGCTTCGGCAGCAGGGGCTGACTCCATTGTTCTTCAGCCGCGCGGGAGAGGTGAAGCCGATTCTGGAGCGGGTTGTCGAAGCGGTAAGCATCGTGACGGCCGCCGTGTGCTGTCTGAGCTGCCGCCACTGCCACGCACTGATCCATGCTAAGACGCAGGCGGCGGCCTGAACGGAATTCATGGAGCGGCACGTGGATCGATTCCTGTGGAAGCTCTGCCTCATCCTCTTCTGGGCGGCCGTGTTTTCTGGTCGCGCGAATGAACTGGCAACGCTGGCCGGCGCAGCCACGGGGACGATCCTGTCGCGGCCGCTCTACAAACGGCTTCTGCCGGAGAGACCGCCAGAACGTCAGCGCAGGCGCGCGGAAGGGGGCTGTCATGAGAATCGGGACGAAGAGCCTGCTTTTCGGGGTTCACGCGTTCCATCTTCATTGGCTCCTCGTGGCCGTTGGGTTTTGGCGCGTTCGCGCTCGCAAGCACGTGGCGCTGATTAACGGGGAAAGCCAGAACTTGATCACCAGCCTAAGCTGCTCCCGGTCGGTTCTCGATGAGGCCGGAGGCCTCAACTCGTTGCCTGGCTACTGGCGCTACCTGAGTGAGCGCGTCCGCCGGCTGGAACGGCAGTGGACGGACCCCAAGCCGACGCCAAGGCAGCGCGCCGGACGTGGCTGATGCAAACGAAATGCTATTGCATGTGATATCATCCGATTGGAGCCCAGATGCGGGTTGTTCTGGATACGGATGTATTGGTGGCTGCGCTTCGCAGCGACCAGGGCGCCTCGCGGCAACTGCTCCTGGCGGCCTTGAACCGGCGGTTCGTTATGCTCGTTTCGGTTCCGTTGATGCTCGAGTACGAGGCTGTACTGACGCGGCAGGAGCACTTGGCCGCGGCTGGCATTACAGCGGACGATGTGAAGACCGTGCTCGATGCTCTGGCAGCAGTGATCGCGCCTGTCCGCCTTGCGTTCCTCTGGCGCCCCAGACTTAAGGATGCTGCCGATGAGATGGTGCTTGAAACGGCGGTGAACGGGACGGCGGATCGTCTGGTGACCTTCAACCTGAAGCATTTGGGCGAGGCCGCCTTGGAATTTGGGATCCGAGCCATGAGGCCTGGCGAAGCTTTGCGGGAGATCGCGGAGAAGCAGAAACAGAAATGAGAAGAAGCAACGTTGCACTGAGACTTCAGACGGGGCTGCTCGACGAAGCGCGCCGTGTGGCGGAAGCCGAGGGTGTCGCGCTGAATCAGTTGATCAACGTGGCGGTGGCGGAGAAGTTGTCAGCTCTGCGGACGGAGGACTACTTCCGGGAGCGCGCGGCCCGGGCCAGCATCAAGAAGGCCAAGGACGTGTTGAAGCGCGCCGGCAAAGGAAGGCCTCCCCTCCGCGGCGACGAGAAGTAGCCGTACCAACGACAATCTCAGAGCCACGACCGGACCTGCCTGCGCAATTCCTGCTGAGGCAGCGCCACACAACCAGAGGGAACAATGCTGTCCGGCCGCTCATCGTCCCTGCGGGCTCACCCTCGCCTGTGTGGTGACACCAAATTCTTTACCGATGGAGGACCAGTGACTTGCATCGTGATGCCAGAAGTTCGTAGAAACGCGGCACAGTACCCGGAGTTGGCGGCCGCAGCCGTCAACGGCCCGGAAGCTGTCGGCGACAAGATGCGCTACACCTTCGGACGCGCCATCGGCAGCAAGGGGTAATCCATGCGCCGGTTGAAACCAGCTACGCCAGAAAGGCTCCATCAGGTCTTCGCGAAGCGAGACGCGCTCCCAGGACGCGCTCCACTGGTTCCAGGCTGGACCCGAAGGCGCCGTTGTGTCCGAGTTCTCAACCCGAAGCCGGGAAGAACTGAATATCTTCACCGATCCCCGCATACTGCGCGAGACCATCGTGTTTGGATGACGCCTCTAATGCTGGGATGAGCTTGGTGGGCCTGTTTGGTGTCCCTGGCAATTGGGGCAGGAGAGCATCGTGTTCTCTCAACGGCCCTGATACGGCGGAATGCGCCTGCGCGTGGTTTGATTCGTTCTAGGCCTCGAGAAAAGAGCGTCATGGCGTCGAGCGCCGGCAATTAATTGATTCTATTGAAGCGGAGGTGGTGGGCGCGACAGGACTCGAACCTGTGACCTCCTGCGTGTGAAGCAGGCGCTCTAACCAACTGAGCTACGCGCCCTCGCGCCTTCTCAGGCGAGAAACCATCAGTATATCAAAGCCCCGATTGGCCGCACCCGGCAACGCGATAGAATCTCACCCATGGACCAGCTCAACCGACGCGCCTTCATCGCCACCGCCGCTGCCGCCGCTTCCGCCAGCTCCCTTTCCGCCGGTTTCCAGGAACCCCTCAACGTCCAGCTCTACACCGTTCGCAATGAGCTTGCCAAGGACCCCAAGTCCACCCTCGAAGCCATCAGACGCATCGGCTACGCTTACGTCGAACCTTCCCGCCCGCAAATGCTCAAAATCGAGCCCCTTTGCAAGGACCTCGGACTCAAGACCCCCGCCGGCCACTTCGAAGCCCCCCTCGTCACCGGCAATTTCGAGCCGTGGAAAGCCGCCCTTGCCGGTACCGTCCCTCCCGGCTATGACTGGAAAAAAGCCGTCGAACAGGCTCGGGGATGGGGCATGAAGTACATGGTCATCAGCTACCTGATGAAGTCCGAGCGCGACGCCCCTGGCTTCTACGAGAAGTTCTGCGACCAGATGAACCAGGCAGGCGAGACCGCCCGCAAAGCCGGCGTCACGCTCTGCTATCACCATCACTCCTTCGAGTTCGAACCCGTGAACGGCCGCCGCGCAATCGACACGATGATCGCGCGGTTCGACCCCAACCTCGTCAAGTTCCAGATCGACACCTTCTGGGTCAAAGCCGGCGGCGATGATCCGCCGGCCGTCATCAGCAAACTCAAAGGCCGCGTCGCGCTCGTTCACCTGAAAGACGTCCAGTCCGCGGCCTTCCGGGAGTACCAGGAAAGCAAAG
>JACADU010000155.1 GCA_013388415.1 Bryobacteraceae bacterium
CGCCGCCTCGCTCTCCCACCGCTCGCCCTCTGTCTGAAGCGCATACAGCTCCCAGTTCTCCACCTGATCGAGCTTTGCCTCCGTCCGCACGTGATGCTCGGCCGACACCATGATCACCCGCCCCGGCGTCTTCGTATCCGAGATACACAGACCGGATTGCGCAAACGTGCTCGGCGTCCACAAATTGAAAAAGGTCCCGCCGCCCCCGTGCGTCACCCACAGGCTGTGGAATTGACTGTCCCATTTCCTCGCCGGATTCGGGTCCCCGCTCAGATTGCTGTTGTACGGATTCTCCCGCCGTCCGTCCGGCCCGCGCGTGCCGTGCCCGCCGAGAAACCGCACATCGGCCATCAGCGAGTCCTTGCCCGCCATCCATTGCGCCCCGAACGCCCGGCTGTTGATCCCGCCGGTGTAGAGCCCGATGCCCGTCACGATGTTCCGCCCGCCCCTCGGCGCCAGCAGGACCGGCTTCGGACCGCCCGGTCCCTGAAAGCCGGCCGTCCCATCGAGCACGTCCAGTTGCGTTTCGCCGGGATGAAGCCCGATCAAAACGGTATCCGGCCGCAGCTCGATCGTGCCGCTCACCACGTAGCGCCCGCAAGGCACATACAGCACCTTGTGCTCCGCCACCGCCTTCTTCCACAACGCCGTCTCATCCGTCTTCCCGTCGCCCTTCAGGCCGAGCGGCCGCACGTTCACCCAACTCCCGGCCGGCGGCAGCTCCACGATCCAGTTCGCGCCCTTCGCCGGCATCGCCTGAAGCGGCACGGCGTTGAAGTTCGTCTTCGTCACGCCAACAGCCCCCATCCCCGCCAGCGTCAGCCCGTGCGTGAGCGACTTCACGTGATACGCCGCCCCCGCGCCCGTCAACGCCTTCCCGCTCTCGCGGAACCGCGCAAAGACCGGCGTCGAACTCGCGTAGACGTCCTCCACGTTGATCTGCGTCAGGCGGCTTCCTTCATTGCTGATGATGATCGCCGGACCGCTCACTCGCTCCAGCCGCGAGTCCTTGATCCAAAGCCATTCGGAGTACTTCTCGTCGATCAGCACCGCCGTGGGCACGTTCCGGAACTCGCAGTGAAGCACCGTCAACTGCGCCTCATTCGTGCGGATGGCAGCCTCCCGCTGCCCCTCGAACGTCGAATCCACCAGCGTGTACTGCCACGCCGGCGACGGCTTCTTGGTCAGAATCCCGTACCTGCCGCCGTGGAAGTGCAGATCCTCGCCAATATTGCCAGCATCGTGAATCCCCGCCAGAGCCGGCCCCAACCGGAAATCCATGTGCGCCAGAATCCCGTGCTGCGCGAAGTGCGCCCGCACCGCCACCGCTCCAGCATTGCCCTCGCCAATCTCGAAATCGACATTGCTCATCCCCGAATAGAATGTCCCCGGATTCGCATCCGAAATCGACGGATTATGCGGCGCCGTCCCCGGCGGCGTGATGCCGCGGAACATCCTCGGCCCCCCCGTTGGCCGGAACCCGGCGAAGAACACCATCACTCCGATGCCCTCCTGAAACCCCGGCGTGCGGTCGCCCAGGACGATCACCGGCCTGTTCGGCCCATAGCCGATCACCCGAATCCCCGGCCAGACGTAGATCGTCCTCGTGATCCGGTACCGCCCTTCCGGCAGGAAAACAATTCCCTCCCCTGTCGTCTCCTGAACTTTGTTGATCGCAGCCTGAAGCCCCTCGCTGTCGTCGGCCGAGCCGTCGCCGGCCACCCGGTACTGTTCTTTTGTGACGTAGACGGCCTTCGGGTCCTCCAGCCGCATTTTGTAGTAAGACACTCCGCTTGAGCCGGACGCGATCACGCCCAGCAACAGACCGCAGATGAAGACCTTCACTGCACACTCCCGGTCGAGAGACTTTTGCAGTCACATCATAGTACTTGCAGGACTTGGACCCCATCCCCTCCGGCTCGGCTGCCGCCAGCCGGAGGCGATGAATCCCTCATGTCCGTTGCCCCTGCTCCGATAAGGCTCGGTGGGGGGAACGTCCAGCCCGGTTCCGGGCAGAGCGGCAGTCCGCCGGGACCCGCCGCGTCCCGCCAGAGCAAGGAGTGTTCATCGTGGCTACTGTCGCGCATCCGCTCGCTGCCGATTCAGCCCGGCAGCGGCAGGGCAAATACCTCGTGTTTCATCTCGACCGCGAGGAGTTCGGAGTCCAGGTTCTCAAGGTCAGGGAGATCATGGGCCTGCAGGAAATCACTGCCGTCCCGCAGACTGCCGACTTTGTGAAGGGCGTCATCAACCTCCGGGGAAAGGTGATTCCCGTCATCGATCTGCGGCTGAAGTTCCGCATGCGGAGCGCCGAGTACACGCAGCGGACCTGCATCATCGTCCTCCAGGTGGAGAACGAGAACGGTTCGATGCAGGTCGGCGTGATCGTCGACGGCGTCAGCGAGGTGCTCACCATTCAAGAGCAGGAGATCGAGAACACGCCGGATTTCGGCGACCAGGTGAGCCTGCCTTACATCCTCGGGATGGCGAAAGTGAAAGGCAAAGTGAAGATCCTGCTCGACATCGATCGCGTCCTCTCCCAGCAGGAGTGCGACGGGCTGGATCGCGTAATGGAGTTGGGCGAGCAATAGCGGAGTGAGAGCCGACAGCAGAACACTGCCAGATTAGACGGAGAAAGAGAGACTATGAGCCGGCAACGAACGATTGGATGGAAAGTGTTTGTGGGATTGGGCGCCTGCGTCACGCTGATGCTGGTCATCGGCGTCACCGGCGTCCTGGGTATGACGAGCCTGCGCGGAACGGTCTCGAGCCTGTCGGAACGGCAAGTCCGAAAGGCGGTCCTGACCAGCACGATTTACGCGCAGGTGATGGCGCTTCAGTCGGCGCAGCGCGGATTCCTCATCGGCGCTTTGACCAACGACGCAAAGAAGGTCCAGAGCGCCGAGCAGCAGGTGCTGGAAGCAAGCAGGAAAGCCAACGAGGCGCTGCGCCAGCTCGAGCCTCTCCTTGAGCTGGATGAAGGCCGCAGGCTCTTCTCGGCCATGCGTTCCGGAGTGGAGGAGTTTGACCGGCTCTCTCCCACGTTCCGCGCTCACATCCGCGAGCAGCGGTTCGAGGAGGCCAACCGGATGCAATCCGACAGCTTCGCCCCTCTGATGGACAGGCTCAGCGAGGCGAGCTCCCAACTGGTCGCCTTGCAGGAACGCGTCATCGCCGGCAAGGCGGCGGATTCGAACAGGAACGCGCTGTTTGCCTTGTGGATCACCGTGGTTCTGGTTCTGGCCTCCCTGGCTGCTGCCGGAGTGGTGCTGTGGGTTGTCCGCTCGAACCTCGCGCGGCTCAGGGTGATCGCCGCCGAGATTGCGGCGGGGGCTGATCAGGTGGGTTCGGCTTCGACGCAGGTTTCCAGTTCAAGCCAGGCCCTCGCGCAAGGCTCATCGGAGCAGGCGGCCAGCCTCGAGGAAACGTCCGCTTCGACAGAAGAGATCAACTCGATGACTCAGAAGAACGCGGAAAACGCCCGCTCCGCCGCCGCCGAAACCGAGAAGGCCGATCAGTTGTTGAAGGAGACCAACCAGAAGCTCCACCAGTTGATCGAATCGATGAATCAGATCAACAGCTCCAGCGAGCGGATCGGCAAGATCATTCGCGTCATCGACGAGATCGCTTTCCAGACAAACATCCTCGCGCTGAACGCAGCCGTCGAGGCGGCGCGCGCCGGCGAGGCGGGGATGGGCTTCGCAGTCGTGGCCGATGAAGTCCGCAACCTCGCGCAGCGGTGCGCGCAGGCCGCAAAAGACACCTCGGAGCTGATCGAGGAATCGATCGCCCGCTCCGGCGAAGGCAAATCCAGGCTGGACGAGGTGGCGGCCTGCATCTCGAGAGTGGTGGAGAACTCGTCACGCATCCGTCTTCTGGCCAACGAAGTCAATATGGGCAGCCAGGAGCAGGCGCGCGGCATCGAGCAAATCGCCCGCGCCGTCGGACAGATGCAACAGGTGACCCAGTCCGTGGCTGCCTCAGCGGAAGAGAGCGCCTCGGCCGGCGAGCAGATGTCGGCGCAGGCGATGACCCTCAACGACGCAGTGGGGCGCTTGCAGGATCTGGTCGGCAGCGATGGCGAGGAGCGGTTTGCTGCGCAGAGCCACCGCTCCACGGCTTCCTCGCGGCCCATGCGGCCTGCCAGCCTGCCCGGGATCGAGAAAGCCCCGTTGGCTCCGCGGCCGCGGCCCGCGGCCAGCGAGGTGATTCCCCTGGACGCCGATTTCCGGGATTTCTGAAGCGCTGCGCCAACAACCTGAGCGGGCGGCGGCTTTCACGCCGCCGTCCGGATGGAGTTCCAGATGAGCAAGAACAAACAAAGCCCGTGCCCGGCCCCGCCTGCTCCGGACGCGGCTTCGCCTGTCCTCCCCGGGGCACAGGACGATATCGGAGAGAGCCTGAGGCAGCTTGGCGCGGCAGCCCCTCCGCTGGAAAGTCATCCGGCGCAGCCGGAGGGCGACGCCGCCTGCGCGCTCAACCAGGATCCGCAGTTGGTCCAGGATTTCCTGGTGGAGAGCCGGGAGCACTTGACCAACATCGAAGCCCGGATGCTTGAGATTGAGCAAGGGGCGGAGACCGGGGAGACGATCAACAGCGCGTTTCGAAGCTTCCACACCATCAAGGGGCTGGCGGGC
>JACADU010000130.1 GCA_013388415.1 Bryobacteraceae bacterium
ATCCCAGCGGCGCGAACATCAGCCGGTGGAACTCCGGCTCGATGGCCTCCGCCGCGCCGGTGAACGGCTGGTTGACCAGCAGCCGGGCCGGCCTCCCGTTCCCGTCCAGCAACGCGGGCAGAATGGTTCTTTCAATGAACTCCCGGTCCTGCTGCAGCGCCTCCGGGGTGTTTTCCAGCCCGTCGGAGCCGCGCCAGAGCACCACCACGCATTGGCCGTGCCGATCCTCGCCCAGCACGGCGCGGTAAAGCCGCGGGCCGTTCGGCGGGTTGGACGCGCCGTTGGACGCCCGGCGGCGCTGTGCGTTACCCTCTGTGCCGACGCGGAACTCGCGGAGCTTTTTTACGTGCAGGCCCAGCAGGTAGTTCAACGTCTCGATCAGGTCCACCGTCCGCTCCACGATTTCGTCGCCCTCCTGCACCTTGAGCCGGTAGGCGAAGGGACGCTTGACGTGCTCCAGCGCCAGCAAGGACGCTCTGCCCGCTGTCTCCACGTCTAGCATGTGGCTGACATGCCGCGAACCGCGCAGTTTCACACTGCCTTTTGAACTCGCTGAGCGCGGGCTTCTGGCCTCGCCGGGCGCACGTCCTGCAAGATTATTGCCCGACCCTGATGTGCAAGCCGGGGTCCGTTTCGACTTTTTTGACAATATCGTTGTACCGGTCGAGAAGCGAACCCAAGCTGCCCTTGCAATCCGCAGCTTCAAACCGGCTCCGTTCGTAGATGTTGGCCGTGAGGAACTGGCCGGCGTCAAGCACGTCAACCCGGTCCTCAAGCTTGGCCCTCTTGAGCAGGCAAACCGCTCCGGGCACGCTGTCGCCCAAGGTGACGATGACCGGCCTCAAGCCCGCTTTCAGATTCGAAGCGCATTTCCTGACCAATGCCTCGGTTGGGTTCGTGGTGACGTGTATGGCCACGCCGCCGACCTCGTAATCGGCATTTCGCGCCGTTGGATGGTCGGCCACCGAGAATCCGCGATGCTGCACTTTGCCAGGGCCAAGGACGATGTCGAGCTTGGCCCCGACGAGGTGCTGGAGCATGGCACCCACGTAGGCAGTTCCGCCGGCTTCCGCTTGAAGTTCCTTGGCTTGCTTCAGCAGGTCCTCGATATGTGCCCGCACGGACTTGCTTGGGCTAAAGGAGATTTCAATTGCCCGCATTGGGCCACGCCTCTGCTGGAGGATAAGTCTACGCTCTCGTCTCGTGAAAAAACCTCGCAAGAAGCCGTGCGCACAAAGAATCCGATCTGCACGCGCGGAAACCGCATCAAATCCACCAAGAGACGCAATTGCTTCTTGTTCAGCACGTGAAAACACACCTTTTTGCATGGTTCTGCCCACCACTATACTTTCGTTACCCACGAGATGTGCACAGTAATCCGTTTCCGTTTCTTGAAGTGAAGCCCTCCGGCAATCGGATTGCGATATATCTCATGAAAAGGCTTCTCGGAAAAGTTTTTTACCACAAAAAGCACAAATCTTTCACCCAGATCGGCAGCTACGGCATGCTCCTTTGGCGTGAAGGATACGCTACCGTTTTTTCCAGTAAGGCCTTTGACCTCGAGTGCCACAAAATCCTCAAATCCGCCGCCTGTCAGGCGATAATCGTAACCGCAACCGAGTCGCGTGAGGTTCTCAACGAAGCAACTCCTAAACTCCGGGATGGTTGGCTGAACAGATTCAAAATAATGCTCAGCCGCAAGGCCGGTGGCTAGTCGCAACGCGAAGACACTTTCTTTTCTTTCGCTTGCCCTTTCATCGCCTATTTCGCTCAGAATGTCAGCATCATAGCCGAAGAACGACCGGAGAAGTGCTGCGAAGGTATTGAGGTCCAAGTGCTTGTAGGACTCGAACACTTTCATGCAGTAATCGCGGGTTTGGCGCTTGTGCCAACCCTTGCGTCTGTTCGGAAATAGAGGGTCAAACTCGTCGCGATAATTTTTGATGGAAGCCGGGCGTCCCCGAAGCGCATAGCCGATGACGTTGAATGCCTCAGCAAAGCTTGCAAAGCCCAGCTTTCTCACGCCATCAAGGTCAAACTTCGCGAGGAAAAGTCCTGCCATCACCATCTTGTCGCGTGGTGTGAGGTTTTCTGGGATTGGGATCATTTGTAGTCAGGCACACAGGGACACGTGAGAATGTGCCTCTCGGTTCCATCTGGTTGGTCTTAGTTTAGTTGGGATCTGACTAAGGAGGTATTCCGCGCGTTCGCGGCTCCACCACATGGCGGAGTTGGGCGAGAGGTTCTCAAGAATCTGTTCCAGGCGGAGCTTTGACCGGGGGAGCGGCGGCAGGCGACGTATGGACCCGTTGATGTCCGGGTTCCACAAAATGAAGTCTGCCAGAGCGGGCGGCCTGACGTCGCTCACGTAAAAGCACGGCGTTTCGCGGAGGGCTGTCGCTGCGGGGCCCGCGATGCCGACCACGAAAAGCCGCTACCGGCTCTGGGGGACAAAACGCACTGCATCTATGATGAATGCGCCCACCGCGTAGCCGAGGCGGTTGAGCGCGGTCAGCGCCTCACGAAAATCACTGCCGTCATGGGAGATCAGGAACCCGGTGACATTGTCCAGAAGCACAAGGGGCGGCCCGCGCGCTCCGAGTTTGTGGAGCACCTCGATGAACCCCCAGAACGCCGAAGACTGTCGCCCGGCGAGGCCCTTGCGGGCACCCGCAAGGGACAAGTCGTTGCAGGGGAACGAAGCCGTAGCGAGTGCGACCGAAGGCACCCTGGACGGATCCAATTGATGCACGTCGCCGAGCACAAAATCAGTTGTCTCGCCAAAGTGGTCGCGATACATCCGCCACTTGTCCTCGTCTATGTCGTTGGCAAAGGCGGCCTGCCATCCGGCTTTTTCCAAACCCATCCGCATCAGCCCGATGCCAGCGAAGAATTCAGCGAACGTCTTGCTCATGTGCTCATCCACTCTTCTTGCGGGCTAGTTTACCAGCGCCGGCCGGGCAGCTCAACCGCATCCTGATTCGCTTCGCCACCAAGACATCGCTGCGAAGGCTGTGTTCCCAGATGCGCATGATCTGCCACCCCAAGCCTCTGATCATCCTGTTCACTGCCCGGTCGCGTTCTCGGTTCCGCGCAACCTTGCGCCGCCAGTAGGGCACATTTGTGGCGGGCATCCTGCAATGCTTGGGGCAACCGTGCCAGAAGCATCCGTCCACGAACCCAGCGAGCCTCGCCTGGGGAAAAATAAAGTCGGGCTTCCCCGGCAGCGGACGATGGCGACGCCATCCGGTGATGCCGTGCCGGCGCAGGATGGCGACGAGCTTCAGCTCTGTGTCTTTGTTTCCACGCGGTCGAACAGCAGCCATTACTGCCGAACGCTTTTCTTTCGAGAAAATGTCAGCCACTTCAGGATCAAAGGGATTTTTACGCTAAAAGCCAAGCCCGTCCCGTAGCGGCATATCGCCCAGTGCCAATGACAACTGGCCATCGGTGTCGAGGCCCTGCTGGCCGAGCTTGCGGGCGGTGTCCTCGATTTCGCGGCGTTTGGCGGCGAGTTCCTGCTCGAGGGCCTGCTGGCCCAAAGCGGCGTAGCCGGCGAAGGCTTCGTCCACGATGGCCGGCAGCCGCCCGGTGATGAAGCTTTCGATCTCACGGCGCTTTAAGTTAAGCACCCGATAGATCCCGAAGTCGAGGTCCTGGCAGTCGAACTGGAACAGTTCGCGCAACAGCGATTGGAAACGTTCAAGCGGCGATGCCATGATGAACGGCACAATAGCGGCCGATCGGCCAGCGGGCAAGGAATCCGCGCCGTTCGAGCCGCGGGCAATTCGGCCGCTGGCTGGTTGGAAACCCGGTTCTGTTCGGCGATTTCGCAGAGAACTGTCGGCGGACAGGCGCGCGCTCCGGCGTGTTGTTGACCGCCACGACCGGGCACTCCGGCCGCGGACCGAGGCGGGCGACCGCGTAGCCCAGGTCGCCGGCGAACGGGGCAAGGCAACATTGGCAGGGCAGGTGATCGCTCACAAACGCGATCCGGTGAATCGCGGTCCCGGGCTGCATGGCTCGAAGCCGACCGGCCATGGCCGGCAGAAACCAGCAGGCGATTCTCCTCTTCCCGAAGTTCCGCCGCGCGCGGTTGAGCCGGGGCGGGCGATTGGACGGAGCGACCTGACTCTCCGGCGTGACGGACAGGAGCCTGCCTCAGCTCCCCCGCAAAAGCTCCCCCGCAAGTCCGGCCCGACGCCGGGCAGAGCGCCGGGGCCGGCAGTTCGGCCAGGTCGACTCCGCAGTGGCGGCGGGCCG
>JACADU010000495.1 GCA_013388415.1 Bryobacteraceae bacterium
CCCAGGACCCGGCCGGTTCGCAGTTCGAGGCATTCCGCCAGGCCGACAGACCGAAGCACACCCACCCCGAAGATGAGTGACATTTCCGGGCAGGGACGCAGGCACGGAAATTATCGGCCCCCGGCAACAGGCGGCAAATGGGCGGCCGTTGGCTTCGACGGTTTTGCGAGTGGGCCGCAGGGCCAAGTGATTCGCCAGCGGTTGCCGGCGTCCGTCGCCGGCGTTAATACGGGTCCATGTCTGGCGAGCCCTTACCGAGCGATCAGTCCGTGCAGCCTGCCAGGCGATCGAGGATCCGCTGGTGGCCGGCGATCCTGATCGTCGCAGTTGCCCTGGGGGTCATCTGCTCCTTGCGGTGGCGCAGTGATCTCCCCTTCCAATCCCGAAACATCGCCAGCATGGCGACCGTGGCGGTCGCCGGTGTGCTCTTGTGGCTCTGGTGGCTGCTGTTCTCGCGCGCGCCGCGTCGGTGGCGGCTCGTCGGCGCCGGTGCGGTGGCGCTCGGCGTCGCCGCGGTCTTCGCCGGGTTTCGAATCCGCGGTGTCAGTGGTGATCTCGTTCCGATCCTCGAACCGCGTTGGAGCCGCGAATCCCGGCGGGCGGAGGGGGCCGGGAACTTTTCAGGCGCCACCCGCGACGCCACCCGGGAACGTGGTGGACGAGCCGACTTCCCCCAGTTCCTGGGCCCGACGCGAAACGCCACCCTCCACGGCCTGGCGCTGGAGCGCGACTGGGCAAAGCGGCCGCCGCAGGTCCTGTGGCGACAGCCGATCGGCGCCGGCTGGTCGGGATTCGCGGTCGTCGGCGCGCGTGCGGTCACGCAGGAGCAGGCCGGCGACGACGAGTTGGTGAGCTGCTACGCTGTGGAGGACGGGCGGCGGCTTTGGAGCCACGTGAATCGGGCACGCTATGCCACGACTATCGCCGGCGTGGGGCCGCGGTGCACGCCCACGGTGGTCAGCAATCGCGTGTTCGCGCTCGGCGCCACGGGCATTCTGAACTGCCTTGACCTCGCCTCCGGGCGCCCACTCTGGACGCGCCGGCTGACCGACGATGGCGGCGTTGCGGTCCCCGAGTGGGGCTTCGCCGGCTCGCCGTTGTATTTCGACGAGAAAGTGATTGTCAGCGCGGGCGGCGACGACGGTCGTTCGCTCATCGCCTACCACGCCGCCACGGGTGAGATTGCCTGGACGGGCGGCTCGGCGCCCGCCAGTTACAGTTCACCGTGCGTGGCCACGCTGGCCGGCGTTCCGCAAATCCTGATGTTCAACGCCAAACGCATCACCTCGCATGCGCCCGCCGACGGACGCGTGCTGTGGGAATACCCGTGGGGCATTGGTCAACCGCACGTGGCGGTTCCGGTCGTGGTCGCTTCCAACCGCGTCGTCTTTTCGAGTGGGTACGGAGTGGGCGCCGCCCTGCTGCAGGTGAACGGACTTGACGGCGGCAAGCTGGGCGTCGAGCGCGTCTGGAAATCGCCTCGCCTCAAGGCGAAGTTCGCCAACTTCGTGCAGCGCGACGGCTTCCTGTACGGACTGGACGACGGCGTTCTCGCGTGCGTGGCCGTGGCCGACGGCAGCCAGCGTTGGCGAGAGGGCCGCTACGGTCACGGCCAAGTGCTGCTGGTGGACGACTTGTTGCTGGTGACGGCTGAAAACGGCGAACTGATCCTGCTGGCCCCGACGCCCGAGGTACCCAACGAACTGGGCCGGTTTCGCGTGTTCGCCAGCAAGACGTGGAATCCGCCCGCGCTTTCGGGAGAACTGCTGTTGGTGCGCAACGACCTCGAGGCCGCCTGCGTGCGCCTGGCCCTGGCGCAGCCGTGAACCGCGGGCCGCAACCCCGGTGAGACGCGCCGGGCGCCCGTGCCCCACCGCTTCAGTTCTGGCGGTTCAGACGGCGACTTCGCTCGGCAGGACCGTGAGGAACTGGCGTTTGCCCTCGCGCAGGAGCGCGACCGGACATGGCTGATCAATCACGTCGCCGGTCAGGAGCTTGTGCAAGTCATCGATGCCATGAACCGGGTGGCCATTGAAGCCGATAAGGATGTCGTTTTCGCGGAGGCCAGCGAGGGCCGCCGGGCCGTGCGGCTGGAGGCTCACGAGCAACACGCCACTGGTCTGCGTCAACTGGTATTCCCGGATGACGCGCCGCGGCAGATTCACGTTCTGCCCCGCGAAACCCAGGTAGCCGCGGCGCACCCGGCCGTCGCGCACCAGCAGCCCGGCGATCCACTTCGCGGTGTTGATGGCGATGGCAAAGCAGATGCCTTGCGCCGGCAGGATCACCGCGGTGTTCACCCCGATCACTTCACCCAGCGAATTCACAAGCGGCCCGCCGGAGTTTCCGGGATTCAAGGCGGCGTCGGTCTGGATGATGTCGTCCATCAATCGTCCCGACTGGGAGCGCAGCGAGCGACCAAGGGCACTGATGACCCCGGCCGTCACGCTGGCTTGAAAGCCCAGCGGGTTGCCGATGGCCACCGCCACCTGGCCGACGCGCAAACGCTTCGAGTCGCCCAACCGCGCCGCCACCAGGTTCGGCGCGTACACGCGCAGCAGCGCAAGATCGGTGTCCGGGTCTTCCCCGATCAGCGCCGTGTCGGGCCGGCGGCCGTCGTGGAGAACCACCTGCACGCTGGAGGCGCCGTGCACGACGTGGGCGTTGGTCAACACCATCCCGTCGGGGCTGATGATGAACCCGCTACCCGTGCCTTCACCGTCGCGACCAGACCCGGCGCCGCCGCGCCGATGCCGGCTGGCGATGCGCACCACGCTGGGCTCGACGCGTTCGACCGCGCCGATCACGGCCTGCGAGTAGGCGTCGAGCAACGCGGCGTCGTTGCCCGTCGGGCCGGGCGGCGGCAGTGCCCGCCCGGAGTTGGGGGGTTGACCTGGCTCCCCGGCCAGAAAACTAAGTTCAGTATTCATCGCTTCAGACCTCCGGTGGGGTCAGGCTGAAGATGTCCGGAACCGCCCTTCGCGCAACCGCAGGTTCCCGGCCTGTCCGGCCGCGAGGGAGACGTCAGACCTGAACCCGCCGCAGGGCGTCGCGAGCCGGGCTTGCACCGCCGAAGGTCCCGGCTACGATTCGCGCATGCAACTACCCGAGACCCTCCTCAAGTCGCTCAATGACCAAATCGCGCTCGAATTGTCTTCGGCCTACGCCTACTTCGGCATGGCCGCCTGGTTCGAGCACCAGGCGCTGACGGGTTTTGCCACCTGGATGAAACTCCAGGGCAAGGAAGAACTCGGCCACGCGAAGAAGTTCTACGAGTACGTGATCGATCGCGGCGGGCGCGTGCAATTGCAGGCCCTGGGTCAACCGGTACAGGAATTCGCCTCCCCGCTGGCGGTCTTCGAGGCCAGCCTCGCCCACGAGCAAAAGGTGTCGGCCGCGATTTGTGCGATCCACGAGGCGGCCGGGAACGCGAAGGACTACGCCACCCAGTCGTTCCTGAAATGGTTCCTCGATGAACAGGTCGAGGAGGAGAAGACCGTCAATGAGATGATCGGCCGCTTGCGGCTCATTGGCGACAGTCGGCCCGGGTTGTTCCAGCTCGATCGCGAAGCGGCGCGCCGCGCCGAGGCGGAGAAATAGCTCCGGGCAACTCTCGCGCGGCGGGCGTCCCGGAAGTCCAGCCCATCAGACCGCACCGCTTCGCCGAAAAACCGGGCTCGGCGAACTGTTCCCGGCACACCGGTCCGCGTCCCCGGCGCGCTTGCAGTTTTGCGGGGGCTTTTTGAAACTGTGGCGTGCGGTTTCGCAAGGTTGCCATCCTCGGAGTCGGATTGCTCGGCGGTTCGCTTGGTCTCGCGCTGCGGCGTCGCGGGCTGGCCGGCGAGGTGTGCGGTTACGTTCGCCGCGCGGCGAGTGTGAGCGAATGCCGCGCGACGGGGTCGGTGGACGTCGCCACCACCCAACTCCACGAAGCGGTGCGGGAGGCGGACCTGGTCGTCCTTTGCACCCCGGTGGGCCAGATGAACGCGGTGGCCACGGCGATGCTCCCGGCGCTGTCCCCGCATGCGTTAGTGACGGACGTCGGCAGCGTGAAGGCCAGCGTGGTCAGCGCGCTGGAACCGCTCCTCAGCCGCGCGGGCGCGGCATTTGTGGGGAGTCATCCCATGGCCGGGTCCGAGAAAAACGGCGTCAGCGCCGCCCGCCCCGATCTGTTCGAGAATGCCGTCTGCATCGTGACGCCCACGGCGCATTCCCCGGCACCGGCGCTGGCGCGCGTGGAAGCGCTCTGGCAGGCCGTGGGCGGCCGCGTGTTGCGCCTCGCGCCGGCACTGCACGACGAGTTGGTGAGTCGCGCCAGCCATTTGCCTCAGGTCCTGGCGGCGTCCCTGGCAACGGTCGTCCTGGCCAGGCACCCGGAGCCGACGCAGGGCCAGGTGTGCGCGGGCGGTTTTCGCGATTGCACCCGCATCGCGTCCGGTTCACCGGAAATGTGGCGCGACATTCTCCTGGCGAACCAGCAGCCGGTCATCGCGGCCATCGACGAATTCGTGGCGGGCCTCGGGGAGGTGCGCGAGGCGGTGGTCCGCGGCGACGCCGAGCGGGTCGGCGCGTTTCTCGCGGCAGCAAAGCAGGTGCGTGACCGGTGGCTTGGGCAAAACCACGGCACGGCCGCGGGAGAATAAACAAGGGGCGTGACGCCCGCGGCGGCCCTTGCACCGCGAGGGCCGCGGAGTAGGGTATGACCAGCGATGAGTGGCCTTCCTTTCACCGTCGGGCTGGCGGTTGCGATGGCGGCCTGCAGCCCGCGTTCCAAACTGCCATCTGCCATGGCTGGCGACTCTGATTTTGCGACGCTGCGCAAGCAGATGGTCGAGACGCAACTCGCCGCCCCGGGCCGCGACATCACCAATGCCCGCGTGCTGCAGGCGATGGCCAAGGTGCCCCGGCACGAGTTCGTTCCGGAGCATCTGCGCGACGAGGCGTATCGCGACTACCCCCTGCCAATCGGCTATGGCCAGACGATTTCTCAGCCCTACATCGTGGCCTTCATGACCGAGCAACTCGCGCCCAAGCCGACCGACAAAGTGCTCGAGATCGGCACCGGCTCCGGCTACCAGGCCGCGGTCCTGGCCGAGCTGGTGGCCGAGGTGTACACGATCGAAATCGTCGAGCCGCTCGCCCGCCGCGCCGAACTCGACCTGAACCGCCTCGGGTACAAGAACGTGAAAGTACGCGCGGGCGACGGCTATCTGGGTTGGCCCGAAGCGGCGCCGTTTGACGCGATCATCGTAACGTGCGCCCCCGAGCGCGTGCCGCAGCCGTTGATCGACCAGCTCCGGGACGGCGGCCGAATGGTCATTCCCGTCGGTTCCCAGGGTGCCCAGGAACTCTACCTCCTGGAAAAGCATGGCAAGGAACTGACGCGCCGGGCGGTGCTGCCGGTCCGGTTTGTGCCGATGACCGGCGAGGCGCAACGGCGCTGACCGGCCTCGCCGCCAGTCCGATTATGCGGGACCGGGTGCCACGCTCCTCGCGTGCGAGGGCGCGTCCGGCCCGCTAGCCTGATGTCATGAAAGCGCAAATCGTTGTGGCCACCCTCGCGCTCGCTCCCCTCCTGGCCGGCGACCAGGAGACGACGATGACGTTGGACGAGGCATTGCGGGCCGGCGAACAGTGGCTGCGCGAGAACCTCGATGAGGAGGCGTTGAAGTCGCTTGGCGAGATCGACGAGGAACAGGCGCGGGCCGTCCTGCGCGAACTTCAGCGGCGGTTTCAGGGCGAGTACGTCATCGATTTGGCCGCGCTGCGAAAAGTTGCGCTCGCGGCCTTGCCCGTGCTCGAACAGGTCGAGGCGGCCAAACCCTACGCCGCCTGGTGGCGGACGCGCCTGGATTACCTGGAAG
>JACADU010000055.1 GCA_013388415.1 Bryobacteraceae bacterium
GCCGTCAGCTTCCGGGTGCAGCCGAAACTGGCGCAGAGTTTCTCCGAAATGCCGCTGGGCTATGTCTTCCCCGCCCTGGCGCTGGCCGGCCTTGGCGGCATCTGGCATTTCCACCGGCGAGGGCGCGAGCTCGAGGCGTTTCTGTCGAGCGCGCTCTACATCATCGGCATGCTGACCAGCGTCGTGTTCGGCGTCTTCCCGTGGGTTCTGCCGGCGGTTTCGGATCCGCAGCTCAGCCTCACCATCCATAACGCCTCGGCGCCTGCTTACGGCCTGCGCATCGGGCTCCTGTGGTTTACTCCGGGCATCCTGCTGGCGGCCGGCTACTTCTTCTTTCTCTACCGGAAGTTCGCCGGGAAAGTGCGGCTGGATGAAGGCCACTACTAACCGAACGCCTCCGACACCGTAGAATCAAAGATATGAGAATTTCGTCACTGGCCGTGGCGACAGTGTTGCTGTGCGTCCCGGTCTGGGGGCAGGGAGCGAAGAAGTCCGCGCCGACCAAGCCCGCTTCAAGAAAGGCCGCCCCCGCGTTCGACAAGAAGAAGGTGGAGGACTATGTCCGCCATCTGTTGTTATGGGGACCGCAGATCACGGTCACCGTCGCCGATCCCATCGCCGCCCCGATGCCCGGCTTCAGCGAGATCAAGGTCACCGGCTCCTACCAGAAGGTGAGCGTCGACGAGATCTTTTACCTGTCGTCGGACGGTTCGCGCCTGGTGCGAGGCGCGGTCTACGACATGGCGGCCAACCCGTTTGCGAAGGATCTGGCCAGGATCACGACCGACCTCCAACCGAGCCTGGGGACGCCGGGCGCTCAGGTGATCATCGCGGTGTTCAGCGACTTTCAGTGCGCTTACTGCCGCGAAGAGGCCAAGGTCCTGCGCGAGAACCTGCTGAAGACCTATCCCACCCAGGTTCGCATGTACTTCAAGGACTTCCCGCTGGACCAGATCCATCCCTGGGCCCGAGCCGCCTCAATCGCCGGACGCTGCGTCTTCCGTCAGAACCCGCAGGCTTTCTGGGATTACCACGACTGGATCTTCGACAAGCAATCGGAAATCACGCCCGAAAACCTCAAAGAGAAAGTGACTGCGTGGACGGCGGAGAAGAAACTGGACGGCGTGCAGTTCAGCCGCTGTCTCGACTCGCGGTCGCCCGAGCCGGAAATCGAGCGCAACGTGAGCGAAGCCCGCGCGTTGCGCGTGGATTCCACGCCGACTCTGTTCGTCAACGGCCGCAAAGTGCCCGGTTCGACCCCCTGGCCGCAGCTCAAGGCCATCATCGACTGGGAACTCGACTACAGCAAGCGGACAGGATTCACGCCCGAATCGTGCTGCGAAGTGAAGCTGCCCGTGCCGGCAACAAAGTAAGAACAAACCAATGAAATCAAGTCAGATTCTCGTCGCCGCGGTGGCGGTGGTTTCATTTTCGCTCGCCGCCGCCGCGGGCGCCAAAGGCGACATCGACGCCGTCCGGTATCAGAAATCGGTCAAGCTCCTGTCCGATTCAAAGATGAAGGGCCGTGGAACCGGTTCCCCGGAACTGGAGAAGGCCGCGTCCTGGATCGCAGGGCAGTTCAAGAAGGCTGGACTGAAGCCGGCGGGCGGCGCGAGTTACTATCAGCGTTTCAGCGTCACCACGGACGCGAAACTCGGCAAGAGCAACCGCCTCGCCGCTGCCGGGTCCACGCTCGAGTTCCAGAAGGATTTCCAGCCCTTCAACTTCTCGGGAAACGGTACGGCCAGCGCCGGGGTCGTCTTCGCGGGCTACGGCATCACCGCGCCTGAATACGGCTACGACGACTACTCGGGCGTGGACGTGAAGGACAAGATCGTGTTGCTGCTCCGCCATGAACCGCAGGAGTTCGACGAGAAGTCGGTGTTCGCCGGCAAGGTCTATACAACTCACGCCCAGATGACCAACAAAGCCGTCAACGCGCGCTTTCATGGAGCGAAGGCCGTGGTGTTCGTCAATGATGTTTCGAACCATACCGACGCGGACTCGCTGGACCGGTTCAGTTCGAACGTGGGGCCCAACTCGCCCGACATCCCCTTCGTGCAGGTGCGCGCGGAGATCGCCGACAAGTGGCTGGCCATGGCCGGCACTTCGCTGAAGTCCTGGATCGCGGAGGTCGACAGGGACCTGAAGCCCAAGCCGGTTCAGATTCCGGGCTTGACTGTTGACCTCGCCGCCGACGTTGTGCGGCAGAAGAAGGAAGTGCCGAACGTCGCCGGCTACCTGCCTGGAGTCACTGACGAGTACGTCATCATCGGCGCCCATTACGATCACATTGGCATGGGAGAACAGAGCTCAATGTCGCCCTCCGAAGCGGGCAAAGCCGTCCATCACGGCGCCGACGACAACGCCAGCGGATCCGCCGGACTGGTGGAACTCGCCTGGCACCTGGCCGCGCAACCGAAGCCGCGCCGGGGCATCCTCTTCCTCGCTTTCGCCGGCGAGGAGCTGGGCTTGCTCGGTTCGAACTACTACGTCAACCATCCGCTGCTTCCCTTGGACAAGGCGGTGGCCATGCTGAACATGGACATGATCGGGCGGATCAAGGACCGCAAAGTCTTCATCGGCGGAACCGCCACGGGCGACGGATTCAAACCGCTGTTGGAGAAGGTCCGATCCAACACGAGATTGCAGCTTGACGCCAGCGACCAGGGCGGATTCGGCTCATCGGACCACTTCAGCTTCACTGTCAAACAGGTGCCGGTCCTGTTCTTCTTCTCGGGGCTCCATGCGGATTATCACCGGCCCTCCGATACCTGGGAAAAAATCAACCAGGACGACGCGGCGGAACTGCTGAAGGTCGTGGCGCAGGTGACAGGAGAACTGGCCAACTCCGCGCCGCAGCCCAAGTTCGTCAAGGTCGCCATGCCGCAGCAGGTGGCCTCCGCATCAGCTTCGGCGGGCGGCGGATATGGAGCCTACTTCGGCTCCGTGCCTGACATGGGCAACACGGAGGGCGGCTTCCGGATTACCGATGTCCGGGAGGGCTCTCCGGCAGCCCAGGCAGGACTCAAGGGCGGCGACCAGATTGTCGAGTTTGGCGGCAAGCCGATCGGAAACCTTTACGATTTCACCTACGCGCTCCGCCAGCACAAGCCCGGCGACGAGGTGGCCATCAAATACAAGCGCGGCGGTCAGGTCTTCGACACCAAAGCGACGCTGACGGCGCGCAAGTAGATGAGGAGGTCTTCATGAAGACCGCAAGCATCGTTCTCTGCCTTATGTCCGCTTCAACTCAGATTCCTGCCGCCCCGGCGATGAAAGCCGGCGCTGCGGCTGTAGATATCACGCCGCCGGGTCCGATCTGGATGTCCGGCTACGCTTCCCGCACCAAGCCGTCGGAGGGTGTATTAACAAAACTTTATGCAAAAGCCCTGGCGATTGAAGATTCCAGAGGCTCCAGAGTCCTGATTGTCTCCACCGATCTGATTGGCATGCCACAAAGACTCACCGACTGGGTCGCCGGGGAGTTGATGAAGCGCTACAAGCTCGAGAGGTCACAGGTTGTCTTCAATTCGTCGC
>JACADU010000156.1 GCA_013388415.1 Bryobacteraceae bacterium
CACGTTCTCCGGCATGGCCTCCACCACGGCGACACTGACCCGCAGTTTTCATACTCTCAATCTCGGCGGATCCTCATCTGAAATCGCCTGGAACCTTCTTGTGGATAATCCTGCCTGCGGCGGCATCCGCCTTCACGGCTCGCCGGCTCTGCACTCGGTGCGTGTCCACGACAACTGGATCAGCGGCCAGCGCTGCGCGGGCATCGACCTCTCCGCAATCGACCCTACTTTGGGTCCGATCGAAATCTACAACAACGTCGTCACCCGCGCCGGCCGGGGCGGTTATTCAACCAGCGCCACGGGCCACGCCTACTCCTGCCTGGCGGCGCAGGGCCTCGGTCCCGCCGGAGCCATCGGCCAGGTGCGAATCGAGCACAACACGTTCCACGACTGTTCTTCTGTCCTGAACACCGTCGGCGAACCCCGCTCGGCGGCGTTCCACTTCGCGCCGGCTCAACCCTCGATCGCTATCCATCTGGCGAACAACATCGTTTCGCAGCCCGCCTACGTCTACAGCGCCATTCGGAACACCTACATCTCGAGCTACAGCTACACCGCCAATCTGACCGCGGGCGCCAACCTCTGGTGGGGTGACGGCCCTGGGCCAGCTCAGTTCCCGCTGAACGTCAACGCCGATCCCAACTTCGCCAACTCGGCCGGCGAAGACTTTCACCTTGGTCCGGGCAGTCCGGCGCGGATGGCCGGCGCTGCAACGACCTTCTCTCTCGACTTTGAAGACCACGTTCGTCCCGCGGCCGGCGCCGATCTCGGCGCATTCCAGGCCGGTGCTGCGCTTCAGCTCGCTGCCCTCTCCTGCACCCCGGCGAATCTGCCGGCGGGACAGGCTGCGGTCTGCCAGCTTGCGCTCAGCCAGCCGGCGCCTGCCGGCGGTGTGTCCGTAGCCCTCCGTTCATCCAACGCCGCCCTGACCGTTTCCCCGGAGCTGATTGTGCCTCCCGGCCAATCCATCGCGGCGTTCTCAGCATCTGCCTCCACGGGCGCCCCTGCCGGCCCCGCCGTGATCACCGCCCAGCTTGGTCCGGCGACCCTCACCACTCAGATCAATCTCCTCGGGCCCATTCTGGTGTCCTCTCTCTCCTGCTCTCCGAACCCCGTTCCTGCGGGCGCTTCCGCCACCTGCACGGTGACATTGTCAACCCCCGCCGCCGCGCTGGGAGTCACCGTCAGCCTCGCTTCCAGCGGCCCGGTGACGATCCCGCCATCTGTCGCCATCGCGGCGGGTCTGTCTTCAGCAACCTTCCCGGCAACCACAACGACAACCCCGGCAACCGTGACGATCACGGCCTCCGCCGGGACGTCCTCGCGTTCTCTCTCACTGGCGATCATTGCT
Source organism: Bryobacteraceae bacterium (assembly GCA_013388415.1). Lineage (GTDB taxonomy): Bacteria > Acidobacteriota > Terriglobia > Bryobacterales > Bryobacteraceae > JACADU01. The sequence goes on from JACADU010000156.1 coordinate 1,352, forward strand.
CCGCCCCCGCCGGCCGGGCGTAGCCTCTTCGTCTCCACATCAGGCTCCGATTCCTCCGGCGACGGCTCCATCTCCAGACCCTGGGCGACTGTCACGAAGGCGGCCGCAGCCGCCCTGCCGGGCGACATCATCTACCTGCGCGGCGGCGTCTACACGCACGGCCCTGTCATCTACTCTTCGGGAATTCCGGGCAAGCCAATCACCCTCAAACCGTACAACGGCGAATCCGTCGCGTTCGACGGCTCAAGCCGCGCCAGCACGCGTGGAATCCAGCTCAGCGGCAAGACGACGTCTGACTGGGTTTTCGAAGACTTCACCGTCCGCAACTTCCTTTATCAGGGCTTTGTGGCCTGGTACCGCAACGACCGGCTCGTTCTGCGCAACCTCAGACTGGAGAGAAACGGCTATGGTGTCACCTTCTTCAGCAGCAACGGAAGCCGCATGGAGAACGTTCACATGCTCGAGTCGGGCTACTCGGGCTTCAGTTGTTCGCCTCACGGCGGCGACCCCGGCTGTGTGGACCTCGCGGTCACGGACTCCTCGGCAATCCGCACCCTGGGCGGTAACAGCACCGCTTACGACGCCTTTGGCATCGAAAAGGGCGACCGGATCACGTTTGTCCGATGCGTCGCGGCCGGCGGGCCGGGCGACGGCTTCGATATCAAGGCAACCAACGCCCATCTGGACCGTGTAGCCGCATACAACAACAGGAACAACCTCAAGCTCTGGAACGGCGACAGCTCCGTCAGGAACTCGCTCTTCTACGACGCCTTCGCCGACGCGAACGTCACCGCCGCTTCGACGAACTCTACAATCACCTTGGAGAACAACACCATCGTCAATGTCAGCGGCCTCGGCTATCAACTCCGCATCGCCTACGGCGCGGCCGCCGGCACACGGCTCGTGGCCCGCAACAACATTGTCGTGAACCTCAATCCGGCTTTGACAAGCAAGATCGTCCACTACGACAAATCCATTTCCGATCTCCAGGTGGCCAACAACCTCTACTACAGCCCCTCGTCCACTTGGGGCGTTCTGTGCGGCCCCGATTCCACCTGCTACGCGCCCTCAGACCTTCTCGCGGGAAAGTGGAAGGAGGCCGGCGCGCTCTACGGAGATCCCGCCTTTCTCGATCCATCGGCCCGCCTGTTTCAATTGAAAGCCGGCAGTCTCGCCATCGACCGCGGAGTCGCGATCAGCTCGATTCTGGACCTCAGCGGAAGTCCGAGGGTTTATGGCGCCGCCATCGACCTCGGAGCCTACGAGTGGCGGCCATAAGCCGCCCCTCTCAAGGCTGGCTGATCGTCACCACAACGGGATAGTGGTCCGATGCGCGCACATCCCACAGGATGCGCGCGTCGCGCGCCTCGACCGGTCCGCGCACGAAGATCCAGTCCAGCGGATCGCCCCGCCGTGTGGAAATGCCTCCTCCCGCCGCGCGCCGGAACCCGGCTTTTTCGAACCGCCCGATCACCGGCGAGTCCACGCCGTTCACATTGAGATCGCCCGCCATCACGATGGCCGTTCCCTCCGGATATTTCGCCGCGTCCTCGAGCGCCTCCTCGAGTTGGACCACGCGCAACACCTCCTGCCCCTTGCTCTCCAGGTGCAGGTTGTAAATCACCAGCTTCCTGCCGTTCCAGTCGTGTTCCGTGATCAGAGCCACACGCCCCCCGATCCTGGGCTGCACGATGCTCCAGTTCGGCAGATACCAGACCGGCTTCCAGCCGTCGGTTTGAGCCTTGAACCGCAAGGCCCGTGTCGACGTCATCGGCAGGGACGAGAGCGTCGCATTGCCGATAAACGCGTCCTTCCCCTGCCCCAGCTCCTTAAATTCCGACTCCCAGACCCCGTGCTTCTTCAGCCTGGCCGCTAGATCGCGGTCCACGTATCTTCTCCCCGTCCTGTTCGTGTTCCGGTCTACCTCCTGTAGAATCATGATGTCCACGCGTTCGGCCTCCAGCACGTGGAAGATCGACTCGAACTCCACTCCGCGTTCGATGTTCCACGTGAGAAGTTTCAGCGCCAGCAGGCAAAGGATGGTCGGCATAGTTTCGATTCGCGATCAGTCCGCGGCTCCACCTGCGGCCGCGACGTAAACCTCCAACATCTCACGAGCGGTGTCCTCCCAGCGGAAGCGCCTGCAACGCTCCTGGCCCAGCCGCCTCAACTCCGCGCGCCGCTCGGCGCTCTGCAGGACCTCTCTGATGCCCCGCGCGATGTCGAAAACGTTGTCCGGGCTGACGATCTCCGCGGCGTCCCCGACAACCTCAGGCAGTGACGTCGCATTCGAGCAGATCACCGGAGTTCCGGACGCCATCGCCTCCAGCGGAGGCAGTCCGAAACCTTCGTATAGCGACGGGAAGACAAACGCCGCCGCGGCTTCATAAAACACTCTTAATGTGTCCAGCGGCACGAACCCGAGAAAACGGACGGCTTGCTGCATTCTCGACTGCACGACTGCCTGCCGTACCGCCGGATACCGCGAAATCTCATCCCCAATAATAATCAGCCGGAGGTCCTTCCACTCCGGATCGTCGCGCAGTTCACCGTGAACCAGCGCAAACGCCTCCACCAGCCGCGGGATGTTCTTCTGTGGCCTGATCGTGCCCGAATAGAGCAGAAACGGATAGTGCACCTGGTACCGTTCCAGAATCCGCCGGCGCTCGATCGCCCAGGCTTCCGGACCTGCCGCGCGAGCGCTTGTCCCGGGCGCCTGGTGGATGAACCGAGGGTCCACCGCGCCATAGATCCTCCTCACCTTCCGAGGCGGCACGCCCATCAGGTTGATCACGTCATGCCGTGTGCTTTCGCTGACGGCAACGACCATTTCAGCTCTCATCAGCCCGCGCCGGATCTGGATTCTCCTGGCTTCGTGCCGCCACCCTTTCGCCGCGTCGAACAGGATGCTCGACAGGTCGTGCACCGTCACCACATATGGCCGCGGAAGCATCAACGGCACAACGTTCAGGGGGATGTGCACCAGATCCGGCTTCAGCCCCCTCGCAAACACCGGAAAACCCATCTGGTCGAAGATATCGCTGTCCACGCGGTCGTAGGACAGAAAGCGGAAGTTCTTGGGCAGCCCGTCGAACTCGTGACTGTCGAGACTTCGCCCCGCCAGTAGAAACTCGTGGGGCGCATCGATGCTCGCCAGCCCCCTGATCAGATTGCGGATGTAGGTGCCGAATCCGTAGTCGCGGATGTGCCGGGCGTCGAGCAGAATCCGCATCTCTGAACCGTGCCGCTTCCTAAACCGCCGCCGGCGCCAGTTTCCAGGCGTACAGCGGGAATCGCTCCGTCAGCGCCGCAACGCGCTTGCGCGCCGCGGCGCGGTTGTCTTCGTCGGCTGGCGCAGCCAAAACCTGGGCAATCAGGGACGCCACTTCGGCCATCTCAGGCTCCCTGAATCCGCGCGTCGTCACAGCCGGAGATCCGAGTCTGATCCCGCTCGGGTTCAGCGGCGGATTGGTGTCGAAGGGAATCGCGTTCTTGTTCACCGTAATCCACGCCTCATCCAGCGCCTTCTCCGCTTCCCTGCCGCGGAGCCCTTTCGAGAAGACGTCCAGAAGGAACACATGGGAATCGGTGCCGCCCGAAACGATCCTGTATCCAGCGCTTGACAGTCCCGCCGCCAGCGCTTTGGCGTTGGCGACCACCTGCTTCTGGTACTCCACGAATTCAGGTGTCATCGCCTCCAGGAAGCAGATCGCTTTCGCTGCGATGATATGCACCAGCGGCCCGCCCTGAATCCCGGGGAAGACGTACTTGTCCACAGCCGCGGCGTACTTCTCCCTGCAGAGGATGATTCCGCTTCTCGGACCCCGCAACGTCTTGTGGGTCGTCGAAGTGACAATGTCCGCCCATTCGCACGGGTTCGGATACAGCCCGGCCGCAACCAGCCCCGAGAAATGCGCCATGTCCACCAGGAAGATGGCGCCCACGGAATCCGCGATCTCCCGGAACTTTGCGAAATCGATGATCCGCGAATACGCGCTCGCGCCGGCGATGATCATCTTCGGCTTGTGTTCGCCGGCCAGTCTCGCCACTTCTTCGTAGTCGATCACTTCCGTATCGCGGCGCACGCCATACGGCACGATTTTGTAGGTCTTCCCGGAGAAGTTCAGCGGATGCCCGTGCGTCAGGTGCCCGCCATGGGCGAGGTTCATCCCGAGAATCGTGTCGCCCGGGTTGAGCACGGCGCCGTATGCCGCTGCATTGGCCTGCGAACCGGAGTGCGGCTGCACGTTCGCATGCTCCGCCTTGAACAGTTTCTTCGCCCGCTCGCGCGCCAGCGTCTCGACCACGTCGGTGTGTTCGCAACCGCCGTAATACCGCTTGCCCGGATAGCCCTCGGCGTATTTGTTCGTGAAGACGCTGCCCGCCGCCTCCAGGATCGCCTCCGACGTGAAATTCTCACTCGCGATCAGTTCCACGTAGGTATGCTGCCGCTCGATCTCGCGGCGGATCGCTTCCGCGATTTCCGGATCCACTGCCGCCAGGGGACGGGCCATTCGCTCCATCGGGGTCATTGTTGTTGTTGTTCTCCTCTGCCCTCTAGTTCTCAGCCTTCTCGAGCGCCATCATCTTGTTCACTCTGCGCTCGTGGCGTCCGCCGTCGAACGGAGTCGCCAGGAACACTTCCACCATCTCTTTCGCCTGATCGAACCCCGTGTACTTCGCCCCGAGCGCAAGCACATTGGCGTCGTTATGCGACCGGGTCAGCCCCACCTCCTCGGCGTTATAGGCCAGAGCCGCTCGCACGCCTTTCACCTTGTTCGCGGCGATGCTCATCCCGACGCCTGTCGAACAGACCAGAATGCCGCGATCCGCCTGCCCGCCCGCCACAGCCTTCGCGACTTTCTCGGCGTAGTCCGGGTAATCCGTCGACTCACTGGAAGAAGTTCCAAAATCGACTACTTCCAGACCTTTCCTGATTAATGCCTCCCGCAGGCTCTCCTTTAGCGAAAAGCCAGCATGGTCGGCTCCGATCGCGATTTTCATGGGGAACTTATGAGTTTATCACGCACCCACTTCGCGCCCGCGCCTGCCGCCAGGCAAAGCGCCCACCAACCCGGGTGAGAATAGCGGATCGACGTGTGCACCAGCAACGCCGCAGCCGAGCACCCCAGCGGCGCCAGCATGAGCGGAATCCCCGCTCTCCCCCCGGCAATCCACCCTGCCATGGCTAGCAGCAGCACTGCAGCCAGCCCCGCCCGGTGCCACCAGTACCTCGACCAGGGAACCCAAAAACGCAGCCATCGCCGCGCCGCCAGACTGGCAAACTCAGCCTGATGGCTGCCGATCCACGCCAGCGCCTCTTCGCTCCGTTCCCGGTAGACTTGCCGCTCCCCTACCTCGCGTATCCTCAGACACTGCTTCCGGCTCACAAACGGGTGGACACGCCGGAAATGCTCCGTCCCCACGTTTTGCTCGGCATCCACCGATGCACCGTCGAAGTTCGAGATGTTCAACTCCAGTCCCAATTCGCCGCGAACGAACGACCACCCCCCAAAGACCAACCGGTTGCGCACAAGCCAGGGGCTCAGCATCAACGCCGCGCACAATGCCGCCACGCACAGTCCCGGGGGATTCACGCCTCCGCGCCACAGCGCGACCCCCGCCAGCGCCGCCAGCGACAGCGCGACGGACGGCGACACCAGCAGCACGATTCCGGCGAATGCGCCCATCGCCGCCGCACGCCGCAGCGATGCTCTCTGCTCCCCTGTCAGCAATGGTCCCGCCCATCCCGTCAGCGCCAGCAGCAGCGCCACCAGCGTATTCTCGAACACGCCCATCGATTCGCCCCAGTAGTGCAATGGAACCAGCGCGCCGCTCCAACCAGCCACCGCGCCCACCCACGTCCCCAATCCCAGCCTCGACGCAACCCACGGCATCAGCGCATACTCGAGGCTCGCCAGCAGGATCGTCAGCGCAATCCGCAAGCGTTCAGCCTCCACTCCATAACCGGCAACGGCAAAGATCAGCGCCTGGATTGCCGGATACACCGGCCCCGTGTGCGACGTCGGCCCGGTCGGAATCGCGTAGGGATCGGCGAATTCGCCACGCTCCAGCAGGCTCCTTCCGATCAACTGCACTTCAGTCCAGCCCGTGTCCACACGCCCCAATCCAAACGCGAGGATCAGCCGCACCGCCGCGCCCGCAGCCCAGATCCACAATGCCTGCTTCATCATCCGAGTGTTAGCCTAATCATTTATCGCCATGCATTGGAGCCGTCTCTTCATCCCCACCCTGCGCGAGGACCCCGCCGAAGCCGAGGTCGTCAGCCACAAGCTGCTTCTTCGCGCCGGATACATCCGCCAGTTGGGCGCCGGCCTGTACAATTATCTCTTTCTCGCCCAGCGTTCTCTGCTCAAAATCACGAACATCATCCGCGAGGAGATGGACGCCATCGGAGCCCAGGAGTTTTACCTCCCCGGCCTGAATCCCGCCGAGATCTGGCAGGAGTCCGGCCGCTATGATGTCATGGGCGACAACCTGTTCCGCCTCAAGGACCGCTTCGGCCGCCCCATGTGCCTCGGCATGACCCACGAAGAGGTCATGACCTCCATCGCCCGCGGCGAGCTCCGGAGCTACAAGCAGCTTCCCCAGATCTGGTACCAGATCCAGACGAAGTTTCGCGACGAACCGCGCCCCAAGTCCGGCCTGCTCCGGGTGCGCCAGTTCATCATGAAGGATAGCTACTCCTTCGACCTCGGGCCAGAAGGACTCGACGTCAGTTACGAGAAGCACCGCGTCGCCTACTGCCGCATTTTCGACCGCTGCGGCCTCGAGTACGTCACCGTTGAAGCCCATTCCGGAGCCATGGGCGGCAGCCAGAGCCAGGAGTTCATGGTCCGCACCAATGCCGGCGAGGACTACGTCGTCATCTGCCGCCAGACCGGCTACGCCGCGAATCTCGAAAAGGCCTCCTCCCGCCCCACGCCCCCGGCTCAACCCGACCCCGAGGGTGATCTCTCTCCCGCCGAGGTCCACACCCCAGGCGCGAAAACCATCGAGGAAGTCGCCGCATTTCTCAAAGTCCCGGCGACTTCGCTCATCAAGACGCTTGTCGTCGTCGCCACCGACAGCGAAGGCAAGGACCGCCCCATGGTCGCGCTGCTCCGTGGCGATCACCAGCTCAGCGAGACGAAGTTTCAGTCCGTCGCCGGCTGCGGCGAGTTTCGCCCCGCCCATCCGCTGGAGATCCGCGACTGGTTCGGCGCCGACGCCGGAAGCCTCGGTCCCGTCGGCGTCTCCAAACTTCCCATCTTCATCGACGAAGCTTTGCGCGGCCGCCGCAACATGATCTCCGGCGCAAACAAGGACGACTACCACCTGCTCAACGTCACCCCAGGGGAGGACTTCACCGGCGCCTGGGGCGACTTCCGCCAGGTCGCCGAGGGCGACACCGACATCGAGACCGGAGCCCCGCTGGAAGTCGCCAAGACCGTCGAAATCGGCCACATCTTCAAGCTCGGCTACAAGTACTCCCACTCCATGGGGCTCAACGTGCTCTCCCACGACGGCTCCGAAGTGCCTGTCATCATGGGCTCATATGGCATCGGCCTCGAACGCATCCTCTGCGCCGCCGTCGAACTGTTCGCCGACAAGGACGGCATCTGCCTCCCCGTCCCCATCGCTCCGTTCGAAGTCGTCATTACCCCCGTGAAGATCTCTGACGAAAGCCTCCGCGCCGCCGCCGATCACCTCTACGCGGAACTCAGGAAGGCCGGCGTCGACGCCCTCTATGACGACCGCGACCTCAGTCCCGGCGTGCGATTCAAGGACGCCGACCTCATCGGCGTCCCCTGGCGCGTCGTCCTCGGCAAGAAGCTCTCCGCCGGCTTCGTCGAGATCGTCGAGCGCCGCACCAAGTCCACAACGGAAGTCCCCGTCGCCGAAGCCGCCGCGTGGATCAAGGCCAAGGTGGACGCAGCCAAGGCTTACCCCAGTGCCTGATTGGGCCGCCATCCGGCAGGAGTATCCGGCTTTGGCGGGCCGGACTTTCCTGAACACCGCCACTTTCGGCCAGCTCTCCCGGCGCGCTGTCGCGGCCATGCACGCCCATCTCGAGCGCCGCCAAAAGACCGCCTGCGGGGACTTCCTTTCCTGGTTCGACGACCACGACCGGCTCCGCTCGAAGCTCGCCCGCCTCATCCGCGCCGACGCCGCGGACATTGCCTTCGTCCCCAATGCCGCCGCCGCTCTGGGCCTCCTGACAAGCGGCATCGACTGGCGCGAGGGCGACGAAATCGCCATCCTCGAAAACGAGTTCCCGAACCAGATCTACGCCCCGAAACACATCGCCGCCCGCGGCGTCACCTTGCGTGAAGAGCCCTGGCCAGGCTTCCTTGACGCCATTACGCCGCGGACCCGCCTCGTCTCCGTCTCTTCGGTGAACTACTCCACGGGCTTCCGCGTCCCTCTGGAACCCGTTGCACGCCGCTGCCGCGAAACCGGAGCTCTCTTCTACCTCGATGGCACGCAAAGCTGCGGCGCCCTCGACTTCGATTTCACCGCCATCCAGCCGGACATGTTCTCGGTCAACTGCTACAAGTGGATGCTCGCCCCCAACGGCGCGGCCTTTATGGCCGTGCATCCCCGCCTCCGAGAGCGCCTCGCGCCGCTCAGCATCGGCTGGAGATCCCATGAAGGCTGGCGCAACGTCGACAACCTCCATCAGGGCGCCCCGGTCTTCAAGACCTCCGCCGAGAAGTACGAAGGCGGAATGCTGCCCTCCGTCGTTCTCTACGCCCTCGAAGCGAGCGTCGACTTTCTCCTCGAAACCGGCCTCGGCGCCATCGAAGCGCGCGACCTTGCCCTCGCCGCGGAAGTCCGCGCCGCCGCCGCACGTCTCGGCGGCGAGTCTCTTCCCTTTACCGATTCCGCCATCGCCGCGCTCCGCTTCGAAGGCGCGGATTCCAGCGCCCTCGCCCGCGCGCTCAAAGCCCGCGACATCCAAGTCAGCGCCCGCTACGGTCTGCTCCGTGTGTCCACTCATTTCTACAATGACTCAAGCGATGTGGAAAACTTCGAGTCTGCTCTTCGCGCTGAGCTTCGCCGTTGAGCCGCTCAGCGACCTTGCCCTCGAGCGCTGCCTCACGCTGGAAGGCGCCACGCCCCACGTCCAAGGCATCGCCGTCGACGGCGCCACCCTCTACGTCAGCGCCGTCGACCGTGAAGCAGCGAAAGGGTGGCTCTTTGAGTACGACCTTTCATCCGGCAAGCGGCTCCGCGCAGTCGAGATTCAGCAGGGCGCCCGCTACCATCCCGGCGGCTTCGACATCGACGATGAATCTCTCTGGATCCCGGTCGCCGAGTACCGCCGCGAGAGCACAACGATCATCCAGCGACGCTCCCGCCAGACGCTCGAACTCATCTCCAGCTTTGAAGTCAAAGACCACATCGGCTGCCTCGCATGGACCGGCTCCCGCCTCATCGGCGGCAATTGGGATGCCCGCAAGATCTACGAATGGTCCCCCGACGGCCGCGAACTCAGCGTCCGCGCCAACCCCCGCCCTACCCGATATCAGGAGTTGAAGCACCGCTACGGCGCCCTGATCGGCTCGGGCCTCACCGGCCGCGGCCGGGGCGCCATCGAATGGCTCGACCCCGAAACCCTCTCGCCCCTGCGAATCATCGTGACCGGAACCACGGACAAAAACGTTCCCTACACCCAGGAGGGCTTCGATCACCGCGACGGCCGCATCTACCTGCTCCCGGAGGATTCCCCTTCGCGCCTGTTCATCTTCCGCGCAAGCTGAATCTGAGTGGCTGGCTGGCTATGCCCAGCAGCGGCTCAGCAGGCGAGCCTCAATGGGGAAGGAGTCAGCACTGAGGCTTGAGAAGTTCCTGACCTGCCCCACGGTTCTTCTTTTCAGCCGCCGCCGATTGTCTGCTACACTCTTCCAATGTCGCCGTCGGGCTTGTCCTCTGGGAGCACGGACATCACCAGCCTGCTCATGCGCTGGCGCGCGGGCGACAGCCAGGCCTTCGACAGCGCCTCGGCCATCGTCTACCCTGAGCTTCGCCGCATCGCCGGCGCCTACCTCAGGCGCGAGCGGGCCGGCCACACGCTCCAGCCGACTGCTCTGGTCAATGAGGCTTTTCTGCGCCTGGCCGCGGCCGGAAACCTCCGCTTCGACAGCCGCAAGCACTTCTTCGCCCTTGCCGCCCAGCTCATGCGGCAAATCCTTGTCGACCACGCGCGCTCCATCAAAGCGGACAAACGCGGCGGAGGAGCCGCCAAACTGCCGCTCGATGCCGTTCGCGACTATCAGCCTCAATTCGCTGACCAGTTCCTGATGGTCCATGATGCCCTCGACCAACTCCACAAACTGAACCCCCGCAAAGCGCAGATCATCGAACTGAGGTATTTCGGGGGCCTTACTCTCGAAGAGATCGCCGAATTCTTCGAGATCTCCATTGCAACCGCCCACCGCGAGCAACGCCTCGCTGAGGCATGGCTGACAGCGAAGCTGTCGGAGTGAAAAGAATGGGCTCCGGTTCCCGCTCTAATCTTCGGAGATGGATCGAAATCAACCGATGACCGCTGAGCGCTGGAGGCGAATCGAGGAAGTGTTCGACCTCGTCGCCGACCTCCCCCAGGGCATCCAGGAAGAGCAACTTCGCCAGGCTTGCGCCGGGGACGGCCTCCTGTTTGAACAGGTGCTCGCCCTCCTGGATCACGACCGGTCACGCGGCGGGAGAATCGCGGAAGTCATTGAGGGCCTCTCCAGGATCACCGCGCCCGAGGAAGTCAGTTTCGCCGGCCGCCGCCTCGGCGCTTACCGCGTCGTCGGCGAACTCGGGCGCGGCGGCATGGGCGTCGTCTTCGAAGCCGTCCGCGACGATGACGCGTACAGCAAGCGTGTCGCCCTCAAGGTCGCCGCCCGCGCCGCCTATTCTCAGGATTTCCTTCAACGCTTTCGTCACGAGCGCCAGATTCTTGCGCGGCTCGAACACCCCCACATCGCGCGGCTCCTGGATGGCGGAACGACCGAGGAAGGCATTCCCTTCTTCGTCATGGAGTACGTCGAGGGCGAGCCGATCAACGACTACTGCAACCGCAAGCACCTGAGCACGCAGGCACGGCTCGAGCTGTTCGTGCAGGTGTGCGAAGGCGTGCAGCACGCGCACCAGAAGGCGGTGATCCACCGCGACCTGAAGCCGTCGAACATCCTGGTGGCGGAGGTGGACGGCCGGCCGGTGCCGAAGATCATCGACTTCGGCGTGGCCAAGGCCACGAGCCAGCGCCTGACCGAACTGACGATGTTCACCGAGCTGGGCCAGTTCATGGGCACGCCCGAGTACATGAGCCCGGAGCAGGCC
>JACADU010000199.1 GCA_013388415.1 Bryobacteraceae bacterium
CCGACGAATCCGGCGGGGGGGAGTCCGTCGTCCGCGCTGAGCGGCACGGGCGTTAAAGAGGGTTTGTCCGCAGCCAGGACAGGAACTCGGGATGGTGCTTCAGCGCCGGCATCAGCCGCGCGCAGGTCAGTTGCGCCTCCTCCTCGCTGCCGATGCGGAAACCGTTCGGGAGCCTGCCCGGCATTCTCCTGGCGCCCGTCAGATAACTCTGCGCGTAAGCGTTGAGCTTGCGAGCCTTTGCCAGCGCGTCGCACGCGCCGTTCAGATCACCCGCCATCCACCGTTCGATCACCCTTCCCCAAGCCTGGTTGGAGAAATGCGCCTCATCACTTGGAAAGCGCTTCAGGAGGGCATCCGCCATTTCAGGCTTGCCCGCGGCGAGGTAGATTCCCAGCAGATCGTCGCGCACGCCCTGATTATCGTTCGTGTTCAGCTCGAGCATCCGCTCGTAGACCTCGATCGCCTCGTCGAACCGCTCCAATCCGGCCAATGCTTCGCCCAGATCCTGCATCGCCCGCATGTACGGCCGCGTTTCAATGACGCCCCAAAACCGGCCTTTGTTCTCCGCAAAGAACTCTTCGCCCATCCGCTCCTCGAAGGCCAAGAGAAGTCTCTGCATCAGCGGGATCTTGTCGCTTGCCGGCAACGGCGTGAGCGAAAGCGTCAACCGCTGCGCGTCGAGGCATCCCGGATCGAGACGGAGCGCCTCATTGACGAGTGCGATCGCCTCATCGAGGTTGTCTGCCTCAAGCGCATCGTAGGCCAGGTTCTGCGCCCGCCATGCGGGGTCGGACCCCATGCGCGCGTCGGCCAGATCCTCTATGTGACCTGTCTTGAGGAGCGCCTGGAGCCGGAGGTTCAGGTCCTCCTTGCTCTTGGACTTGCCGTCGCTGAGCAGCGCTTGGAGAGCGCGCATGGTTCTCTCGGCGGCGAACGGATGGGCGAGTTCCGGCGGCTGACCCGGCGATTGGCGGGCCTGGCCTTTTGCGGCGTGCGCCTCTCTTCGGATCCTCTCCCGTCTGAGTTTCGCGCGATGCAGGTCTCTGCGGGCTTTGCTCATCGGACTCAATCCCTCTTACTGCACACTCTACTGCTTCGCCATGAGCCTTTGCCGTTCCCGCCTCTTTTCGCCTTTGTCCTTCTCCGAAGGCGGGAACTCCCGGAACGCCTTGTCCAGTTCCTTCTTCATTTGGTCGTAAGCCTTCTCCCGGTCCTTGAGGTCGCGCTTGAGATACGTTCTCCAGACCAGTTCCTTGTTCTGAGGGTTCAGCAGATCGATGATCAGCGTTCCCTCAATGTAGTTCTCCACAATGGTCTGCTCGTACCAGTAGCCCCACGGGCCATACCAGAAAGGATCGTAGCCGCCCCACATCGCCGTGGACGAGAAGCCCACCGTCGTCACGCTCTCCCGGTTCCTCACCGCCACCCACACGCGCACCGCCAGATCATGCGGGGCGTCCCGCGGCACCTCCTGCATGCCACGCCGCTCCAGGATGCCACTGACGAAGTTGGCGATCCTCATCCGCTTTTCCGGATCGTCCATGATGCCTGTCTTTGACAGGTCGATGCCGGCGACCAGGCTGAAGGTCGCGAGCTTCGAATAGTCGGCGTCGGGATCGAAATCGTTTTTGGTCTTTCCCGGCAGGAGGGCGCCGGCAAGGAGAAGCAATGAGGGCAGCGCCAAAGTCCGCGGGCGAAAAGGAGGCATGCGTTCCATCATCCGACAAACACCGGGTTGCGTGTTGCGTTCCTTTTCCGCCCGCTGTACACTTCCCTCACCGCTCGGGGCTTCGGGGGCTATGAGCGGGCGACACACTGAAAGGACAAACCTATGCCGAAGTATCTGATGCAGGCGAGCTACACGCCTGAGGGGCTCAAGGGACTGGCCAAAGACACCGCCGCGGGCCGGAAGGCGGCCGTCCAAGCCGCTCTCAAGAGCGCGAAATGCAAGCTCGAATGCTTCTACTTTTCGTTCGGGGCCGACGATGTCGTCCTCGTGGTCGATGCGCCCGATAACGTGACCGCGGCCGCAATCTCGCTCACCACTGCCTCGACGGGAATGGTCCGAATCCGGACGACCCCGCTGCTGACGGTCGAAGAGGCCGATCAGGCCTTGGCCCTGCCAACCAAGTACCGGGCCCCCGGCGCGGAGAAGTAACAGGACCACACTCTAGACAGAATTGTCCAACCTGAGTCCAGATTGTCCCATCCCGGCCGCCGGGCCTCACATGAATTCAAGGGTTTACGTTTGGCATCCGACCTGCATAGTATTGGGCAGTGCACGGGCTTGCTGATCCGTCAAGCGGCCCGGCATAAGCAGAACCGAAACCAAGCGATCCTGATCCTAGCGGGCCCTCCCCAAGGGGGTCCGCGCTTTTTTTTCGGCGAGGCTTGCCCCCACCGGTTTTCCCGCAGAAAATGAACAACATGCCCGCCACCAGACGCAGCCTCCTCGGCGGCATCGCCGCCAGCTCTTATCTGTCCATCCAGGGCGCCAATGACGCCGTGCGCATTGGGCTGATCGGCTGCGGCGGCCGGGGGCTGTATGTCTCCGGCTTCATGGCCAAAGTCCCCGGCGTCGCCATCGCCGCTGTCTGCGACGTGCACACCGCTCTCGCCGAGAAGGCCAAGGCCCGCGCCGGTTCCGGCTGCTCCGCGTACCAGGACTTTCGGAAATTGCTCGAGCAGCGCGACCTCGATGCGGTTGTCGTCGCGACACCCGATCATTGGCACGCCATCGCCACAATCCGCGCCCTTGAAGCCGGCAAGGCGGTCTACGTCGAAAAGCCCCTCGCGCACAACGTCCGCGAAGGCCGCGCCATGCTCGAAGCCGCGCGCCGGACCAGGAAGCTGGCGCTGCCCGGCACCCAGCACCGCTCGGCCGCGCATTATGCCGAGGCCGCCCGCCGCATCGCGGCCGGCGAAATCGGCGAGGTCCGCCTGGTGCGCGTCTGGAACTTCTCGAACATGCTGCCCAACGGCATCGGCCGCGCGCCCGACTCCGCTCCGCCGCCCGAACTCGATTGGGATCTCTACCTCGGTCCCGCCCCCATGCGCCCGTATAACCCGAGACGCCACGGACCCACCTACCGCTGGTTCACCGACTACGCCGGCGGCACGATTACCGATTTCGGCGTCCACCGCTTCGACACCGTCCACCAGATCATGGGCGAGAAATCTCCGCTGTCGGTCTCCGCCGCCGGCGGGCGCTTCGCTCTCAACGACATGGGCGAGATGCCCGATACGATGACAGTCACCTACCAATACCCCGGCTACGCGATGGTGTATGAGATGTCCAACATCAACGGCTTTGGTTCCGGGGGCAGACAACCGGGGGTTCGATACTACAACGCGCGCACCACTCAGGACCGCCCCCACGGCGAGGCCTACTACGGCACAAAAGGCACGATCCTCGCCGACCGCATCGGCTACGAAGTCTACATGGAGGGGGAATCGAAACCCCCGCTGCGCGTCGACGCCGCCGATGCCACATCCCTGCACGCGGCCCATTTCATCGCCTGCATCCGCGGCCTCGAGCAGCCGCGCTCCGACCTTGAACGCGCCCACCGCGCGACAAACGTCGCCCACCTCGGCAACATCGCCTACCTCACCGGCAGGCGAATCCAGTGGAATGAAAAGGAGGAAAGCATCCCCGGCGACCGCGAGGCCGACGCCCTGCTCGGCCGCACGCCCCGCAAGCCCTGGACGCTTGCCTGAAACCCTCCGCTCTCCGGGTGCGTCAGCACTGCAGTACGCGTTGATATACTAGGTATTTGCGCCATCTCACAAGATCCATGAAGTGGACTGCCTTTCTGCTGATTGCCGCCGCCCTCAGTGCGCCAGCACAGCAGTTTTCCACGGGCCAGGCGGCCCGTCTCGTCATTGGACAGAACCCGTTCACCGCCCAGGAACCCGGCACGAGCGAGAAGCTGTTGGGAACAGTCAGCGGCGTCGCTTTCGCCAATGACACCCTTGTCGTCGCAGATTCGAACAAGCTCGGCGGCACCCCGCAAAATCACAGGGTGCTCATCTACCGCAACGTCAGCAGCTTCGTCCCCGAGCGGAAGAGCGGGTTCCCGCAGAACGACTGGCGCTGCCCCGCCTGCGTTGGCGCCGCCACCGTCGTGCTCGGCCAGCCCGATTTCACGACCAACGAGCTCAAGCCCGCCGCACAGAACACGCTCCGCTCCCCGGTGGGCGTCGCCTATAACGGCCGCATGCTCGCCGTCGCCGACACGGACAACAACCGCGTCCTCATCTGGCGCAGCCTGCCCACAACCAATCAACAGAATGCCGATTTCGTCGTCGGCCAGCCGGACTTCACTTCCACGACGCCGGGCACCAGCGACAAGCGGCTCCGCGGCCCGCAAGGCGTCTGGCTCGACGCAGCCGACGGTCTCTGGGTCGCCGATACCAGCAACAACCGTGTCCTCTACTTCGGCCAGGTCACCTCGAATGAGCCCGCCGCGCGCTACGTCATCGGTCAGCCGGACTTCAATACTGACCGCCAGCGGGGGATC
>JACADU010000157.1 GCA_013388415.1 Bryobacteraceae bacterium
CATGAAGCCAGACCGCTGGCCGGCTGGCGACCCTGAGTTCTATGCCGACATCGACGGCGGTCCCACGAAGGACTGGATGATGGAGCACCGGAAGGAGGCTCAGGTCGCGCCGCTGTTTGAGCTGGGATTCGGGAAACGCCCCGAACAGCAGTTGTTCGATGTCGTGAAGGATCCGGGCTGCCTCGACAACCTCGCCGGCAAGCAGGTCCATGCGAGCTGCTGCAAATCCATGCGGACCGCGCTCGAGAAGGCGTTGACTGAACAGGGAGACCCGCGGCTGCTCGGCCGGGGCGACATCTGGGAAAGCTACGCGAGGTATTCGCCAATGCGCCCCCAACTGGGCGGCTTCGCAGAGCAGGGGCAGGTGAATCCCAAGTACCTCAAGTGAGCAGCCGGCTCCGGCGGCAAGCAGGGCGATCCCGGCTTGGCTTCCATCTCCCGCCGTGGATTCTTGAGTCAGGCAGCAGCGCCGTTCTTGCCGGCAACCGGCGTCGCACAGAAACGGCGCCCGCCGAGCATCGTCCTGATTGTGAGAGACGATCCGGGCATCGGAGATCCTGTCCGCAATGGACAGAAGCTGATCCGGGCGCGCAATATCGCCCGGCTCGCCGGCACCTCCTGCCGCCTCAAGTCGGAGCTACGAATGTCGTGATGCCGCGCATCGTGTTTTTCTACAACGTCCAATTGGACTGACACCAATTATCGCCAGGCGGACTGCGAGACACAGCTTTTCGTTTCGAGCCGTCCAGCCTGACGCCGGACAATCCTCGACACGCTGTTCACCAACCCCTGGCCACGGTCCGGAGACGAGGAGACAACGGCCTCCCGCAAAGGGTGCAGGGGTGGAGTTGGGCGTGGTTGGCAATCTCGAGTGCGCGGCGGTGGACGAGGTTCGGAAAGGGCGAAATCGGTGTAACAGCCGACTGAGAATGCACTGGACCAAACATGATGATCGTTTCGGGAGGTTGGCGGTATAACTATAGCTGAAAGGGAGAGGATCCCTGATATGAAGGTACTGTTAAGACGCGTTCAGCTCTTGTTGGCTCTGGGTTTGTTGTTTGCGGCGGCCGCCGGCTTAAAGGCTGCTGAAACCCGTGACGGCGTGTTTATCCACATCAGTCATGGCGCTGACGATCCGCACCGCTTGCTCATGGCATTAAACATGGCCAACATGATGTCGGCGGATCACCCGGTGGTGATTTACTTCGACATCAAGGCCGTGGAGGCCGTCCTCAAGGAGAGCAAGGACATCCAGTTTGCTCACTTCCCCTCATCGAAGACGCAGCTTGCTGAGCTGGCCAAGCGTGGAGTCACGATGATGGCCTGTCCTGGGTGCTTGAAGGTCGCCGGCAAGACCGCGTCCGACCTCGCATCCGGCGTGCAGGTTGCCGACAAGGCCAAGTTTTTCTCCTTCACTTCGGGAAGGATTATCACGCTGGATTATTGAGCCGGCCTCCTTGCCGCATGACGGGAATCGCGAAAAACCGTCCCATAAGCCGGGGCGATTTAGCGGCTCCCTCGGCGATGGGTGGACCCAGTGCGGGGTCGTGATTAAGCACGAGCGGTCTCCTTGGAAGACCACCCACGACGATGCCCGCCTCACGGTCGAAACGCCGCCTGTTTCCGAACGTCCGGGCTGTGCTGAAGCGCTCAACGCAGAGAAAACACAGCGTTCCAGCGGACTGAATACCTCGGTCACCTCCTCCGCCTTCGGCGTTGTTACGAGCCAGGCCAACGCCCCGGGCCAAGTTCAACTTCGCCTCAACCTCCTCTCTTGGACGTTTTACTTCTTCCGCGCCCGGCGCGCCGGAAGGCGAAGCCTATCGTTTGTTCGAGGAGTCCGCGGCAAGACTCCGCGCGCGCGAAAGGACGTAGCGCACCTGTGCTTCTGGAATGCCGCCCGGCGCGCACTCCAGCGCCGTCGCAGCCGCTTCGGCCGCTTCTTGCGGCTTGTCCAGCCGGAGCAGCAGCCGGGCGTGCTCAAAATGCGCGTCTCGCGACTTCGGGGCGATCTTGAGCGCCCGGCCAATCAACTCCGCCGCGCCGTCCAGGTCGCCTGTCACCATCTCGTACCGCGCGTAGGCCAGGTGCGTCTCGGGATCCCCCTTCGGATCACTGTCTGCCAATGACACCGCGGCTTTGTACTCCGTTTCGGCCTCCATCATGCGGCCCGCGCTCTCCAGCGACAAGGCCAGGTAAAGCCGTGCGCGGGAATCTTTCGGGTTCAGCTTCGCGGCCAACTGGAGTTCCGTGATGGCCCGCGGGAGTTCGTTCTCCAGGTAGAACAGGAAGCCTGAGAGAAACCGCGCCGCCGGGTCGGCTGCCGAGGCGGCCAGCGCGCGGTTGATCGCCGACCGCGCCGCCGCGTAATCGCCGCGCGCCATCGCCTGCCTTGCCTCCGCCAGCGGTGCGGACTGCAACATCAGGAGCAGCGCCATCCACATCATTGCCCCGGAACCCGTATCTCCACTTTGACCGGCGCCTCATGCTGCCCGAGGCCGAAATGAATCGCCGGATCGCTTGCGCACGCGTAACCCGTGGAAGATGTCGCGTGGTTGGTCAGCGTCCGCCCGTTGGGCAAAGTCACGCGCACCACAGTGCCTAAAGGTTTCCCGCGAATGACGTAAGCGCGGCCCGCGCCGGGAGTCGTGTTCCTGAGGATTTTCGCTGGTCCCCCAAGAACGGAAACCACTGCGTCGATCAGTCCATCGCCGTCCAGGTCGCCGAACCCCGCGCCGGGATTCATTTCCGGCGCGTCGAAAGCCGGTTGTTCGACGAACCGCCTCCCTTCGATGTTCCTGAATACGCGGTTGGAAAGCGCCGCCGGCCGGCCCAGGTACCGTTCCAGGTTGGGGAAGTGGGAGAGCGCACAAAACAAATCCTTGAACCCGTCGTTGTCGAAGTCGAAGGCGCCGATTGACCAACCCGTATACGGCCGGGTCGCCAGCGCCAGTCCGGAAGGGTGCGCCCACTCCTCAAAAAGCAGCTTCCCCCGGTTCCGGAACAACTCGAATGTGTCGTTGACCATCCCAGCGACTGCTAAGTCAGGCAGTCCGTCGTTGTCCAAGTCGCGCAGTTCCGCCCCCATGCCTGCGATTGGAACTCCGTCCTCCCGGAACGCAACCCCTGCTTCCAGCGCTATCTCGGCGAAAGTGCCGTCTCGCCTGTTGTGGAACAGCAGATGGCGCGTCGAGTCGTTCGATACGAACGCATCCATGGCGCCGTCGCCGTCGATGTCGCCGAACGCGACGCCCATGCCTTTATTGACATGCCGTCCGATACCTGACTGCGCAGAAACGTCCGTGAACGTTCCATCGCCGTTATTGTGGAAAAGCTGATTTGGCAACCCCGGATAGGACGAGGGATGACAGTAGATACGGTTCTCGGGCGGACCGCAGTATGGCTCTGTGACCGGATCCCACGCCACGTAGTTTGAAATGAGCAGGTCTGGTTTGCCGTCGTTGTCGTAATCGAAAAACCCCGCTGAGATCGACCACACGCTGCTGTTTGTCAGTCCACTCTCGGCGGTCACGTCCTTAAAGCGGCCATTGCCGAGATTCCGATAAAGAAGATTGACCTTGACGCCGGCCACAAACAGGTCTGAATACCCATCTGAATCGTAATCCGACACCGCCGCCGCCATGGAGAACCCGCGGCCCTCCACACCGGCTTCGGCAGTGACATCCGTAAACTTGAAGCCGCCCTCATTCCTGTAGAGCCGGTTGTGATACTTCGGCGAACTCTTCTCCAGTCCCGGCAGCTCGGCTCCGTTGGTGAAGTACAAATCGAGCTTGCCGTCATTGTTGTAGTCGAATACCGCGATGCCGCCCGCCATGAGTTCCGGCTGATGAAACCGGCCTTTGGCGCCGTTCTCCAGAACAAATCCCACGCCTGCCCGCGCCCCAACATCCTCGAAACGAATCTGGCCCGCGGCCGCGATGACGAACAGTGCGGCTGCGGGCCAGAAGCGCATACAAGCCAGTCTAGAACTGGAAACGCGCCACAAGTTGGCCGCTTCTGGGCGGATTATATACGCTGCCTGGATTAATTCGTCCGAAGCCTGAGATCAGGTTCCCCGCCGCATCGTAGCGCGGCGTCGCCTGCGCGTTGCCCGACTCGGGGTTCATCAGGTAGGTGCGGTTGAAGACGTTAAAGAACTCGGCGCGGAGCGAGAAGCTCATCCGCTCCTTGATTCGGAACAGCTTGCCGAAACTGAACTGCTCGTCAGGACGCCGCGCCGTGCGGTAATCGCCGTAGTAGACGGCCGATGTGCCCCACTCGCCAGGTGCGGGGTCGGCCCAGGCCTTCGGGTTCAACACCAGGTCTTTGAACGGGTCGATGGTGTCTCTCGCGTTCAAGTCCTTCAGGTACAGCGGCTCGCCCGGAACTCTGTTGGCATAGGTTGAGCGAAACAGCAGTGAGCCGAGGTTATTGTTTGCGGCCGGCACCCGGATCGGGAACCCGGATGAGTAGCGGAAGATGCCGCCGATGGTCCATCCGCTCAAGGCCCAGCGCGTCAGCGTGTTCTTGTTCCAGAGCGGCGTGAGGTAGTTAATCCCGATGACGAAGACATGCGGCTGATCGCTGATAGAGTATGTCTTCTGATTCCTCCGGTTATAGACGTCGTTGAGCGGAACCGTCGCGCCGGTCATGTCCTCCACCGTCGTGAGGGTCTTCGACCAGGTATAGGCGGCAGTGAAGTCCAATCCGCGCGAATACCGCTTGGTCGCCTTGACCTGAAGCGAGTCGTACCAGTTGTTCCCGAGCGGCGCCCACAGGGATGTTAACCCGGCGAATTGCGGATACGGCCGGAGCGACTGCGCCAGCGTCGCCGAACCCGGGAAGCTTGTGTATGGCTTCTTGAAGCCTGCAGCCACAACCTGAGGCGAGTCGATCCGCGAAGTCAGCAGCGCCCGGTGGTCAGCACGCGAGATATCCAGGCCGAAGTTCTTCAGCCGCTCGGCGGTCACTCCGTTGTAATCGTTCAGTCCGTCTGCACGGAACCATGCGCCGCGATTGGCCACATACGCCGCTTCAATAGAAAGATCCTTGGTTAACTCGCGCTGAAGTGCGATATTCCAGTTGGCGACCCGCGGCGGCCGCCCGGCGTTCGGATCCACAAGCGCCGGTGGCGAATTGATCTGATTCGGGAGTGGACGGATGCCAGGGTCATAGCTGGCCGCCAGAAGCTCGGCCGGATTGTAGCTCAGGCCATTCCTCATCAGCACCGCGGGGTCGCCGAAGGCCGGTGTCGAAAACGCGATTGAATTGAACCCCATTCCGAGCGAGTTCCCGCCGCCGATGTACCGGAACTGGGTCACCTGCCCGTAGCTGATGGCAAATCCGGCCCGAAGCACCGTCTTCGGGTTGACTTGGTACGCTGCTCCCAGGCGCGGCCCGAGGGCAAGTGCATAGGTGTTCACAGGCCAGCAGTTGCATCGGCCCTGTCCGTAGCCAGCGTAAAGCGTCGCTCCGGGCAATCCACCCGCCGACGGGTTTGGTATCGTTGGCGCGAACATGGAGGTGCGGTACCAAATCTCGCGCGGTGCGGGCTGGTAATCGTATCGCAGCCCGATATCCAGCGTCAGTTTCCGGTTCACGCGCCAGGTATCCTGGACAAACGCCGCGAATGCCCACTTCCGGTATTGCGGATCCTGCGGATTGGAAACGCTGGCCGAGTTGGCCATGCCCAGCAGAAAGCTGGCGTAGGGGAACCCGACGTTCCCGCCCGGGAGCGCCACGCCCTGCAACGCCGGCAAGCCTGTCTGCGAAGCGTTGAAGCCATAAACGCCGGGCGCTGTGTTGGAGTTCCGGTTTGTGAACGCGTCCAGCGTGTACTCGCCCCCGAACTTGAAACTGTGCGAGCTGCGGATCCAACTCACGCTCGCTTGTCCTGTGACCTTCTCGGTGTAGTAGATGTTCCTGTTTGTCGGTCCCATGTTGACGCCGAGTCCGCCCTGCGCGGTTCCAAGGTCGGTGATGCGCGGGAAGCCCTTGGTGAATCCGCCCTTCAGCCCGAGTTCCTTTTCGGCGTCGTATTCCATGTTCGCAACAGGAGATGAGTCGGGATTGCGGTAATGCTGATAGCCGGCGCCCAAATGCAGGAGTAAGGTCGGCGACAGCGATTGATCGTAGTTCAGTCTGATCGAATGCGAGCGGATCGTCAGATCGCGCCGCGCCGAAATCGGATCGGGCAGCCCGTCTTGCCCGACGTCCTTGTCCGTCCGCATCATTGAGTAGTAGCCGGACATCTTTGCCGTCGACGTGAAGCTGTGGTCAATCTTGACCGACGGAATGTCCTGAATCTTCCTGTATGGCGTGCGGCGCTCCCAATTGTTGATTAAGGCCGAACTGAACGGCGCCGGCATCAGGTTCTGAATCTTGAGGCTGACCGGATCGATCCGCCCTTGCGGGATCACGTTGTTGGGGAAGGGGTCTCTGTAGATCCGGCCGTCGACCGTGCGCGCCGTGTTCGGATCGTACACTGTGTTCTCCAAAATCGGCCGCCCAAGCCCGTCCGTCCCCAGATTGCGGCCTGTGATGGCGGCGGAGAAATCGCCCCGCCGGTAGGATTCAGTGGGTACCGTGCCGTAGCCCAGGAACTGATTCTGCTTATCGACAAACCGCTCATAGTTCCAAAAGAAGAACGTCCGGTTCTTTCCGCTATAGACCTTGGGAATGTCGACGGGGCCGCCGACAGAAAACCCCCAGTCCTGCCGCCGGGAGCGCGGACGCAGGAGGTTGCCCTTTCCGTCGCTCGTGAACGGAACGCCTGCATTCAGGAATTCATTTACGAAGTAGTCGTAAACGCTCCCATGAAATTCATTCGTGCCGGACCGCGAGGTGAAGTTGAATAACCCGCCGCCCACTTGGCCGAACTCCGCCGAGAAGTTCGAGGACTGGAGCGTGAACTCCTCCAGCGATTCCACGGAAGGCTGCAATTCGTCGGACACCCGTGCATCCAGCGACGAGGTTGAGTCCTGCCCTTCAAAGATGATCTTGAAGGTTCCCGCCGGCGCGCCATTCACCCGGATGTTGTTCCACCCGCTGATGGAAGCCCCCGGCGAGAGCTGCACGAAGCTCAACGGATTCCGGATCGCCCCCGCGCCGAGCGCGAAATTCAAGGGCAATTGGTTGATCTGGTCTCGTCCGATTGTCGTCGCTTGCGATGCGCTCTCCGTTTTCAGCAGCGGCACGTCTGCGGAGACGCTCACCGACTCTGCCGTCGAGCCGACAGTCAGCTCGACATCCAGCCTCGAGATCTGCGCTACCTGGACCCGGACGCCTTTTTGCTCGTGTTTGCGAAAGCCTTGCAGCTCGACCGTGATGTCATACAGGCCGGCCGCGAGATTCGGAGCCGTGTAGTTGCCTGTCTCCGTCGAGACCGTCTTCAACTGCGTTCCGGTCGCGGGATTGGTGATGGTTACCAGCGCATTGGGCACTACCGCACCCGTTTGATCTGTGATCGTTCCTGTCAGCGTTCCACGATCGCTTTGGGCGAAGGTGAAAATGGACGCGAGTAGAAGAAGGCTTGCGATTCGTTGCATTGGTATCCCCGTACGTCAACACCACAACCTTGTCAAAGAGTTTATATATGACCGCTCTCCTGACGTCAAGCAGGGGTGCGGGACCAAAGTGGCGATCCGGGGCGGCGTGTGGGTGAGTTGGTCGCGGCGCTCGCGGGATTCCCGGCGCTGCCGCAGCAGCCGGTCCATGGTGTGGATCGAACAGCCATAGTGGTCTTCACCGAGCAGTGCTGCGTAGACGGCGGCGGGGGAGCGGTCCTGAAAGCCTTCTTCGCGAAGGCGGGCCGGATGACGGCGGTCGTGGCCAGCGCCGGGATCGGATCTCGCCCTGCTCAGTGATGATTGGGCCGGGTCCCCCTATGTCATCATGAAGGTCGAATGAAGGTTGTCATCACGGAGCGCGATGTCCCTGCCTGCGGCGAACTCCGCGTCCCCCCCAACTCCATCGTGACCGACTCCGCGCGAGAAGCCGCCGCCCTCCGCGGTGTCCGCATCGTTGAAGTCTCCGACGACGACTACTCCCGCCTCGCCCCGCCGGAAAAGACCATCGCCCTCGGCGCCGACCACGGCGGTTACGCCATGAAAGAGCGCCTCCGCCTGATCCTCGACGAGCTCGGCTGGGCCGTTCGTGATGTCGGCGTTCACGAAGAAAAGCCCGCCGATTACCCCGACATCGCCCTCGCCGTCGCCGAGTTGGTCGCCTCCGGTAAAGCCGCCCTCGGCGTCATCGTCGACGGCGCCGGAACCGGCAGCGCCATGGCCGCCAACAAGGTTCCAGGGATCCGCGCAGCCCTATGTTATGATAGGGCTTCCGCGCGAAACAGCCGCGAGCACAACGCCGCCAATGTCCTCACCCTCGGCGGGCGGCTTCAAACCGAATCCCAGGCCGAGGACGTGCTGCGGACGTGGCTCGCGACCCCCTTCGCCGGCGGCCGGCATCAGGGCCGGATCGACAAGATCACTGCAATCGAACGGCGATATTCATCGTGGAAAGCGTCGGAATCCAACAGTTAGCTGCCGAAATCGGCGAGATGATCCTCGCCGCCCGGTCGCTTGCGCC
>JACADU010000031.1 GCA_013388415.1 Bryobacteraceae bacterium
CTATGAAGCCGTGCTGCTTGGATTCGATGAAGGGGTGGCCTCGCTCGATCGAGTGGCCGAGGGCGCTGACGGCCTCCATGATCTTGGCCTCCATGGCCTGCTGGGCGGGCCAGCATTTCTGATTTGCCGAGAGCCGGAGGTCGCCGTTGGCAATTAGGATAACGGGGTCTGCCATAGACCCTATTCAATCACAGCGGACAGCAGGGCTAGAGGGTGGCGTCGACGCTGCGAATATACCTGGCGGCTTCGGCGTATTCCTCGGCGTTCTTGAGGTGCTCGATCATGAGCGGGACGGGCGCTGGCAGGGAACGCAGCGCCGACAGGAAGGCCTTATAGTCGATTTCGCCGCGTCCCGGGATGACCTCGACAAGGTGCACATTCACCTCGGGAATCATCGCGAGGTCCTTGGCGTGGCATGAGACGATCCACTTGCCGAGCTTCTCGATGCACTCACGGCTCAGGGCGGCGTTGTTGAAGAACTTCTCCGGCGAGTTGACGGCATTGCAGACGTCGAGGTGGACGGCGAAAGCGGGGCGGGCGACAGCCTTGATGAGCCGGAGGTAGGAATCAGGCGTGTCCGGGATAGCCCAGCCCATCATCTCGTAGCAAAACCGGGACCGTTTCGGCTTGACCGCGTCGATGATTTTGCGGGCGTTCTCGACGGCGGCGTCGAAGAACTCCTTTGAGAGGTTTTTGGGGTGAGCGCCGTACCAGACTTTTTCATGGAACGAGCCGGCGATATCGACGCAGCAGCGGGCGCCCACTTCGTCGGCGAGCGCGAGCCCGTCCGTCACCGTCTTGAGGTTGGCGGCGCGTTTGGCGGGGTCGGCGTCCAGCAGGTTCACCCAGCGGCCGACCTCTGAGATGACGATTTTTTCGTCCGCAAACGCCTTTTCAATAGCGCGGATCCGCTCTTTTTCCTCGAGTTTCACCTGAGGGCAATAGGCGGCGGCGTAACCGAGGCGTTTGTGCTCTCGGGCGAGTTCGACCGGGTCGGTGGACTTGAGATAGATGGGCGCGCCGAGCATGAGGGGCGAGCGCGGCGACGCTGCTGCCGCTCCTGCCGCGAGGAGCGTGGAAGAAAAGTTGCGCCGGGTCATGGCGGAGAAAGAGGTCCTCCCGGCTCTCGATGTTATCCTAGTCCATAGAAGGGCCGGTAGCTCAGATGGTAGAGCACGACACTTTTAATGTTGTGGTCGTGGGTTCGAGTCCCACCCGGCTCACCACCGCATAGGGCGCCCCGCGCCCGCGCATCAGCAGCCCACCGATTCACTAATCCGACAGCAGCTTGGGGCGGATGCTGCGCCGCTGCGCTTCAATCAGCAAGCGGTTGGCCTGGTCGGTATCGCAGCGAAGAGCAAGTCCCGCGGCGTACCCGTCGTTGTCCTTCCGGCAATACACGATCGTTCCGATGAAGGCGTAGTCGGTCGCGAACACCTTCACCGCCGTGCCGACGGCGATGGGACGATCCACTTGGATTCCGAGGCCGAACGCGGATACATTCATGACGTAGACGACCTGCTCGCGGACCTCAGCGCCGTTCTCGAGTTCATGCAACACGCCGAATTCGTGCGTTGGGTATCGCGGATAGGCTCTTCTTTCGATCACTGGTTGTGGGATCGGTGTATTCGGGAAAGGACTTTAGTCCCGCTGCCCGAAGCTGCCCGTTGTCTTTAGTCAACAGATCCTTCGACAATGTTCTCTCCTGACCGAGAATCGTGCAGCGCGTGAGTTCCTGACCCCGCGCGAGGGCGCCGGAGGCGCGAGCCCGTCCTGCAATGGAGACGGTTCGAGGAGATCGACACACGCCCAGGCTCATGGGCGGAAGGCCGTGCGGATCTCAGAACATTCCTGCATGGTGCTCAGCTTGCAAGAGCACTACAATTCTCAGTACGGTCCAAGGAGCAACCAGCCATGATGTCAATGCAGTCCGGATTCCGGATGACGACCATCGGGGCGCTGCTGTTCTGCGGCGCTTCTTTCACTCTCACGGGGGCCAGCAACGGCACGACTGCCAAAGGCTATTCGGGCGCGCCCGACGAGTCGACATGCGGCGCGTGCCACGGGCTGCCAAACCGGCCCAATGAAGGTCTTGGGAGAATCTCGATCTCGCTGATCAACGCCACCGGCTACACCCCGGGCCAGCCCTTGCGGATCAAGATCACCCTGGAGGATCCGCATGCCGTCAAATGGGGATTCCAGTTGACCACGCGGCGCGAGGGGGGATCATCGAGCCCTATTGGCACTTTTTCCGATATCCCCGGCCAGGGGACAACCACGGCGGTTCCAGGAACAACGACCGCGGTTGTGGTCAACCAATCCTCAAGCGGCACGAGGACGAACACTCTGAAGCAGGTCACGTGGGAAGTGGACTGGAACGCGCCGCTGGGGACGACCGGAGTGGTCTATTTCTATGCCGCCGGTGTCGGCGCCAACGGCGACGGGAGCGAAAAATTCGATTTCGATAACGTCTACACAACCCTCTACACGGTTGGCCAAGGAGCGCAAGTGGTGACCGCGACGCGGGTCCTGCCGCAGTTCGTCTTTGGCACCGGCGGAGGCGCCGGCTTCGTAACGACCTTGTCGTTCGCCAATCAGAGAGACGCTCCAGCGACCATTCGGGTCAATTTCTACAATGCCGAGGGCTCGCCGATGCCGGTCAACGGCAACCCCTCGCAGGCGATCAACCTTGGGGGCAGATCCACGGCAATCATCCGCGCCGACGACACCGGACCGCTGACACAAGGCTGGGCGCTGATTGACATGCCGGAGGGCGTCACCGGGAACGCCGTCTTCCGCCAACGCGTGCCCGGCAGGGCGGACCAGGAGGCTGTCGTGATGCTTTCCCGCACGGATTCGTCCTCCGAGCGGTTCATTTACGATCAGACGCCCGGAACCGGCACGTCGCTGGTGTTGCTGAACACATCAAACACGGTCGGGATCATCAACCTCAAGGCGCGCCTGGAAGACGGGACCCTCGCGCCCACCGTCAGCCGGACGCTCCAACCGCGGACGAGGACCTCGATTGACTTCCGAACCGAGCCGGCTCTGGCGATGGTCCAGGGTCACCGAGGTCTTGTCGAGGTGGACACCGGCGGCGCGACGTTTGCCGTGTTGGCGTTGAGATTTGACGATAGCGGCGCTTTTACTTCGATCCCAAACGCCGAAAAATAGTCCTTTAGGACAGGAAGTTCCACGGTAAGTGTTACATAGCGCCATTAAAGGATCGCGCGCGCCCGGTAATTCTTACGGGAGATACCGGCCGCTGGCGCCCGCATGTCATTGATTGCAAAAGACGCTGTTGTTTGGCATCCTGTCTGCAGTTGGAAATACGACCGTTGGAGTGAAGTTCATGAGCGATCTGTCTCTGAATCATCAATCGCAGCCGGAAAAGTCCGGTCCTGCGTGGCCTTGGGCGCACATCGTTCTGGCGCTGGGAGTGGTTGCCTGCTTAGGGGTGGCTCTCTACCTCCACGCCGGAATGCTGAGCCTGAGGATGGAAACTCAGACGCTGGCGAGGGAGATTGCTTCGCTGAGGCAGACGCTGGCTGTCAGCGATGTCTCCCACTCGCAGAGTCTGGCCGACGTTAGGGCGGCGATCGACGAAGCCAAGAAAGAAACGGCTTCCAGTGTCGAAAACACGCGCCGGGAAGCTCGCAAGCAGGCGCAGGCGATCGCTTCCGGCATGAAGTCCTCCATCGAACAGAGTCAGGCGGCGCAGGCCGAACAGGCCAAGGCTTTGGAGATGCAATTAAGCGAGATCCGGAGTGAAACCAAAGAGGCTTCCTCCCGATTGACCGACATCACGGCTCAGGTCGGCACTGTCAAGACGAGCGTCGATGCGAACCGAGGCGAGCTCGACCGGACAATTGCCGACCTGAGGCGGATGACCGGCGACCTTGGCGTCATGAGCGGGCTTATCGCCACCAACAGCCGTGAGCTCCAGGCGCTGCGGGAGCTGGGCGAAAGAGACTATTACGAGTTCACCCTGACGAAGGGCAAGACTCTCCATAAAGTGGCCGACATCCAGGTTGCCGTGAAGAAAATGGATCCCAAGAAGAACCGCTTCACGCTGGAGATCGTCGCCGAAGACAAGAGAGTCGAGAAGCGGGATCGAAACGTGAACGAGCCGGTGCAGTTCTATGTGGTTTCGAAGGCCAGGCAGCCGTACGAGCTGGTGGTCAACGAAGTGCGCAAGGATCAGATCGTCGGCTACCTTGCTGTCCCGAAGATGAAGATGGCGCGGCGCGGCGAGGGTGATTGAGGCATTTGTTGGTCGCTTGGTTGACTATGCGCAGACCGGTGATACGCCCTGGTTGGGTCCTTTGGAGCGTTCTTTCGGCGGCTCTTCATGTGCCAGCGGGAGAGCTGCCGGTCCGGCCTGCGATCGCGGTGCGTGGCGCTCTGACGGAGGGCCGGATCGAAAAGCCTTTGGCTCGACGGGCGGCTGGCGTCCCGCACCGCGCAATTTACAGGATTGGTATTTACGACTCCTTCCCCGCAGCGAAGGACTCACCGGAAAGGGTAGTGCGATTCCGAGGCCGCACTGCTCCGGGCACGAGGTCTCTCCTCCTCCAGAGATTTCAAGCCCATTCCACGGCTCGTCCCGGAAACGATTTGCCGTTCGCTTCTGCATGGGGAATGGACCGGTCCCCGCGCAGGAGTGGCGAGTCGGCAAGGGAGAGCCGTGGCCGGGTGAGTCCAAACTGAAATGCGCGGGCGGTCAACGGGTGACGAACCCTGACCGCCTGCGGATCAAGACGGCATCGGACCGGTGCCGTTGATGGCGGGCCGCGCCCACACGGCCCGCCGCATTTTTTTGTGGACCCCATTTTCAAGTTGCAGGTTGCCAGATCCATGGAGCGGGCCTGAATCCGATAAGCTAAAGCGTGCGACAGCCCACCCATGCTTCGTCATACATTTCTCTTCCTTTCACGGCGTCAAACCCTGCGCCGGTGGATGGAAACTTCAGCAACTGCGGCACTATTGACCCGCCGCTTTATCGCCGGCAAGACTCTCGAGGATGTGCTTGCGGTCGTCCGCCGGCTTCACCAGCAGGGATTTCGTGCCAGCTTGGACCATCTGGGGGAGAACGTCTGTTCGGAAGAGGAGGCCGAAGAAGCGCGCGCGGCCTATGAGTCTGCTTTGCAAGCTCTTGCTTCCCTTGGGCTTGGGGCCACGATCAGCGTAAAACTGACCCAGATCGGGCTGGATCTCGGCGAGGATCTTTGCCTGAACAATGCCCGCAGGCTGGTGGAACTCGCGCGCCTGACCGGCGCCAGAGTCGAGATCGATATGGAGTCCAGCGGCTATACGGCGTCAACCCTGCGGATCGTCGAGCAACTGCACGAGGAAACGCGGAGCGTCAGGGCGGTGATTCAGGCGTATCTTTATCGTTCTGAACAAGATATTCGTAGGCTGACCGCTCTCCGCGTGCCTGTTCGGCTTTGTAAGGGCGCCTATGATGAGCCGCCTTCCGTGGCGATGGCGGCCAAAGCGGCTGTCGATGCGAATTATCTCAAACTTGCCCGGATTCTCCTCGAAGAGGGGGAAGACCCCGCGCTGGCCACCCATGACCCCGCGATGGTGCGCGACGCGCTCGAGTTCGTGCGGCGAAACGGCCGCGGCGCGGCAACCTTCGAATTCCAGATGCTGTACGGGATCCGGCGCGACCTCCAGGAACAGCTACGCTCAGACGGGTGGCGGGTCAGGCTCTACGTCCCTTATGGGAACGCCTGGTACCCCTATTTCATGCGCCGCCTCGCCGAACGGCCCGCCAACGTATTTTTCATCGCCAGAAACCTGTTACGCGCCTGATCTCTTTCTTCCTGGAACCGGCGGCGTACGCAAGCGTCTAATAGAAGGGGAAGGACCGTCCTTCTATGAGGTACTGGGGCTACTTCATCGCGAAACTCTTAGTCGGCGCCGCCGGGATGCTCGCCCTGTGGAAGTTGATGCACGCGCTTCTACCAGAGCCCGTGATCTTCATGCGAGTCAGGATGGGCGGCTTCGCCCAGGATCTCACCTGGACGCTGGCCTACCTGTTGTACTGGCTGCTGGCAGCGGGGCTTCTCGCCTTCGCCATCTGGGACCAGCGCAGGCGTTGCCGGATCTGCCTCCGCAGGCTGCGCATGCCCATCAACACCGGAAACTGGGGACTGGCTCTGCTATTCGCACCTCCGAAGTTGGAGTCCATCTGTCCGTTCGGGCACGGAACGCTGGCTTGTCCCGAAACCCACACGTCCACCGCGCAACCGGCCAACTGGGAGGAGCACGGCGACATCTGGGCCGAACTGGAACACATGGACCAGCGCGGCAGATAACGCCTCCCTTTTCCGGACCTCGAATGCGCCGTGCGGCTGCCCGCGGCGTGTGAGAATAGAAATCAGGTTCACCGGAAAGTGCAATTGAGAGTTTCCCGCCGCGCCTGGCTGTCGAGGTTCCTGTTCCATCCAGCAGGCAAAATTGTCCTCGGCGCTCTGACCTTCCTGATGCTGCTGGCTGCGGGGGCCTTCACTTACACCTGGATCCATTTCTCCCGCCTGATCGAGGAGAAGCTTGTGGAAGGGCCGTGGGAAGAGACGGCAATGTTGCTTGCCGCCCCGGAGGAGATCAAAGTCGGCGATCCGGTGCAGGTCGAGGAAATCGTCTCGGCGCTCCGCCGAAGGGGTTACTCCCAGTCACCCTCGAACCGGTTAGGCTGGTACCGCCCCCGTCCCGAAGGCGATGGCGTGGAGATCTATCCCTCGCGCATCGCCGCGCCCGAGATTGAGGGCGGGATTGTCTATATCAAGGGCGGGCGCGTCGAGAAGATTCATGCCCTCTCCGATCACTCCGAACGCCGTTCTCTGCTGATCGAACCGGAACTGATTACGAATCTCTTCGACCGAAACCGGCAGAAGCGGCGCGTGGTCTCCTTCAATGACATCCCGCAGGTGCTCATTCACGCAGTCCTCTCGGCGGAGGACAAGCGGTTCTTCCAGCATTCCGGCTTCGACCCCATCCGGATCATCAGAACCGCCTGGGTGGATGTGACCCAGAACCGGCGTTACGGCGCCTCGACCATCTCCATGCAGCTCGCCAGGATGATCTGGCTGACGCCGGAAAAAACCCCCAAGCGCAAAGCGGCGGAGGTGCTGATCACCTTACAGATCGAGCAGAAGCTGAGCAAGGAGCAGATCTTCGAGTATTACGCCAACCATGTCGACCTCGGACAGCGGCAGAGCTTCGCGATTCGAGGTTTCGGCGAAGCGGCGCAGGTTTACTTCGGCAAGGATATCCGAGAGCTGAACGCTCCTGAAGCGGCGCTGCTCGCCGGTTTGATCCAGCGGCCCAACTTCCTCAATCCATACCGCCACCCCGAGCGCGCCCGCCAGCGCCGCGACATTGTCCTGAACCTGATGAAGGAGAACGGCTACCTGACGGACCTACAGTATGTCGAGGCCATCTCCACGCCGGTGAAACTGGCGTCGGGAGGAATCGAATCGACCGACGCTCCGTATTTTGTCGACCTCGTCCTGGACAATCTCAAGCGCAACGATCTGGAAAGCATCGACTTCCAGTCCAAGTCCTACCGTGTATATACGACTCTGGACCTGGGACTTCAGCGTGACGCCGTCGAAGCCGTGCGCATCGGCATGGCGGAAGTGGACGGACTGCTTGCCAAAAAGAAGAACAAGTATCCCCAGCCGCAGGTTGCGCTTGTCGCGGTTGATCCGCACACTGCGGAAGTTAAGGCCTTGATCGGCGGGCGCAGCTACGGGCAAAGCCAGCTCAACCGCGCGCTTGCCAGGCGCCAGCCGGGCTCGGTGTTCAAGCCATTTGTCTACGCGGCTGTGCTCGGGCTGGCGTTGGAGGGCGGGCAAGTGGTGACGCCGGTCACGCAGGTCGACGATGAGCCGCGGGTTTTCGAATACGACGGCAGGGAGTACGCGCCCAACAACTTCAGACAGCAGTTCAACGGGCGGGTGACGCTCCGCCAGGCTTTGGCGAAATCCCTCAATGTTCCAACCGTCAGCTTCGCGGAGATCGCCGGTTACGAGCGGGTTGCTGAACTCGCTCGGCGGGCGGGGCTTTCCGGCGTGCGCGGGACTCCTTCGGCCGCGCTCGGCTCGTACGAAGCCACGCCTCTGGAGGTCGCTGGAGCCTACACGATTTTCAGCAATGCCGGCGTGATGGTTGAACCGGTCATGGTCCGGGAAGTGCGCAGCGCCGAGAATTCCCTCATCTACAAGCCCAAGCCTGTTCAGCGCCCGGTGCTCGATCCGAGGATCAGCTACATGGTCGTCAGCCTGATGCAGGATGTGATCAACCACGGGACCGCGGCCGGGGCCCGTTCCCGAGGATTCCTCCTGCCTGCCGCCGGCAAGACCGGCACCTCTCATGACGCATGGTTCGCCGGTTTCACATCGAAACTTTTGTGCGTGGTTTGGGTCGGCTTCGACGATAACCAGGAACTGCCGCTTGAAGGCGGCAAGGCCGCTCTCCCGATCTGGACCGAGTTCATGAAACGGGCGCATGCGCGGCGGCAGTATCGCAGTGTGACGCAGTTTGCCGAGCCGGACGGTATCACTTTTGTCGAGATTTGCCCGCTGAGCCGGGCCCGCGCCACTGACAAATGCCATGGGCAGCGCACGGAGGTGTTTCTGGCGGGGACAGAGCCCGGCGAGATGTGCCCGCTTCATCCGGGTTCGTCGCGGACCCAGATCGCCCGGTGGGACGACGAGCCAGGACCCGAGACGGCCGCGGCCGCCGGAGGCGGCTCGGGCGCGCGGCCTGTTCAAGCCGGCGAGCCCTCCAGGAGCCGGATCGCGCGGAGGGCGGCGGCCCCGGTCCCGCAACAACCTCAAACTCAGCAGAAAGAGCCGGCGAGGAAGGGGGTTTTCCGGTCATTCTGGGATTTCCTCCGCGGCAAGACGTGATAGGCTTGGGCCAGGAGGGTGTCATGCTCACCGAGCGTCCATCTGCATCCCTCAAGGGGCTCGCCGGCGGCCTGATCCGGAGCGGGCTCATCGCCCTTGCGCTCCTGCCAGTCCCGGCCTGGTCCCAACAGCAAAACCTGACTGCCGGAGTCCGGGAGAACGCTGTCGTCGCCAATCCGGACCGGCCCGCTCCTTTGTCCAACGAGGCGAGGGCGGACATATATATGGCCAGGAAGATGTACCGGGAGGCGATAGAGACTTATCTCCTCGACAAGAAGCCCAGCCCGGTCGTCCTCAACAAAGTCGGCATCGCCTATCATCAGACGGGTGACCTGAGAACGGCTGAACGCTATTACCAGAAGGCGATCAAGGCCAAACCGGATTACGCCGAAGCCATCAACAACCTCGGCACGATACAGTACGCCAAGAAGAGTTACCGGCGTGCCGTCTCCACTTACAAGAAGGCTCTGAAATACTCGCCAAACTCGGCCTCCATCCACTCCAACCTGGGCACCGCATGGTTTGCGCGCAAGAAGTACCAGCAAGCGATGGAGTGCTACGAACGGGCGATGGCCATCGATCCCGACGTCTTTGAACACCGCAGCACCACGGGTGTCCTGTTGCAGGAGCGGTCGGTGGCCGAGAGAGCGAAATTCCACTATTATCTGGCGAAAGCCTACGCCAAGCAGGGCAGGCAGGATCTGGCGCTCCTCTACATCCGGAAGTCTTTGGAGGAGGGCTTCAAGGACAGGGCGAAGTACATGGAAGAAGCTGAATTCGCCCAGCTCCGCACCCTGCCGGAGTTCGAACTGCTGATGAAGCTGGAGCCGCGTGTTCTTTAGTCGCAAACAGGCTTTAGCAGCAGCCGGAGTTGTTGTCTTCGGCGGCTTTGCTTTCTATTATTGGCAATCCGCCCGGCTGAAGCGCCTGGCAGTGGAGCCGCAGCGGATTGCGGTGCTCCGGTTCGAAAACCAGACCTCCGATCCCGGACTCGATCCGGTGGGGGCGGCGCTGGCCGTTTCTCTTGCGGAGAGATTGTCGAGCCTTGACCGCACGGAGGCGTTCGTCGCGGCGAGCTCCGGCGAAGCGGCGGGCAGACGCGCGACTCTCCTCGTCCATGGGCGCATTGAAGAATCGAACGGCCTCTTCAGGCTGTCGTCGAGTCTTGAGAGGCTCCCCGCCAGAGAATTCGAGGCTGCCGGATCGGCGCAGGGTCCGCGAGCCGCGCTTCCCGCTCTCGTCGATCCCATTTCCGACGGCATCCGCTCCGCCGTCCGGCCCAAGGGAAAGCTGGCCGCCCTGGAATTCAAAACGCTGGAGGCGGCGGTCCATCTTGGCAGGAGCCTGGAG
>JACADU010000131.1 GCA_013388415.1 Bryobacteraceae bacterium
CCCCCCCACGACAGTAGCCCTCTCGTTCATCTCATTCTGGCGCGGGGCCTCCATCGTGCTCAGCGATCTGGCCTCGACCATGTTCTACGTGGGTGGCATCACCGAGCACGCCATTGGGAAGAGCGCGCCATGGCTGATTCTGAGCGTGATGCTGTTCGGGTTCGCCATCCGCTCGATCTACATGGAGAGCTGCTCCATGTTCGTCCGGGGAGGCGTATATGTGGTCGTCCGCGACAGCCTGGGCCCGCGGATGGCGAAACTCTCGGTTTCGGCGCTGGTGGTTGATTACATTCTGACCGGACCGATTTCGAGCGTTTCGGCGGGACAATATCTCGGACGCCTGGTGAACGAGATGGCCGAGACGATGCATCTCGGCTTCCGGCTGAATCCAAATTACTTCGCCGCGTTCTTCGGCGTGGCGGTGACCATCTACTTCTGGTGGCAAAACGTCAAGGGCATTCACGAATCGTCGACGAAGGCGCTTCGAATCATGCAGATCACGACGTTGATGGTGGTCGTGCTGCTCATCTGGTGCGGCATCACGCTGCTGTTGCAGCCGAAGGTGGAGATCCCGCCGCTGCCGACGCTCGAGAATCTGCGGTTTGACGAGCACTCACTTGGTTGGTTGCACGGGACGATCTGGCCCACGATCTGGCTGGCGGCGGTCATCATCGCTTTCGGACATTCACTGCTCGCCATGAGCGGATTTGAAACTTTGGCTCAGGTCTACCGGGAGATCGCCTCGCCGAAGCTGCGCAACCTGAAGATCACAGCCAACATCGTGTGCATCTACGCGCTTGTTTCGACCGGACTGCTCTCAATGCTGGCGGTGATGATCATTCCGGACGCGGTGCGGAGCCAGTACTACGACAACCTGCTGGGCGGGCTGACGATGAGTCTGGCCGGACCGCACGCCTTCAAGCTGGTGTTTCACATCTTCGTCGTGCTGGTCGGCGCGATGATTCTTTCGGGCGCGGTGAACACATCGATCATCGGGGCGAATGGCGTGTTGAACCGCGTGGCGGAGGATGGAGTTCTCACCGACTGGTTCCGGAAGCCGCACAGGCGGTTCGGGACGACGCATCACCTGATCAATTCGATCGTTCTGCTGCAATTGCTGACGATTGTCGCAAGCCGCGGAGACGTTTACCTGCTGGGCGAGGCGTACGCATTCGGCGTCGTGTGGAGCTTCGCGCTGAAAGGCATCGGGGTGCTGGCGCTGCGGTTCCATCGAACGGACCAGGAGTATAAGACGCCGCTGAACCTCAGGATTGGCAAAACAGAGATCCCCGCGGGCCTGATCATTCTGACGTCTGTGCTGCTGATGGTGGCGATCGCCAATCTCTTCACCAAGAAGGTGGCGACGGTTTACGGCGTGAGTTTCACGGCGGTCTTGTTCCTGGTGTTTACGGTTTCCGAGCGGTTGAACGCGAGGAGGAGCGCGGCGAAGGAGAAGGCGCTCGAGGAGTTCAATCTCGACCATCAGCCGGACGTGACCGAAGCGAACGTGCACGCGCGCCCGGGGTGCATTCTGGTGGCGGTCAGGGACTTCAACCAGATGGGGCATCTGAAGCGGGTGCTCGAGAAGACGAATCTGCGGCGGCACGACATCGTGGTGATGACAGTGAGGTCGACCTCTTCGACCGGCGGCGAGTACGACCTGGCTGAGGAACAACTGTTCAGCGCATATGAAAAGGAGTTGTTCTCCCGGGTGGTGACGCTGGCGGAAAAGGAGGGTAAGCCGGTTGAGCTTCTGGTGGTGCCCGGGAACGACCCCTTTTACGCGATGGTGCGCACGGCGCAGAGGTTGAAAGCGTCGAGGCTGGTGACGGGGGTTTCCAGGACAATGGCGAGCGAGGAACTGGCCCGCAGGATCGGGCTGGCGTGGGAGAAACTGGAGGAGCCCCGGCATCCGTTTTCGCTTGAGATCATGGGGCCGGACAGGCCGTCCACCTATGTGAACCTGGGCCCTCACCCTCCGAGGCTCTGGCCGGAGGATGTGGACCGTCTGCACGAGATCTGGCTCCGGTTGACCGCTGAAGAGGATATCGGATCGAAATTGCATCACCGGGATGTTGTCGGGGCGGCGTTGAGGCGCATGGAGCGCGAATTGGAGGAGGGGAACAGGCAGGAGATCATTGAAGAGTTGAAGCGGGAGATGAAGCGCAGTCAGGAGGCGCCGTGAGGTTGATCGCGTTAACGTCATTAGTCTTCTTCGGGTGCCTGGCGGGGGCTCAGCCGGCGATACGGCCGGACAGGAAGATCGTCCTGTTCGACGGAAAGAGCCTGGATCGTTTCTACGTCTGGCTCCGGGAGACGAAGTATGAAGATCCGAAGCGTGTTTTTTCAATCAAGGATGGGAAGCTGCGAATTAGCGGAGAGGACTGGGGCGGCATCGCGACGAAGGATGCGTTTCGCGACTATCACCTGGTCGTGGAGTGGAAGTGGGGCGGACCAACGCATGGCAACCGGCAAAAGGCGGCGCGAGACAGCGGAATCCTGGTCCACGCGCACGGGCCAGATGGCGCGGCGAGCGGGGTGTGGCTTGAATCCATCGAGGCGCAGATCATCGAAGGCGGTACGGGCGATATCATCCTGGTTGCCGGGCAAGGCCGGCCTTCGCTGACGGTGGAAACCAGAACCGGCGAGGACAAGCAGCTCTACTGGCAGCCGGGCGGAACGCCGACAACGAGGGACAGGGGGCGGTTCAACTGGAAGTGGCGTGACGTGAACTGGAAAGACACGGCCGGTTACCGGGGCCGGAGGGATGTAGAGAAGCCGTTGGGCAAGTGGAACCGGCAGGAGGTGATCTGCGACGGGTCAAAGATCACGATCAGACTGAATGGTGAAGTGGTGAACGAAGGCACGGGCGCGAAGCCGGACGAGGGGAAGATCCAACTTCAGTCCGAGGGCGCCGAGATTTGGATCAGGAAGATCGAGTTGCGGCCAGTGAGGCAATAGGGTTCGGGCGGCTCGCAGGATCGACGGGGTCTCACCCTACGCCCCCACGCGTTTCGCCCACTGCCTGTATTCTTCGATTGTGTAGAAAACGCCGTGGCGGTACAGGCGCCCGGCGTCCTCGACGGGATCGGTCCAGCAGTTATCCCAGGAGTCCCCGGTTTTCTCCATCCACGTTTTCAGCCGCCGCTCCATCTCCTCCTGAAGGCCGCGGTTGGCGCTCTGACCTGCGAGGTTCGTCTGCTGAAACGGGTCGGCGGCGAGGTCGTAGAGGACCCACGGCCGGACCTTATATCGCGCGTACATATGCCGTTCTGTCCTCACGCCGCGCCACGCGCCTTCGGTTCCGTCACCGGCGTAAGGCACGCAGATTTCAAAGTAGGCGGAGTCCTCTGCGCGCCCCCTGCCCGTCAACAAGACGGGAGCGAGGTTCTGTCCCTGCATTTCGCGGGGCGCGTCGAGGCCAGCCATGCCGAGCAGAGTTGGGGCGAAGTCGACGTGGGTGAAGAACGTCGCGGCTTTGGAGCCAGGTTTCAGCTTCCCCGGCCACCGCATGATGCCGGGGACGCGGATCGACTCTTCCCAGGGCTTGCGCTTCAGGCGGCTGGCCTGCGAGCCCAGCATGTCACCATGGTCCGAGGAGAACAGAACAATGGTGTTTTCCCTCAGTCCGAGGTCGTCCAAGGCACGCAAGATCTTCCCGACGGCATCGTCGACGGCGGTCACCATGCCGTAGTACTCCGCGATGTCCTCGCGCCGTGTACCGGCTCCAGCCTCCCGCCAGTTCGGCCTCATCCTGATCCTCGCGGGATCGTACATTTTCGAATAGTGCGCAGGAGCTTTGTAAGGGTCGTGCGGCGGGCCCCACTGTACCGTGAGGTAGAAGGGCCGCGGATCCTGCTTTGTTTTCCGGAGGAACTCAATCCCGACGTCCGCATAGCCGTCCGTTTCGAACGTCTCGAGGTAGATCCGCTCTGCGGAGTCGCGATAGTACCAGTTTCTAAAGTGCGTGTGGCTGCATTGATTGCCAGCCCAGAACTCGAAGCCCTGCCTGCGGTCGCCGGGCGGCACGTAGCCCGGCAGTCTGGGACCGCCGTCCAGATGCCACTTGCCGACGAAACCTGTCCGGTAGCCCGCGGTGGCCAGAGTTCTGGCGAAGGAGACACTGGATTCGCGAAGCCGCAGATCGTTGGCCACCATGCCGTTGCGGTGAATGTACTGCCCTGTCAGCAATGTGGCTCTCGCCGGGCAGCAGACAGGAGAGTTCGCGAAGGTATTCTCGAGGGTCAAACCTTCGCTGGCGAGGCGGTCGATGTTCGGTGTGCGGACTTCGTCATTGCCGAGACAACCGACTGAGTGATACCGGTGCTGATCGGGCATCAGGAAGACAATGTTGGGCCGCAGTGGTCCGGGTCCGATCGCTTCCTGAGCGATGGCCGCCAACGCGGCGGCGCCGGCAAACTCCCTGCGTGTCGTAGCCATGTAGCTGAAGCTAGCAGATTCATAGGCCGCGGGAAGCGCCTGCGGGGCAGCGGGACAGCGGATCAGCTTGGGCCCCCCACCCGGACCACGAACCCTTCCACTCCGGCTTCGCTCTTCAGTTGCTCGGCCAGGGTTTTCGCTTCCTGTTCCGAAGGTTTCTCCCCGACCAGGACGCGCCAAGGGGTTTGTGAGCCCTCGCGCTCGACCACGCGCACTGGATGGAACTTCCGTTCCAGCCGCTCCTTCATCGCCTCCGCGTTGGCGCGCGAGGCGAATGCGCCTGCCTGCACGGCGAAAGCGCCGGCCTCGAACGCGCTTTCGATCTCGCGCGGGGGTCCGTAGCCGATCAACGTTAATCGCACCCGCGCAGTCCCCGGACCGATCATGCCGATCTCTCTGGCAGCCGCGTGGGACAGATCAATGATCCGTCCGTCGACAAAGGGCCCCCTGTCGGTGATTCTGACGGTCGTCTTTCTGCCGTTGTCGCGGTTCTCGACTTCAACCAGGGCGCCGAAAGGCAGCGTCCGGTGCGCCGCGGTGAGCTTGTCCATGTCGTAGGTTTCGCCATTGGCGGCCTTCCGGCCGTGGTAGGGGTGCCCGTACCAGCTTGCGATGCCGCTCTCGGTCCAACCAAGAGGGGGCGGAGGAGGAGGGCGAGGCGCCGGTTTCTTTCTGGCGCAGGCCGCGGAGAACACCGCCGCGAGCGTCACGAAGCAAAGGGCGGAACCACGCTTCGACATCTTCTACCATCATGCCAGGACTGCGCGGGAGGCAAAAACATTTATCAAGTACTTCGTTGAATGGCTCCAAGCGACTGTGCTGCGGGGCTTTGAACGACCTTCGGCTTCACTTTTTTCTTGACTTCGATACTCAACCAAGTTTATAAAGAGATCACAATGCGATCATTCACGTGATCGCAATTCTGATGTACGGGAGAACAACTCAATGTTGAACGCGACCAAGAAGGCAGCCAAGAAGGCCGCCAAGAAGCCGGCGAAGAAAGCCGCGAAGAAGAAATAGCAATTGAGCGTTCTTGTAGAACGCTGAAACAGGGATCAACCGAACGGCCCGGCGAAAGCTGGGCCGTTCGCCTTTTACGGGCCAGTCTCCGTTCTCTCCATCGTGATCGCCTGATAGCTCTCCCCCATGCCGAACAGCAGCGTCTTTAGCTGGAGCGTGTGGCGCTCGCGCCAGCCTTCGAGAGCCGAGGCGAACTGATCCGCCTCTCCGGTTTTCATCAGAAGCGAAGACAGCGGCTCGAAGGACCGCTTGCGCCACCCGAAACCGGCTGCGACGCTTTCCAGATAGGTCCACGGCACATGAGCGGTGATGTCCTGCGTGCCGGGCTCTGCCAGCACATCGCCGACCGGAAGGTGCTTCCTGTAAGCCATCAGCGAACCGCGCGGGAAGCGCAAGATTTCTCGCGCGGTGTAGCCGTAGTCGATCGCCAGCAGCATTCCGGCAGGAGCGGCTCTTGACATCTTCTCCAGGACACTCGAGCAGGCGACGGGCAGTTCGATCCATGCTTCGCATTCGTTGGGCAGATGACGGCCGGCCTGTTCGGCGTAGTCGAGCCAATGCCCTTCCAGAGGCTCATCTTCATGCCAGACGAACTTCCCGCCAATACAGGCGACCTTCATCGCCCGCCAGACGCGGCCGGATCTGCGCGCAACGTCGACAGGCAACGCATCGAACAGTTCGTTGGCGAAGATCGCGGTGCGCGCCTGCGGTTCCGGCGGTTCGGCGTCATGCTCGACAAGAAGATAGGGGAAGCGCGCCGCGAGCGATTCTTTCATCTCGCCGCGGCCTCCGCCCCAGTCGAGCACTCTGGACGGCTTGAATGGCGCGATGGCCTGCGCGATGAGCCGGCCGAAGACCGGTTGCACCTGCGATGCGGTGTAGAAATCGCCATCCCGTCCGAACGGATCGCGTCTGGAGGCGTAGTATCCCGCTCCTGGAGCGTAGAGGGCCGTCTCCATGAACTCGGAGAAGCGGAGCGGTCCGCTCTGAATGATCCGGGTTCTGAGAATCTCTCCCGCTGGAGTCATTGCGATTCTTTCCCGGCGTTCAGCTGTTGTGGATTGCGGGTGAACATCTCGCAGAGATAATCGTGCAGGCAGTCATAGAGGTATTTCTGAAACATCCACGGGAACTGCGGGTGATCGAGATCCCGCTCGTGGAGGGGGGCGACATAGACGTGCGCCCCGGGAACGTCTGTCTTCAGCCTGATGATCAGGCTGACTTCGCCGCGCTCGGCCGGCTCCGCGGCGAACTCGAGCAGCAGGTGTTCGTAGCGCGCCAGCTCCGTTCTCACTCTCTCCAGTGGACTCATCCGGTTCCTCATTGTAAGTTCAGGACATGCCCCTTGCGGCGTCAATCCAAGTCAAAATCAGCAGCGAAGCGGCCGAAGCCGTCGCGCTCACTCCCGTGGTCGTGCGCGACATGCCTCTGGCCGAACTGATGGAAATACTCGCCGCGGCAGCGGCTTCGGATCCGGAGCGCGTCCGGGATCTTCTGAAGCGGGGCGTGGTGGTGAGCGGCGCATCGCGTTTCCGCTGGCAGCCGTTCGATTGCGCGA
This sequence comes from Bryobacteraceae bacterium, assembly GCA_013388415.1. Lineage (GTDB taxonomy): Bacteria > Acidobacteriota > Terriglobia > Bryobacterales > Bryobacteraceae > JACADU01. Next base: position 7,019 of record JACADU010000131.1, read on the forward strand.
TCGAGGATGTCGCCGCCGCTCTCGAGCTGATTCCAAAGCCCGATCCCTCGCTTCCGTTCGCGCCCGGGCGCTGCGTCCGCGTGGCAGTGCTTGCCGGATCGCGCCGGTGGGATCTTACGCGTGAGGCTGCTTCGAGAAAGAGAGTTCTTCACCGGCTGCTTCTGCGCTCTTCGTTCTGGGATCGCCTTGTTGCGGCGCTCCCCACGCCCGCATACGTCACCTATTCCATCAAGGACCGGGCAGACGTCTACCGGCTGGAGCTTGACGAGGAAGGCAGACGCGCGCTTCAGGCGGCCGCTTCCCTTCTGCCCTATTCTTCGCTGTCGGCGGAACTTCGCTGCACCCATCTCACCACCATTGAGTGGTTGGTCAAGCGGTGATCCTCACGCCTTCCTGGCGCGTGCCGCGCGTTGCTTCCTGGACGTTCTGCTGCTTTTCACTTTGAGCAACACAGGCGTGCCGGCGAACCCAAACCGCTCCCGCAACCGGTTGACGATATTTCTTTCCATCGAGAAGTGGAGAGGTTCGGGCGAGTCCATGAACAGGACAAACGTCGGGGGGCGCACCGCCGGCTGGGTCATGTAGAGGATGCGCCGCTGATAGCCAAGGTCAATGGAATCCGCGAACCGGTTCAGTTCGGCAGTCGGAACGCGTTTGTCGAATTCCGCGTACACGGCGGCGATCTGCTTGAACAGTCCGCGGACGCCCCTACGGTCCTTGGCGGAGACGAAAACGACCGGCGCATACTCCAGGAATCTGAAGGCGTCGCGGATCGACTGCTCGCACTCTTTGCGTTTGGTATCGCCGACAAGGTCCCACTTATTGACCAC
>JACADU010000266.1 GCA_013388415.1 Bryobacteraceae bacterium
CATGCCGTACTCGGGGAAGTAGCTGTATTGTCCGGAGTAGAGTATGCCCGTATCCTTTGGCGTCTTAAAGTCGAGGAGTCGTATGGCAGCCTCGACTACCCTGACTTGGGTTTCCTTGCCCAACGTTGAATCCTGGCGGAGAAACTCGATTGCCGTTTCGACATCGCCGATGGAGTAGAGACGAGTGGGCAATGCAATGAGCTGACGAAACCGCAAAGCCACTTCATCATCGTCCATCCGGCAAAGGCCGTGCGCGTCATCGCGAGCCAAAACACATCGAATGCGCCGCGACAATGCTTCGTTCATGCTCTTCCTCTTGCATCGATTCCCTTTGGACATGAATGTTCAAAACTCATGGGCAGTATTAGCATGCCGGCTTACCCTCACGGGCGGCCTTTATGCTTTTATCATTGCCCGCCGCGCTTCGCCGCAAGGCTACCACTGGGCGGGATGCCGGACTATCTTTGGCGTCACGCCTCTACGCCTGACGCCTGGATCGCGGCAGGAAGCGAGGAAAGCGCGCCTGGCGCGGTTTAAAGCGCGCCAGTTCTGGCCGTGCGGAATTCACTTCCGCACCCTCGTATCCCGGACACAACGGAAACCGATGTTGTTGTTCCTGTTGCCGGGCGGATTGTTGTTACGGTTCGACACCCGCAGGTTCCTCGAGTTGTTGTTCCAACTCCCGCCGCGCAGTTCTCGCCGCGATCCATTTGAATGTGGTTTCTTCAAAAATCTGATCTCGGAGTCTGTATGTCTGGCCATGCGAGGCGTGGGCGATCCACGCCTGCACCCTCAGCTTCACCTCCTCCCATGGGATTGCTCCCTGTTCGAACATCGCGGACAAACCTCGGAGCCGCCTGCGAAAACGAACGACGTTTTGCCGAGCAAGGCGCGCGTGGCCAGGAAAAAGGACCCACCCCAGAAACGTGACTCCATCGCAGGTCCGATAGAGGCGGCTCTTACCCTCGTGCAGTCTGAGGCGAAGTGCGGACAGTTGTTCCTCGATCTTCCTCTTCAGAAAAGCAAGGCTCGGCTTGTCATCGCCAAACACAAGGAAATCGTCGACGTAACGAATGTATGGGCCGCACCGGAGCTTCCGGGTCACCAACTGATCGAGCGGGTTCAGATAGACGTTCGCGAAGAACTGGGACGTCTGATTCCCCAGCGGCAGTCCGCGCCGCCGTCCGAAGGGAGTGAACAGATCGTCTCCGGGAAAGTAGGTAATCGTCTCTTCTTGCGGATTCGATCCCGCGATGATCCGCTCGGCAAGGCGCAATGTCTGCGTGCATTTCACGGCCCGTGCCAGCAGGCCGTTCAGAATCTCGTGATCGATTGAGGCGAAGTACTTCCGGATGTCGCACTTGAGCACGTAGTGGTGTCGCAGCACGGCCTCCCTTGCGGCCCGAATCGCCTTATGGGTCCCAAGGCCCTTTCGGCACGCATAGCATGCCGAGGAGAACTTGGGCTCAAAGACAGGTTCGAGAACTTGTGTCAACGCATGGTGCACCACTAGGTCCCGGAACGGCGCCGCGGAGATCTGCCGCGGCTTCGGCTCCCTGATGACAAATGTGCGATAGGAGCCCGGCTCGTACTCTTCGCTCAATAACTCTCTTCGAAGCCGTGCCAGCTCATTTTCCAGGTCCAGCATGAAAGCGGCAACGTCGGATCTCCCCTTTTTCCCGAGTGCCGCATTGTGAGCGGCTCTGTGAAGGTTCTCGAAGGAGGTCAGTTTGGGCCACAGTCCGCCGATCCGCTTCATTCTCTTTTCCTGTTCGCTTTCTGCCATCCGCCCGTCATGCGTCCAATCTCCTCAATCCGCTCGCACGCGAATCCGTATGATTCGACGGTCATGATCTTCAGGTCCTTGCTCAATCGCACGAGGTAGCGCACAGAGTTGACGCATCGTGCCGCGCGCTCCAACGCCCGGGACTTGTCGCTCGCGTACGCCGCTTCCACCAAATCCAGCAGCAGATCGAGGCTCGCGGCCACCAGCCTTTCCCCAAGGCTGAAGCGAAAATTGCGAGGGAATCTCTCTGCTTTGGGGATCAGCCAACGTACAAAGTCATAAGCCCTCACCACCACGACCGCCGGTTCATCCTCATTGGTCGATTTCATATAATTTTCTTCGAAAAGGGGGCTCCGCCCCCTTTTAATCCCCCCCTCAAGGAAAAAGTAAAAAGAATCAAGGAATTGCCTCCCGGACACAACGGAAACCGATGCCGTCGAACCTGTTGCCGGGCGGATCGTTGCTACGGCCCGACACCCGCAGGTACCCCGAGTCGATGACCCAACTCCCGCCGCGCCGTCCCTTCATGGATCCTGACGAAGGACCTGTGGGATCTGTGGTCTCGCTGTTCGAGTAGCTGCCGTGCCAGTCCTGGACCCACTCCCACACGTTGCCCAGCATGTCGTACAGCCCCCATCCGTTCGGCTGTTTGCCCTTCACCGCATGCGTCTTGCTATCGCTGTTTGAGTCGTACCACGCAATGTCGTTCAACTCCCCATAGCTCGCACCCCGGCTGCCCGCCCGCGCCGCGTATTCCCACTCCGCTTCGGTCGGCAGGCGCCCCCCCGTCTCCTTGCAGTACTTTTGAGCCTGGTTCCAGTCCACGCTCTCCACCGGAAGATCTGCGCCCTTGAATCTGCTTGGGTTGCCGCCCAGCACTTTGGTCCAGGCGGCCTGCGTGACCTCCGTTTGGCCCATCCAATACCCCTTGCTCAGTGTGACCCGATGCGCCGGCTTCTCATCTGAATCGCAGCCGCTATCCCCCGCCGAGAAGCCCATCGTGAAACTCCCCGGCGGAATCCACACGTACGTTAGCCCGTCTCGAGGGTTCACCTTCGTCTCTCCTGCCTCGCGCACCCGCGGCTTGAGCGCGAACCGCCCGCCTCCCGCCGGATCCACCAGGACCGGGTCCATCAGAGCGCCCTCCGCTCCGACTGCCGAGCGCGCCTCCAGACGGGCTTCGCTCCTCCGTGTACTCAACGCTTGGGCTGCCTCCGGCGCAATCGCCATTTCGTAGTCCTCACCGTTGACAACCACCCGCCATTTCCCTTTGTCCGCATCGTATTGGCCAAATGCAACCTGCAGCCCGTCGGCCAGATAACTCCCCCTGCTCAGCTCGTCGCGCTCCGCCTCGAGCGTTCTTGTCTGTTCCTTCGCCACCCCATCATATCGCGCGGCCAGCGCCACCCTCTCCCCTTCGTACTTGCGCTCCACCGCCTGGCGCTCCTGCTCCGCCTTCCCCTTCCTCGCCTCAAATGCCGCCGTCGTCTCAAATTCTCCCCTCTGGAGCTGTCGCGCCGCCGCCTCTCTCAGCGCCTTGTAGTCCCCTTCCAGCCGCGCCAGCGCCTGCGCCTTCTCCGCCTCCAACGGTTTTCTGATCTCCGCAATCTTTGCCTCCACTGCCGCCAACGCCGCCCGCGCCTGTGACAGCGTCATCCCGGCCCTCGTCGCCCGCGCCACCTCAATCCGCTCCCTCTCCACTCTCTTCCTCAATTCCGCCAGCCGTGTCTCCTCCTCCGTCCGCCGCCCCAGGCTCTCCTTCAACTTGCTGAGTTCCGCCCGCCGCGCTTCCTCCGCCGCCAATCGCTCCTGCTCCAACTGCTGCAGCCGCAGTCTCTGCCGGACAGCCTCCGCCTCCCGTTCCTGCTGCCGCTGCGCCTCCAATCCGACGGCGGCCTGCTTCTTCGCCTCCAGGTCTTTCAACTCCTTCTCGATCCTTGCGGCCTCTTCCTCTGCCTTCCTCTTTGCTTCCGACAGGTCCCGAAAGACAAACGTCCCCACTACACTCGTCGCCGACCACGGCACTTGCCGGTTCCCCGATGCCTCGATCACCTTTTGGCGCACCTGATTGAACACCTCGTCAAGGCTCAGGCCGGGAGTCCGCAGTGCATCAATTAGGTGTCCCGTGAACATTCCCTGTCACGCTGGCCCCGCGTCCCAGGCCACCTTTCCCGGCGCAGCAGCAAATGCTATGTAGCTCCCCTTGCCCGCTGTCATCCCAGCAAGTCCGCCACTGGCCGCCCTCGTTCGAAGGAACGGGTTGTTCCGGCAGGCGTCCAAGATCACAATATTCAACTGCGTGCCGCGCCCTTCCATGCGGTCCAGCACCTTTTGCGCCGGCAGCGCCTGGTACCGTACTTCGGCTTCGTCCGACGCCTTGTAGTCGACGGGAACCAGGTAGTTCTCGCCGCCCAGTTGGATGCCATGCCCGGAGTAGTAGAACAGCGCCACGTCTCCGGCTCTCAGGTTGCCAACGAACCGGTCCAGCGCGCCCTCCATTGAGCGGAGACTGGCATCGGTTACGCTCTCCACCTCGAACCCCATCTCCCGGAGCACGGACTCCATCGCCCGGGCGTCATTGACCGCATTCTGCAGCGGCATCGAGGCGTAACTGTTGTTGCCAACTACCAGTGCTACCCGTCGAGGCTGGTCCCCTGGCGAGATGGGCCGAACGGCTCGGTCTTGAGCTCCGATCGACACGACAGACAGTAGGACAACTGCGAAAGCCCGCATGCACAATAAATGACCACAACCGAGAAAGAATATCAATAGGTCTGAAATATGGAGCAGAGCGCCAGATGCGCCAAAGGCCCGGACCAGAATCAGCGATCCTCCAACACGCACCGGAATCCCGCTGTATCGCTGCCGGCGGCGGCCATTCTACGGGAGGCTGCGTGCACCAGCGCGGCTTTCGTATTCCAGGAGCCGCCTCGCAGCACATGAGATCTCTCAGCGTCGGATGGGGATCCCACCCACTCCCAGACGTTGCCGAGAAGGTCGTGGAGACCGAATGCATTTGCCACCTTCTGCCGGGTCGCACTTGGCTTGCCGCCACTGTTGCCTTCAAACACAGCGATTGATTCGATCGGTCCAAGGCGTGGCTCTTGGCTGCCGCCCCTGGCGGCGCACTCCCCTTCTTCCTCCGTGGGGATCCTTCCGCCGGCCCATCGACAATACGCCGCAGCTTCCTCCCATGTGACATTGACAATCGGCTGAGCCGCATCCTGCCAGTCCGGATTGAAGCCAGGAGTCGGCGGCACCGCAGCCGACTGGTTGTCAGCGTATCGCTTGAAGGCCTCGACCGTGACCTCCGTTTGACCCATCCAAAAGCCCTTGGCCAAATGGCGTTCTTCCATGGGCTTCGCCACGCCGCCGCATTCAACCTCTCCTGCCACACACCCAACCCAGCAGGGCCCTGGGGGAACCCAACCATAGGTGAGGCCATCGATTGGATTAGACCTCGTCTCCCCCGCTTGGGGTGTAGAGGGCGCTGCTGGTTGCGACGTAGTTGTTGTCTGGGCCACTGTTTGCGGTCGAGGCTTAAAGATTTCAGATGGACGTGACACTAGCCAGGTAACCGAGGCGACCAAGACCGCCGCAGCAAGAGCGATCCACAGCCAAACCTGTTTCATCCTGCGACCACGAACCACATTCTCCTTCCCAGCGAGCGCGGCCGAGAGCTCCGAGACGAAGTGGGTGCAACTGGGGTAACGCAGTGCCGGATCCTTGCTGAGTGCTCGCGCCAGTACGCTAAACACTTCTCTGGAGATCGGGAATCGCGGATGGATCGGAAATGGGACGGCCGCTTTGAGGATCTGCTCGGCCAAGCCAAACACCGTATCCGCATCGAACGGCCGGCGCCCGGCGAGCATTTGGTAGGCAGTAACCGCCAGTGACCACTGATCAGTGGAGGTTGTCACTTTGCCGCCCATCAATTGCTCGGGCGACATGTAGAAAGGAGTTCCCATGCCCGCGCTGGTCAGGTTGCCGGTTGTCTCGGACAAGGGAGCCTTTGCGATGCCGAAGTCCGTAATCTTTGGCAGGCCGTTGCTTTGTATGAGGATGTTCTCTGGCTTGATGTCGCGATGGATGACATCTTTGCTGTGGGCATAATCGAGCGCGGAGGCCACCTGGTTCAAGACTCTGAGAATGTCCGCAGATGAAAGCGAATTGGCGTCAATGAGGTGATGCAGCGGCTCGTTCTCGACCAGCTCCATCACAACAAAAGGAACGCCGTCCGATTCGCCCTGGTCGAATACAGCCACGATATTGGGATGCTGTAGCCTGGCTGCGGCGCGGGCCTCTCGTTCCAGCCGGGCGCGTTGTTCGGACAATGAGGACGGATCGCCCAAGGGGTCCATTCGGATCACCTTCACCGCCACCGACCTTCTCAGCTTCGTGTCGAAGGCGCGGTAGACAACACCCATCCCGCCCTCGCCGAGCTTGCCGACGAACTCGTACCTGTCGATGCGTTGCAAAGGGTCCACGGAGGAGTCAGGTTATCACATCCAACCCACAGCCCAGCCGCGAGCAAGGCGTTCTAGGCGATGCCAGGGACCGAACGTACGAGTCCTCACTCATCGCCGCCGCCGTGGTGCCTATGGAGCTTTGTACATCAAGGAGTCCGGCCATCGAAACAACTTCTTGTTGAACCAGTCGACCGTTTCAACTCTCGTACCTTTCGCCGGGTTGGGATCGTTGATGTACACCATCCCTCGCTCCACGCCGGTCAAGACGACAGCATGGCCAACACCATCCCAATTGCCCGCACACCACAGTGGCCCCTTTGTTCGGAGGAGTGTTTCCAATTGGCTTTCAGTCAGATTCCCGGGAGGCAACACGATCGGCTTGAGTCCTTCAGCCTTCGCGAGTCGCGCTATGTCGCTGGGTTGAATGCCCCAATTCGGAACCCACTTGTCCGGCAAGCCTAATCTGGGACCCTCCATCCGGTACTGCGCCACCATGTAGGCTGCGACGTACCAGCACTCCATGGAGGCTCGCTGTGTTCTCAGTGGAACGCGAAGCTTCACACCCATGGCCTAAAGCATACACCTGCTTCGGAGTTTTGGGTTTGCGATCGGCCTCAAATCGACACGACAAGTTGATTCGAGCTTGGATTGCCGGCGAGAATCTGTTAACTTTCTGCCAAGATGCTGAACCGGGAGGAATGCCAAATCCGAGTCCAAACAATTTCACCAATTTGGGGGCATTCTTCTGGCCGGCGGGCCCACCTGCCCGTCTGTCTGTGCGTTGGATTCGCTCTCGCCGCGGTCCCGGCATTGGCTGCCAAACATGCTCTGTTGATCGGCATCAGCAGCTACAACGCTGGACAACTAGTCACACCGCTCGAGGGGCCCAAGCATGACGTGGCCGCGTTGAAGGCGATCCTCGTCAAGGACTGGGAGTTCAGCCAGGATTCAATCACAACCTTACAGGACGGGGCTGCAACCAGGGCGAACATTATGGCCGCCCTCGAGCGTTTGGCGAAAAGTGCACGGGCGGGAGACTACGTGTTCGTGTACTACAGCGGCCATGGCACAAGCGCCTATGACCCACATCTTGCCCAACGGCTCGGGCTCGGCCTCCAGCCTTACACCGGTGCGCTCGTGCCTGCGGACGTACGCGCAGGCTCAGTCGACGAGGTAAGCGAGCGGCTGGTGATCGGCAAGCGTGACCTGCAGCCGGTTTTCTTTCGCATGAGTGCGGTGGCGGAAGTCTTCGTCGTCTTCGATACCTGCTACTCGGGGATGACGGCCAGAGGCGG
>JACADU010000239.1 GCA_013388415.1 Bryobacteraceae bacterium
CTCGATGGCTTTCAATTTCTTCGACGAGATGTAGCTGGCCGGATCAGCCAACGTGTTTTTCATATTCCAGGCAAAGCCTGTAAGGATGTGGGTGAAGGCGTTCGCCGGCGCGCCAGCGATGATGCCGTCGTAATCGTTGGGATAGCGTTGCGCCTCCATCAGCGCCTGCCGCCCGCCGTTCGAACACGAGTTGAAGTACGCGCGCTTCGGCTTTGCCCCATAGAACGCTTCCGTGATCGCCTTCCCTGCCACCGCCGTCTCATGAATGGCCCGGTGCCCGAAATCGATCACCTTCTCCGGGTGCCCCATCGCCCAGCCCGCGTCCGTCCCTCCGCCCTGATGCCCCGTATCCGTCGAAGCCGCCGCGTAGCCGTTCCGCACCGCATCCGCCAGACCCGCGTAAGTGATCGACCCCGCGAAGCCGCCGTTCCCGATCCCCTGAAACTTCGAATTCCACCCCGTCAGCGGCATCCAGGTCTCAAAGCGGATCTCCGAATCGCTCGAGGGCCTCAACACCCCCGCCACCCGGCAGAACGGCGGCAGGTTCTTCTGCCCGTTCGAGGCTCCCGACGTCACCTCTTCAGCCACCGTGATCGTCGCCGCGGGAAGACTCAACTTCGCCAGCCCCGCGCAGTCGCCCGCCCAGACGGCCGCAGGAGCCGCCAGAATCGTCCACAAAACGCAGCTTTGCCTCATGTCCCGTCAGTATACTGCCACCCACCCCGACTCCTCCGCATACTCCCGCCCCGCCTCCTTCACCGACACCAGCATCGGTCCCGCCGCCTGCCCGGGAATCTGCACCATCAGCCGGTAGGTCCCCGGCGTCCACGGATCCATCGTCGAACCGGTCACCTCCAGGGCCACCGATCCCTCCCACGTCGCCTCAAACTGCGCCAGCGTCCGCCCCTCCGCATCGCATGGGCCCAGCCCCCTCATCAGCAGCGTCACCAGTTCCCCCGGCGCCGCGGCATTGTCCAAAGTCAACGGACTCCCATCCGCCCTCAACCCGTGCGCGTAACCGTCCGTCTTGATAAACCTCGGCGCCACCGGTCTCATCTCGCCCGTCAGTTGAAATGCCTGAAACGGCGATTCCGCGCCCTCCACTTCCAGTTTCCCCGGCCCGAGAACCGCGTCCCATGGCGCCAGAAACTCCACCCAGGCGTCCTCGGACTGCGCCACCGAAAGCTCCATTCCCTGCCATCGAACGCTCGCCCCTTTCAGCCCCCGTCCCGCCAGCCGGTACCGCGACCCCGGCGCCCACACCGCCGATTCCGGCGTCTCCAGCACCGCCGCCGCCCCAACGACCGTCTTCGTCTCCCCGCTCACCCCGTCAATCCGCAACAAACGCCCGTCGCTGCTCACCGCCCACACCACCAACCCATCGCCCGAAATCGTCGCTTCGGCCACCCCCGCCGCCTCGCTGCTCCACTGCCTCAACCGCCCCGTGGCCAAGTCCATCGTCCATACCTGCACCGCCAGTGAGTCATTTTTCGCCGCCCAGTTCGCTCCCGAGAGGAACATTAGCGTCATCCCGTCATCGCTCAGCGCCGGTTGTCTCACGCCTTCCGCCGCCACGACTGCCGGCATCGGCTGCATAGTGAGCAGATCCACCAGCCACAACATCGGCGCCACATCCGAAGTCTCAGCCACGGCCATGCGCCCATCGGTCGATATCGTCACCGCCGCCGCGCTGAACGGCAAATCGAGAATCATGTCCGGCTGCCCCGGCCTCATGACCGTCATCGTCCGCCCGCCAGGAGCCGAAACCACTGTCCCGTCATCGGCCACCACCCGCCGCCCCGTTCCGGGCATCCCCGACAGACCCGTCCGTCCGAACTCGCTCCGGCCCGTCTCGAAATCGAGACGGTAGAAGCGGTACGGATTCGCCAGCGATGTCGGATTCGTATACATCGCCCATCGCCCGTTGGCGCTGATTCGCGCCGTCCCCGCCGCAGGAGCCTCCCGGCTCCCATCCATCCACACCACCCTTCCCAGCGTCCGCTCCACCGCCACACACCCGCTGCCCCCGATGCACCACCGCTCTCCGGTGAATGCCATGCGCGTCCCGTCTGAACTGAACTCCGGCCTGATCAGCATCGGGAAGTTCACCGGCGCTCTGTCTCCGGCATTGATGACAACCGGCTCGTCCCGCAGCGTCCTCAGCCCGCCGCTGCCGTCCACCTCGAACAGCTTCGGATAATCGTTCCTCCTCTCACCCTTCAGCGACAGCGCCGACGAAAACGCTGCCTTCCACCCGTGCCGGTCCGTTGTGAGGTCCTGATACTGCGCCGCCAGCGAGCCCGCCAACAGCAACAGCGCGCACACCGCTCTCCAAGTCATGCCAATTCCCCAGCACGGCTCATGCCATCAACCCCAGACTCCCCACCCAGGACCGCGACAACCTTTCCCTCATCGTCTTCGAAACCAACCTCGGGCCCCTCGGTCGGTTGAACCCGACCCCGCCCGCGTGAAAATATAAATAGGGTCCCCCCCAACAGGAGAAACATTGCAGCACACTGCCATCCTGGCCCTTGAGGATGGAACCGTCTTCCAGGGCCGAGCTTATGGTGCACCTACTCTGCGCACCGGGGAAGTTGTCTTCAATACTTCAATCACTGGCTATCAGGAGGTCTTTACCGACCCCTCCTACACCGGCCAGATTGTCGTCCTCACCAACCCGCAAATCGGCAACTACGGCACGACGCCCGCCGACAACGAAGCCGCCAGGCCTTACATCGAGGGCCTCGTCGTCCGCGAATTGGCTGAAACCCCCTCCAATTGGCGCAGCCACGAATCCGCTGACCAGTTCCTCTCCAATGCCGGCATCCCCGTCATCAGCGAGATGGATACTCGCGCCCTCGTCCGCAAACTCCGCATCGGCGGCGTCCTCCGCGGCGCTCTCTCCACCGCCTCCCATACCCCCGCCGAACTTGTCGAGATCGCCCGCAATTCCCCATCCATGGCCGGACTCGACCTCGCCACCCGCGTCTCCACTC
>JACADU010000056.1 GCA_013388415.1 Bryobacteraceae bacterium
ATCCTGACCAGCGCCTGCCCCGTCTGTGCCAGAACGGCGCCCCCCGGCAGCAGATCGGGCTCCGCGGCGTTCACCGCCGCCGCTTTCGCCCCTAGCGACGGGCGTAACATCGACAGCGACTTCAACATGCCGCCCGCCGCGAAATAAAGCCGGTCTTCGCCGGGAGCGGCGCGCTCGAAATCGGCTGTTTCATTCGAGAACAGCGCCACGTCCGTCCCGTCGAGATTCACCGCGAACAGCCGCGTCTTCCCGTTCGCCCTCAACGGGTAAATGACACGGCCGTCCCAGGCCACCGCCGGCGGACCCGCCTCTTCGCCAGCCGCGTGAAACGTGATCTGATGGCAGTCCTTCCCCTCGAGCGTGCATGTGTGCAGATTGCCCTGCCGGACGAAAACCGCCTGGTCCCACGGCGTCGGAGCGTCCAGCGTAAAAAACCGCGACTGATACGCAGGCCACCGCGAATCGTGCGGCCCCGTTGTCAATTGACGAGTCTTGCCGGTGGCCACCTCGAGCTCATAAATCTGCCAGGAGTCAGCCGCCGTCCGCTTGCCGGAGAACAGGACCCGCCTTGCGTCGAACGACGGCGCCGGGTCGCAGGCGGCGTGAAACGAAGGCGTCAGGGGACGCGCGGATTGGGTGAGGATTTCAATCCGGGGGCGATCGGCCGGCCCCGCCGTGAACAGGATCGGCGGAAGCGCCAAAAAAAGGAGCATGGGACCTTGAAAACTGAAGCTTGAGTGAAGTTACCACAGGTGCGGTCAGCGGCCAATGCGCATCGAATATTAATGCGAGTCTGTTACCGAGCCCCCGGTGCTATGGCAACCCATTGCATCTTAGGTCTTTAACCGCTTGAAAACCGCCTCCGGTATCATTTTGAGCACCAACAGAATCCAGCGCCAGATGAACGGAAGATAGACCACGTCGCGCCCTGCTTCCATGGCGCCGACGATCCCGCTCGCGACAGACTCGGCGGATGCGAACAGCGGCGTCTTCGGCAGGTGCGCGGTCATCGGCGTGTCGACGAATCCCGGCTTGATCGTGACCACATCCACTCCTGCGTGGAACAGCCTGTTCCGCAGACCTTGCAGGAAGATGTCGAGACCACCCTTCGACGCCCCGTAAACATAGTTGGATTGGCGCCCCCGGTCGCCCGCCACCGAGCCGATCACGGCGATCACGCCCGAGCGCCGCTGCTCGAACCAGGTTGAAATGGGGGCAAGCATTGCTGCCACCGAAAGAAAGTTGGTCGTGAGGATCTCCGTGGTGTGGGAGGCGTCGCGCCGGGCTCGCTCAGCGTCCCCAAGGATGCCGTGAGCAACCAGCACTCCATCAGGCTCGCCCAACGCCGCGAGAGCCTCGGGCCACCACTGCTCGTGGCTGGTGGTCGAAGCCAGATCGGCAACCGCCGTGTGCACCCCTTCCGCGCCCCGCGCCCGCAAATCCGCCGCGACGGCGTCCAGCTTCGCCGGGTCGCGCGCCACCAGAAAAAGCCGCGCTCCGCGGCTCGCCAGAAGGCGCCCCACCTCCCGGGCGATGCCCGAAGTGGCGCCGGCGATGACAATGCGCTCAAGTTTGTGTTTCGGCATCCCTGGATCCTATGCGCTCATGACACGCCGCCAAAAACTGGAACTGAAGGCGGGGTCGATGTACTTCTTGAACTCCTCGTGGCGCGGGTAAAACAACCTGAAGTGCCTGCCGCTCATCCGCGCGTCTTTGGCGGGATAGAGTCTTCCGCCCGCCTCGGCGACGATCTCATCGAGTTCCCCCAGCATCGGAAACAGCCTCGCGTGCCGGGCGGGGAAATCCAGCGCGAGCGTGACGCCCGGAGCCGGGAACGAGAGCATCCCAACGGGCGGCATCGCTCCCATGGTCTTCATCACCGAGAGGAACGAGGCTAGGCCGGAAGCCGAAATGCGAGTGAGGATCTCCTTCATCGTCTCGCGCGCGTTCTCGAACGGCACGACACACTGCCATTGCAGAAACCCCTGCTTCCCGTAAGCCCGGTTCCAGTCTTCGATCGCGTCCAGCGGGTAGAAAAACGGCTCGTAGCTGACCGTGCGAGCCTTGCGCGGTGAAAACTGCTTGTGGAAGTAAAGGCTGTTGAACAAGCCCACCGACAGGGGGTTCAGCGCAAAGCCAGGCAGATCAACCGGCATCCGCGGCCCTGGTTTCGGCCGGACCCATGGAGCCTTCGACAGGCTGTGGTTCCCGCGGCTGAAAATCCCTCGCGCCAGATTCTTTCCCTTTGAGGCGCAATCCACCCAGGCGACGATATACTCGTGCGTCTGCTCGGACTCTCGCGAGAGCGCAAGAAACTCGTCGAGCCCTCGAAACTGAAGTTCCTCGACGTCGATCCACGGTCCCGGAACCCGCTTCAGCCGCAATTCCACCCAGGTGATCAGCCCCGTCAGGCCCAACCCGCCGACAGTGGCTGCGAAATAGTCCGGATTCTCCTCCGGGGAGCAAAGCAGCCGCCGGCCATCGGACCGCAGCAACTCAAACCGGTCGACGTGGTTGCCGAACGAACCTGAGACGTGATGGCTCTTGCCGTGGACATCGTTCGCAACGGCGCCCCCAAGCGTGACGTGCTTCGTCCCCGGAGTGACCGGCAGAAACCATCCGCGCGGCGCCGCGATGGCCAGGATGTCGGCCAGCGAAACCCCAGCCTCCGCCCTCAACCGCCCGGTCGCCGCTTCGAATTCGATAAACCGGTTCAGCCGCCAGGTGGCCAGCAGAGTCTGGCCATCATTCAGACAGGAATCCCCGTAGGAGCGCCCTAGCCCGTACGGAAGCAGGGATTGCCCCTCGCCGAGCTGAGGAATGCGGTCCGTAAGCCACTCCAACTGGAGGACTTGATGCTCCGCTTTCGGATAGCGGCCCCACGACTGAAAAGAGGGACGCATGGTGATCGAACTAAAAGCCTATCACTCCCGCATCGTTCGGCAGATTTTCGTGAAATCTTTGCCCCCCTTGCGCCACTACTTCTGCGGTGAGACGAATGACACGACCCCGGCGGTTCCTCGCAGCCTCCCTCCTCCTGCTTCTCCCGGCGCTTCCGGCTTTGCCTCAGATGGCCACACGGGCCGCTACCGGCGGCAGACACCCCGCATCGGCGCCGCAGGATGCCGGTCTTGCCAATCTGCCGAGCCAACCGATTGGAGCCTTCGATCTGTTGGCCATCTCGGTCTACGACGCCCCTGAATTGACCCGGACCGTCCGCGTCGGCGAGGACGGCCTCATCGCTCTCCCCATGGTCGGCCAGAAACTCAAAGCGGCCGGCCTCATGCCCGCCGAATTGGAGAAATCCATTGGCTCCAGGCTTCAGGAAGCGGGCATTCTGATGGAACCGGTCGTCGTTGTGACGGTTGCCGAGTACGCAAGCCGGCCCGTCTCCGTCGTGGGCGCTGTGCGCAAGCCGCTGACCTTTCAGGCTTCCGGCCGCGTGACTCTGCTCGACGCTCTGGCCCGGGCCGAAGGCCTTACCTCCGACGCCGGCACCGAAATCCTGCTCTCTCGCGCCAAACCGGGCGGAGAGGACCGAGAATTGATCCGGATTCCAGTCATCGAACTGATGCAGATGGCAAAACCCGAGCTGAACTACTTGCTGCGCGGAGGCGAAGAGATTCGTGTTCCCGAAGCCCAGAAGGTCTACGTCGTCGGCAATGTGAAGAAGCCGGGAGCATACATCGTCCGCGACGGCACTCCGATGACCGTCCTCAAAGTGCTCGCCTTGGCCGAAGGGCTCGAGCGCTATTCGCAGAAAGAGGCATACATCTATCGCGCTGAAGGCAGCAGCGGCGTCCGCCGTGAAATCCTTGTCCAGTTGAGCCAGGTGATGGCCCGGAAGCGGCCCGACGAGACCCTGCTGCCGGAAGACCTGCTCTACATCCCCGAAGCCAAAGGCAAGAAGGCGACTCTGGGCGCGCTCGAGAAAGCGGCGTCTTTCGGCATGGCCACAGTCTCGGGGGTGCTGATTTGGCACTGAGTCCGGCAGTGGAACAGAGCCGCGAATACAAGGGAGCGGACCGTCCCGCCGAGCCTCCTGAGCTCCCCCCGCGGGTCCTGTTCCTCCTGCGCGCCGTATGCCCGCGCTGCGGCGGCGTCCATGTCCGCCGTTCGAGGAAGAAGTCCCTCTGGGACCATGCCCTCGGCCTGATCCGCATTCGTGTCTACCGCTGCGAGGACTGCAACCACCGGCACCACGGCTGGAAACTGCTCAAGCAGCTTGCTCTCCCCGTCAAGCCTGCCGGCCCGCGCCGCGAATGGCGCAGAGCCGGCCTGCTGCACCGCTATCGCTCTTGGCGAATCCGGGAAGGCCGGAACGCCGGCCGCCTTACGGCCATCGGCCTGCTAACGCTGGCGGCCCTGAGCGTGTTCTTCTACCTTCTCTGGCATTCCCACTCCATTCCGGTTCTTGGCGGCTAAGCTCTGTTCGCCGATCAGCCGGATGCGCCCGTCGGCTTCGAGCCGGTAAAGCCTGCCCCGCCACCAGGCTGTCCGGCCAAGCCAGGCGCCGCACCAGAGAGCGAAACCCCAGAGATCGCAAAGAGGCAGCAAGGGCGCCAGCAGCAGCGCAGGCCAGTGGCGCAGGATCACAAAGCCCGCGAATGCCCCGGCGGCGCACCGCGCCAGCCACAGCGTCAAGGCCATCGGCCACTGCCCCGTTGCCGCGCAAAGCAGCGCCCACAGCCCCGCGTGGGTGACCGGGAGCCCGGCAAACCCGTCCAGCCGCGACACTCGAATCGTCCGCGCCCAGCGCATCTGATGACGCCACACATCGCGCCAGCCGGGATCGGACAGCGTCGTGTCGCCCACAACTTCCGAAAAAGTCGCCCGCTTGCCCGACGATGTGATCGCCTTCGCCAGTTGATAGTCGTCGGCAATGTAGGCGGCAAGCCGCTCGAAGCCGCCCGCCGCCTGAAGATCCTTCGCGCGGAAACAGATCGTCGAGCCCAACCCGAACTCCCGCACGCCTACGATCGGAGCCACCAGCGTCGAAGGAATGAAATCGGTCGCGATCACCAGCGCCTCGAACCGTCCAGCCAGCGACGACGCGCTCGGACGGTACAGGCACGTCACCAGACCGGTCCTTTCATCGTCGAGCGGCGCCGTCACGCGGCGCAGATAATCCGGCTCGGCCTGAATGTCCGCGTCGCTCATCAGCCACACTGGATGTCTGGCGAGCCGCGCCAGGTCGATCAGCACGCCAACCTTCGCATTCTCAGCTTGCGTTGTCGAAAGCACGATGCGCAGCGGGCGGTCCGGGAACTCTCTCTGAAGCTGCTCCAGCACGGGCCATGCCGGGTCCTCCCTGGAGTGAATGCCGATCAGGACTTCATACTCCGGGTAGTCCTGCCTCATGTGAGAACGCAGCGCCTCGAGCAGATTGTCGTCCAAACCTCTCACAGGCTTCAGAACCGAAACCGGCGGCAGCGATGAAAGCGGCGTCCGCCCGTAGCGCACCCTGCGCTTCTCGGCGAACAGAATCGATGCCAGCAGCGACGCTGCCTGATACGCCAGCGCGATCGAGGCCGCAATCAGGATCGTCCAGTCGAGAGGCATGGTCAGTGAGCCAGCAGCGCCACGCCAGCGGCGACGAGCAGCGCCCCGCCCCACCTCCTGAGTCCGACAGCCTCTTTCAGAATCCACCGGGCGCAGATCGTTTCCAGCACGATGCTCGAAGCCGTGGCTGGAACCGCGAAACTCATTTCGGCAACCTTCAACAACTGCATGAACGAGAAAAACGAAACCGCCATGAACACAACCGACAGCGGCAGCTTCCATGCCCTGCCGCCGCGCCGCATCCCATGTGATTGCAGTAGATCACAGACCACGGTCGAAAGCACCACCGACGCCACCAGCAGCCATGCCTGCGTCATTTGCCTTCGTCCTTCCCCGCCGGCTGCGTGAGCCCGGTCAGGATCGCGCCCGCCATGATCAGCGCCGTGCCCGTCCAGCGCAGCGGCGAAACCTGCTCATGCAGGAAGACCGCCCCTGTGATGGCGTTCAACACGTACCCCACCGCCGTCACCGGCAGCACAAAGCTCAGGTCCGCCCATTCCAGCAGTTTCATGCGCAGCAGCGTCCAGATGACCAGCAGGGCGATCCCCAGCAATACCCATGGCTGCAACAGGCTGAGAAGCGCCCCCATGTCCGCCGGCGCCCGCTTCATCCCCAGCCCCAAATAGAAGTTGCCCGCTGTGTTCAGCAGGACGACGGTCGCGGCAAGAATCAGGATCTTCAGGCGCATGGCGGCTTCTCAAGCAGCGCGGTGTTTCTCAGCCGCGGCCTTAGGCGGGCGGTCACCGGCTTGCACCAGTCTAGTCGCCGTGCGCCGCGGCGGCGCTTTGACGCTGCTCGGCGACGAACCTCTTGCGCTTGGCGCGCAGCGAAAGGTACTCCCGCGCTTCCTTGTACAGCCTCCGCCTCTCGGCGCTGTTGAACAGCGCCTTCCGCACCACGCGCCACGCCGCCTTCGGCCGGAAATAGTATTCGCCGTAAAAGCGCTCCACCCAATCGACCAGCTCGGCGCGGTCGAGCCCCGGATACACGATGTTCGGCAACTGATGGCCCTGCTCGTCCGTCATCGAAGTCCCCAGTTGAATGAGCCCGTTCGTCTGGGCGTAGTCGTAGAACTCCGTGCCCGGGTAAGGGTGGGCGATCGAAACTTGAACCGTCTCGCAGTCCAGCTCCTTCGCGAAGTTGATCGTATTGCGAATCGACTCGCGCGACTCGCCGGGCAGCCCGACAATGAAGTCGGCGTGGATCGTCAGCCCGAGCTTGTGCGCGTTCTCGGTGAATCGCCGCGCCATTTCCACCGTGGCGCCCTTCTTGATGTTCTTCAGAATCCGTGGATCGCCCGACTCGTACCCGACGATCATCAACCGCGCCCCTGACTCCTTCATCGCCTTCAGCGTGTCGTAGTCCGTCGTCACGCGCGACGTGCAGGACCACGTCACGCCCAGCGGGCCAAGCTTCTCGCAAAGCTCAATCGTCCGCTTGCCCTTGTAATTGAACGTGTCGTCGTCGAAGAAGATCTCTTGCAGCCCGGGGAAGTTCTGTTTCGCCCAAGCCACTTCGTTCACCACGTCGTCAGCCGACCTTAGCCGCCAGCGGTGTCCCGAATGAGTCTGCGGCCACAGGCAGAACGTGCACAGCGCCGGGCACCCGCGCGATGTGTACAGGCTGATGAAGGGATTCTTGAGAAACGGAACGTTATAGCGGCGGAAGTCGAGGTCGCGCTTGTAGACCTTCGTCACCCACGGCAGCTCATCGAGGTTTTCGATATACCCGCCCTCGGGATTGTGCTGAAGGCTGCCGTCGGGTCGCCGGAAGCTGACGCCGGGGATCTCCCCCAGCGGCTTCCCGTTCGCAAAATCGACAATCTGGTAGTCGAACTCGCGGCGCACGATAAAATCGATCGCCTTCTCCCGCAACGCCTTTTCGGGCTCCACTGTCACCGGAGGACCCACGAAACAGACCTTCAGCTTCGGATTGACGTCCTTCATCATCCCGGCGATGCGCACATCCACGTGGAAACCGGGCGTTGACGTGAACAGCACAAGCAACTCGAAATCCTTCGCCATCTCCACCGTCTGCTCGATCGAGATCTTGTGCGGCGGCGCATCCACGACCTTCGAGTCGGGCAGCATTCCCGCCGGATAGCAGAGCCAGACTGGATACCAGTAAGACTCGATCTCGCGGGTGGCCGGCCAGCGTGAACTGGCCCCGCCGTCAAAGCCTTCAAAAGAGGGAGGATTGAGGAAAAGCGTGCGCATAGGTCTCCCCTGCCCCAGATGACAGGGGAAATTCCAGTGTATCAGTCTGCCCGGCCGCTCCTTGTTCAGGAACTTCACTTTTTGGCGGCCGCGGGCCTGCCTTCCAGCTTGTTCTTGGAGGCCATGAGATAGCGCTCCAGCGCGTCCCGGCTCCTGCTCATGATCGGGCCCCGGAGAAGCTTCCCCTTCATGCCCGTAAGACCGTCGACGTAAGAGCGCTGAAGCACGACCAGGTAGGTTGCCGGCTTTTTGTCGGAGCCCTCAGCCGGGATCAGAAACCGGAACTCGAGAGCGCTGCGGAAGTAGTGGCTCGCATACAGCATCTTGTTGGTGATCAGATAGGCGTCGCCGAACTGCCCCGGCTTCTTTTGGATGATGACGTGTGTGACGCGATGAACCGGCTTCAGTCCGAATTCAGCGATCTGCCAGTAATAGAACTCCTCGGACGATGGCGGTTTGCTCTGCGGAAAACGGACGAGGTAGTCCGCGGTTTCAGGCACATACTGCTCGAGCACGGGCAGGTTCTTGACCAACTTGGTCAGGCCGTCCGCGACGCGGCTGAGCTTGTCCGAGTCATGGTAGGCGGCCAGAGCCGCGTTGCCTTTCGCCTGGTAATTCCTCAGGTACTCGAGCCACATCCCACGTATGACCTTGTTCGCCTCCGCGACGTAGCCCTGCGATTTCCAGTTCACACTCGTCCGGATTCGCTGTATCCCCGGGTCTCCAATCTTGAATGAGCAATCGCCCGGCTTGCAGTCCCTGATATCGTCGATCTCATCTTTGATGAAGGCGAGCCCGGACAAATCCTGCTCTACCGGCGGTGTGCTGAACTTTCCACCCGCCGGGATCCCCGGACCGGATTCGAATTCGGTGATATTCCTGTAGCGCTCGACGAAAACCGCTGGCAAAACTCCGACACGCACCGCGCCGACGATAAAAACATCCTCTGGATCGCCGGTTTCAACGATGTGCGCGGCGGCTCGCCCGCCTTCCACCGCGGTGATCTCCGCTGGCGTGAACTTGAGATAACCGGTCATCGCCCCCTTCAGCGTCGCTGGTAGCGCCTGCGCCGCTGCCCGCGGTCCTGGAATGCAGGCGCCCGCCATTGCCAGGGCCAGCATCATCCTGTTCCCGCACCCGAGACTCGCGCATCTGCTCATGGTGAAATCCTCCTCGCCGGACCATACACTACTATCACCCATTGGCTGGTCTGGCAATTCGCCTGCCGTATTTGATGATCGATGTCGATCCGGATTCCTGCGCGCGAGGACCTCGCCGCTGCTGGCAGTGGGATGATGGAGCATACGGTTGCCACCAGCAGCTTGAGAAGAGGAATTCAAAGATGAACTGCAATCACGATGTCCTGCGCCGCACGGTCAACTTCTGGCTGGCGCTGCTGCTGGCGCTGGGACCGGGAGGCCCGGTGGCGGCTCAGCAGAAAGCGCCTGCCGCCGCTGCAAAGCCCGCCGCGGTGAGCCCGGTGATAAAGGATCCCGGCTGGCCGCGTGTCTACACGAATGGCACGGCCACCCTCGCGGTTCATCAGCCTCAGGTGGACGATTGGAAGGACTTCAAGCTCCTCGAAGCCCGGATGGCCATGGAACTCCTCCCGGCGAAAGGAGCGAAAAAGCTTCTCGCCGCGGTCCATTGGGAAGCGCAGACGGACACAAACATCGACAATCGTCAGGTGGCCATCGGGGATGTGAAGATCACCCGGTTTAGCGTCCCCGGTCTGGACGAGGCCAAGACAAAAGAGATGCAGGCGCTGGCCGTCAGTCTTTTACCCAAGAAGCGCGACACGATCGCCCTGGATCGCATCTTGCCCTACCTGGACAAGTCCAGAGTCACCGCCCGGCAGGTGAAGATCTCGACCGAAGCGCCTCCGATTATGGTCAGCACGAGGCCGGCCATCCTGGTGATGATCGACGGGCAGCCAATCCTCGGGCCCATCGGTGAGTCCAAGCTGACCTTCGTGGTCAACACCAACTGGGATCTCTTCAAAGTAGGCAAGGACGGCGATTTCTACCTGCTCAATGGTCTTCATTGGCTGACCGCCGAGGCTCTCGAAGGACCCTGGAAATCCGCCTCGAAACTCCCGAAAGAGCTGAATTCCCTCCCTGCCGGCGAGAACTGGAACGATACCCGCAAGGCGCTGCCCTTGAGCAAGGAGAACAAATCAAAGCCTGCGCCTTGGGTGTACGTCTCGCTGAAGCCCGCCGAACTCGTGCTCCTGGAGGGCGAGGCGAGGTTTGCGCCGATTCAGGGCACGGCGCTTTCGGAAGTGACCAATACAAAGAGCCTCCTCTTCTACCACAATCCGAGCAAGACCTATTACTTCCTGACGTCCGGCCGGTGGTTCAGAAGCCAGCAACTGCGCGGAACCTGGGATTTCGCTTCCGATAGCCTGCCCGAGGACTTCCGCAAGATCCCGGCCAGCCACCCGAAGTCGCATGTGCTGGCGTCGGTGCCCGGGACCGGTGAAGCGGCGGATGCGGTGCTGCTGGCCAGCGTGCCGCAAGTTGCTGTGATCAACAGGAAACAGGCCGCCGGCGAGGCCAAGGCGGTCTACGTCGGCGCGCCGGAGTTCAAACCGATTGAAGGGACGACTCTCCAATACGCCGCGAATACGCCCGCCGACGTCATCAAAGTGCAGGACAAGTTCTACCTCTGCCAGGAGGGCGTTTGGTTCGTCGGCAGCACGGCGAACGGGCCGTGGGAGGTCGCTGACACAATTCCGCAGGAAATCTACACGATTCCTCCGGAATCGTCCAAGCACCACACGACGTATGTCTACGTGACGAATTCCGGCAGCGAGACGGTCACCACGGCGCAGACTGCGGGCTACGCGGGAATGGCCATCGGCGTGGGCATCGGCGTCGCGGTGTGGGGCACGGGATATTACTATCCGCCGTATTATTACTGGGGCCCGATGTATCCGTATCCGGTCTATTGGGGCTATCCGTACTACAGTTATGGCGCGGCCGCGTGGTACAACCCGGCGACAGGCTTTTACGGCCGCGGAGCCGTCGCCTACGGCCCTTATGGCGGCTATGGCCGCGCGGCGGCTTACAATCCGGCGACAGGAACCTACGCGCGCCGGGCGGCCGCCTACGGCCCCTATCAGGCCGGCATGGCGGCATCCTTCTACAACCCCAGGACCGGCGCGTGGGGCGGAGGTTACCGCTACGCCAATCCCTATCAGGGCTGGGGACAGGGCGTCGTCGCCAAGGGCGGCAAATGGGCCAAGGGCGGGTATTACTACGATGACCGTGGCGCCATCGGCGGCATCCGCACATCCGAGGGCGGTAGGCTTGTCGCCGCCGGCGACGGCGAGAACCGGGCCATGATCGGCCGCACGTCCGATGGCGATCTCTACGTCGGCAAGAACGGCGAGATCTACAAGCGCGCGGAGTGGGAGTGGTC
>JACADU010000200.1 GCA_013388415.1 Bryobacteraceae bacterium
GCCGTGATGCTTGGACCATTGGGCAGCGAACTCACACGCTATCTCGACCTGCTTTCGGTCAGGCAGCGCTTGGTGAGCGCCAACCTCGCCAACCTCGATACGCCCGGCTACCGCACCAAGGACATCGACTTCCAGTTCGAGTTCATCTCCGCCGCTTCCACCCAATCCCCGAATGTCATCCAGCCGGATGGGCTTGTGGTCAAGAATGACGGCAACGACGTGAGCCTCGGCCGCGAGACGCGCCTGCTGGCCGAAAACGCCCTCCGCTTCAATGCCGCCGCCACGCTGCTGAAGGGCGAGATGCGCATGGTCCGCAGAGCCATCACCGAAGGACGCAACGCATGAGCCTCTTTCAGAGTCTTTCAGTCAGCGCCTCGGGCATGTCCGCCCAGAGCGTCAGGGCGCAAATCATCACCGAAAACCTGGCGAACTCGGAGACGACCCGAACCCCTGAAGGCGGTCCCTACCGCCGCAAGGACGTCGTTTTCGAAAGCCAGGCCCAGGGCTCGCCCTTCTCGGCGGTCTTTCAAGAGCAACTGTCGCCGGCGGCGATGGGCGTCGGCGCGGCCGAGGTCAGAGAGGACGATCGCCCTCCCGTCATGCGCTATCAGCCCGGCCATCCCCACGCCGACGAACGCGGGTATGTAGCCTATCCCCACATCAGCCCCGCCGAGGAGATGGTCGATCTCATGGGCGCCTCCCGCGGCTATCAGGCCAATGTGGCCGCCTTCAGCGCCGCCAAGGACATGGTGAACAAGTCCATCGACTTGATGAGGTGACCCAGGGGACCGAGCAATGCCCATCAACCCCATCCCAGGCATCCGGCCGCCGCTGCCCGTCGAAACCGGCGGCATCCTGCCGCCTGCGCAAGCGGCGCCCGCCCCCCGCCCCGCCGCTTCCTTTCAGGACTTGATGAGCCAATCGATCGCAAAAGTCAACGGGCTCCACCAGAACGCGCAGGCAACCGCCCTCAGGTTCCTTCAGGGTGAGCCCGTCGAAATTCATCAGGTGGCGCTCGAACAGCAGCGCGCCGCCATGGCTTTCGACCTCCTCCTCGAAGTTCGAAACAAGGTCGTCAGCGCCTATCAGGAAGTCATGAGGATGCCGCTGTAACCCATGGATCAGCTCAAGCGCCTCCTCGCCGGCCTCACACTCAAGCAGAAGATCACCATCGCCGCCGCCGCGGCCTCCGTCGCCTCGGCCCTGTACTTCGGAATTCAGTGGAACAAGGAACGCGACCTGCGGCCGCTGTATACCGGCCTCGCTCCCGAGGACGCCGGGGCGGTCGTCGAAAAACTCCGCGCCGCCAACATCCGCTACAAGGTGGAGGACAACGGCACGATTCTCGTCCCTTCGGCCGTGGTCGCCGAACAACGGCTCGAGATGGCCGCTTCGGGCCTGCCCAAGTCCGGGCGCGTCGGCTTCGAGCTGTTTGACAAAACCAGCCTCGGAGCCAGCGAATTCGCCGAGCACGTCAACTACCGCCGGGCGCTCGAGGGCGAACTCGAGCGCAGCGTCACGGCATTGGCCGAGGTCGAGCGCGCCCGCGTCCATGTCACCTTCGCCAAGGAGTCGATCTACCTCGACCGCAGAGAGCCCGCCAAAGCCAGCGTCATGGTCAAGCTCCGCCCCGGCCGCCGCCTTCTGCCTGCCAGCGTTCAGGCCATCCAGCACCTCACGGCCAGCGCCGTCGAGGGCCTCGAGGCCCCCTCCGTGTCGGTGCTCGACATGAACGGCACGCTCCTGTCCAGGCCGCGTTCCAGCCTCGACGAGGAATCCGGCGCCTCCAGCGCCATGCTCGATTACCGGCAGGCCGTCGAAAAGGATTACCTCAACAAGATCCGCGCCACGCTCGACCCGCTGCTCGGAGCCGAAAAATACCGCGTCGGAGTGAGCGCCGAGTGCGACTTCACCTCCGGCGAGCAAAGCGAGGAAGTCTTCGACCCCACCCGCAGCGTCATGGCCACCTCAACCAAGACCGAGGACATCAGCGGAGTCCAGGGCTCCGGAGGAGTGCCCGGAACAGCCAGCAACCTCCCCCGCCCCGCCCCGCGCGCCGCTTCCACCGCCGGCGGCGTCTCGCGCAAAACCGAAAGCATCACCTTTCAGACCAGCCGCACGGTCAAGCGGCTCGAACTGCCGCGGGGCGCCCTGCGCCGGCTCTCGGTCGCGGTTCTCGTCGATCAGAGCCTGCGTTGGGAAGGCAGCGGGCCCAGCGCCCGCCGCATCCTCGAGCCGCCCTCCCCCGAACGTCTCAAAGTCGTCAAGGACGTCGTCGCCGGCGTCATCGGCTTCCAGCAGGAGCGCGGGGACCAGCTCCTGGTCGAAACCCTCCCCTTCGAAGCCACCCTCCTGACAGCCGCCCCCGGCGAGCCCCAGGCTCGCACGCCCGCGCCGCCCTCCGGCTTTGCCCTTCCCAAGTGGCTCGAACCGCTCATGAAAACCGCCCCCCTCCCCGTCTGGATCGGCGCGCTAGCGGCTCTGCTGGTCGTCTTTGCCCTGATTGTCTACCTCTTGCTGAAGAAACTGCTCCGCCGGAAGGTCAAGGTCCAGGCCGCTCCCGGGCAGCCCGCCTTGCCCGCGGCCGCCCGCCACGAACAGGTCGCCCCTGCCGAAACCCGCCAGCAGTTCGAGGAAAAGGCGCAGGCTCTGCTCGCCGCCAATGAAGCCGATCGCGAGCGCGCTGAACAGGAAGCCCTCGCGGCTCTCAAGCTCCCGCCCAATACGAAAAAAACGGAGGTGCTCAGGAAAGTCATCGCCGAAGACACAAAAAAGGACCCCGCGCGGATGGCGCAATTGGTTCGCACTTGGCTGAATGAGCGGCCGCGATGAGGCCAGCGGTCCCCATCGCAATCACTCCCTGAGACGAGGAGCGTCCTGGTGATCACGAATCTGCCGAACGAGAAAGAAACGGCTCGCGAATCCAAACATTCCGGCCTCCAGAAGGCCGCCGTTCTCATGCTGCTGCTCGGCGACTCCCTCAGCGCCGAGGTCATCAGGCATCTTGATGAGGACGAGGTCGCTCAAATCGGCCGTGAACTCGCCCGCCTGCCCATGATCACCGCCGAGGACGCCGAAGTCATCCTCGAAGAGTTCTACCAGATGTCGATGGCTCAGGACTATGTCCTGAAAGGCGGCATCGAGTATGCCCGCAAAATGCTGATCAACGCCTTCGGCCCCGAGGCGGCCAAGCGGATCATCGACCGCCTGGTCAAAATGCTGGGCCACGAAACCGCCAACTTCGACGCCCTCCAAAAGGCCGATCCCCAGCAGCTCGCCAAGTTCATCCATAGCGAGCACCCCCAGACCATCGCGCTCATTCTCAGCCACCTCAATTCCTCCCAGGCCGCCGGGCTGCTCCTCTCTCTCCCCTCCGATATGCGCGCCGACGTCGCCCTCCGCATGGCCAACCTCGACCAGATCTCCCCGGAAATCATCGCCAAAATCGCGCACATCATCGGCCAGAAGCTGAAGGCCCTCGGCGAACTCAGCCGCGAAAGCTACGGCGGCGTCCGCGCCGTGGCGGAACTGTTCAACCGGCTCGACTCTGCTTCCAGCAAGGAGATCCTCGACACCATCGAATTGCAGGATCCCAACCTCACCGAGACGATCCGCCACCTCATGTTCGTCTTCGAAGACATCCTGCTGATCGATCAGAACGGCGTCAAGGAGATCCTCGGCCGCGTGGACCGCAAAGTGCTCACCGTCGCTCTCAAAGGCACAAGCGATCAGTTGAAGAACCACTTCCTCCAGTGCATGTCGCAACGCGGCGCCGAAATGCTGCGCGAGGACATGGAAGCCCTCGGGCCCATCAAGATCAAGGAGGTCGAGGCGGCCCAGCAGCAGATCATCGCCGTCGTCCGGCAGTTGGAATCCGAGGGCGTCATCAGCCTGAAGGGCACGGTCGGAGAGCAGTATGTCGTCTAGGGAGCACGGCCGATGAGTTCCAGAATCATCCGGGCGCGCGAAGCCGGCGATTTCCAGCCGCTCGTCTGGACCGGCTGGAGCACCGAGTCGGTCGACCGCAAAGCTCCGCCGCCGCCTGAGCCCGCCGGCCCCGGCGAATCCTCTCAGCCGCTCCAGCAGCAGATCGAGGCCGCCCGCCAGCAGGGGTTCAAGGAAGGCGAGGCCGCCGGCGCCGCCGCCTGCCGCCGCGAAATGCAGGAAGCCGCCCGGCAGATGGCGGTCGCGGTCCGCAACGCCGTCACCGAGCAGGCCCGGCTCCGCGCCGAGGCCGAGCGCGACGTCGTCCGCATCGCTTTGGCCATCGCCCGGAAGATCCTCCGGCGCGAGGTCCGCATCGACCCTCACGTCGCCATCGGCCTCGTCAA
>JACADU010000032.1 GCA_013388415.1 Bryobacteraceae bacterium
ATCTTGAGCTTGTTGATGAGGCCCTGCGGCATCCGCATCTCGAGCATCTCCGTGATGCGGGCGGCGATTTCGTCAACCGAGCCCACGCCGAGGGCGAGTTCCATCCGGCGCATGGATGCGAAGGCATTGATGAGGAGCGGATACCGGCTGCCTTTCGGCTTCTCGAAGAGAAAGGCGGGGCCGCCCGTCTTCACCGAGCGGTCGGCGAACTCGGTGATCTCCAGGCGGGGATCGACTTCGAAGGGGATGCGCTTCAGCTCGCCGGCGTTTTCCAGGGCTCGGACGAACTCCCTCAGATCGGTGTAGGGCATGAGTCTTTTACTATGATGATCGTTTCCAGAGCATTGAGGTAACAGAAGATGAGTCAAAAGAGAACGGCGCTGGTCACCGGCGCGAGCCGGGGGATTGGCCGGGCGGCCGCAAAGGCCCTGACGGAGGCCGGCCACCGTGTCGTCGCCGCCGCACGCGATGAGGAGAAGCTGAAATCGCTGGTGGATGAGGGCGGCGCGGCTGCCTGGGTGAAGCTGGACCTGGCAAGCGCCGAATCGATCAAGGCGGCTTTCGCCGAAGCCGGAGCGGTGGATATTCTTGTCAACAACGCGGGCATCACGAAGGACGGCCTGGCGATGCGCATGAAGAGGGAGGATTGGGAGACAGTCCTGGCGACCAATCTGACGGGCGCGTTCCTGTGCATCCAGGAGGTGCTGCGCGGGATGATGAAACAGCAGTGGGGGCGGATCATCAACATCGCCTCGGTGGTCGGGGAGAGCGGCAACCCCGGGCAGGCGAATTATGTGGCTTCGAAGGCCGGGCTCATCGGATTGACGAAGACGCTGGCGCAGGAGCTGGGAAGCCGGAATATCACGGTCAACGCTGTGACGCCGGGCTTCATCGAGACCGACATGACGGCGGTTCTCAAGGATGAAATCAAGCAGAAGATGCTGGCGGGCATTCCTCTAGGGCGCTTCGGAAAGCCGGAGGATGTGGCGGCGGCGGTGCGCTACCTGGCAAGCGAGGAGGCGGGCTACGTCACCGGCTGCGTATTGCGGGTCAACGGCGGGATGTATATGTAAAGCGGCCGCGGTTACTTGACCTCGGTGACCGCGCGCTGGGGCAGCAGGCTCAGATATTCGATGAGCTTGCGCTTCATCTCAGGCTCGCCGGTGTTTTTTTCGAGGATCAGGTTGGCGAGCTGGTTGAACTGCTTGCCGAGTTCGCTCGACTGGTCCACCGCCCTGCCGGACTGAAGAGCGCGGTGAACGCCGTGGTAATCGTTTGACAGCGATGCGAGAACGCTGACGCCGAGAAGGTCCTCGATTTGGGCGGCCGATACCAGGCTGCGCTTGTGGCTGCGGTTGAGAAGGACACAAACGCGGTCGGCGAGGTCCAGGCTCTTGAAAAATGCCAGCTTCTCACGCGCCAGGTGGAGCGAGGGGATTTCGGGTGTGACGACGAGAAACACGCGCTTCGATTCCTGCATCAGGTCGAGCGAGTACTTCTCCAGGTTGCCCGACAGATCGACGCAGATGATTTTGTAGAGCCGCCGGGCGAACTCAAGGATGAGCCGGATGTTGCCGATTTCGATGCGGTACTCGGGGCTGTACCGCCCGGAGTGAATCACGTCCATCGCGCCAAGGCGGCTGACCAGTTGCGGCCAGAGGGTCTCGTCGAGCCTGGCGGCGTTCTCGGCGGCCTCGACGATCGAATGGGTGTTGTTCAACTTGAGCATGAAGCCGATGATCCCCTGGCTCATGTCCATGTCGATGAGAAGAGTCGGCGTGTTTGGGTGCCTGGAGAGGGAGATGGCCGTATTCAGCGCGACGGTCGAAGTCCCGACGCCTTGCTTGGATGGGATGAAGCTGTAGACCTGGTCGGTAAACGGGATTGCGGGGGAGTTCTGCTGGCAAATCTGCTGAAGGTTGTTCAAAGTCTCATTCACCGCCTCCGGCTCGAACGGCTGAGCCACGAACTCCCTGATGCCTGCCCGCATGATCTCCAGGAGAACCGAGGGCTCGCACGAGCGCCCGACAGCCACCACGGGTAGTTCGATACCGTGTCCGGGCATTGCACGGTAAATCGCCAACGCCTCAGGGAGCGAATCCACGCTCAAGAAGACAGCATCGGGCGCGTGGGCGCGAATCAGGCGGACGAGTTCGATCTCCTGCGGATAATGGTCGAGTTCCCGCGAGATCTGTATGCGACCCGTTGAGATCAAGGCCCTCGACAAAGCTTCCAGCATCCCGGGATCGGGACAAATCGCTACCGCCCTCAGCATGTGCTGAATCTCCACTTCCAACACTAGAGCAGTCGTTGGAGGCCAACAATCGAGCGAGCGTCTTAGAACTCATGCAAATTGAGCGAAAAACGGGGGGAACAGCCGTAGAAGCTGATCAGGTGGAACCCTTACGCCTCCTGAGGCGTTTCGCCAGGATCAGACGCCGCGGCGGTTGCCATACAGCATGACGTGGAGACGGGGGCAAAAACGCCAGCCGCGTTGCTTGCACTCTTCGACGAGCCATTGTGCCCGGTCATTGAGCGCCGCCGGGTCGACGCCTTCGGGCATCAGCAGAATGCGGTCGGCACGCGCGCCGAGTTGACCGGTCAACTGCTCGATTTCCGGGAGGTCGTCCGGGGATGAGACAACGAACTTGAGCTGATAGTCATAGCCGCGGGTGAGAGCAGCCAGCACGCCGGGCTGGATTCTAAGGCGCTCATGCCGGTCCGCCCACTCGGCCGAGGCGCGGCGCCAGGGGGTCGAGTTGGACAACTTGGGGCTGATGGACATGAGATCGCAGGCGACATTGCGGAGGACGGTTCCGGCGGTTTCGATGGTAATGTGGAGGCCCAGTTCACGAATGGCGCACGTCAGTGGTTCGAGCTCGGCGAACAGCATTGGCTCGCCGCCGGTCAGGACCGCGTGCCTGTAAGCCGGCTGAGAGTTCAGCCACTCGAGGATCCGGCTGAGGGGCCAATCCTCGCCTTCCGGCTCCCAGGAAGTGTACGGCGTATCGCACCAGACACAGCGCAGATTACACCCGCTCACACGGATGAAGAGGGAGGGGACGCCGGAGAGGATGCCTTCTCCCTGAATGCTCGGGAAGACTTCGCTGATCCTCACCTGACGTACTCCACGGGGTCTTCGACGCCGGCTTCGGCGAAGCCGGCGCGGCGGATGAGGCAGGAATCGCAGAGCCCGCAGGCTTTGGCGCCGGCGGGGTCATAACAGCTATGGCTGAGGGAGAAGTCGACGCCGAGTTCGATGCCCAGACGGATGATGCCGCCTTTGGTGAGCCGGATGAGCGGGGTGTGGATGGTGAAGCCTTGGGTACCGGGGGGGTGCTCGACGCCGGCGCGGGTAGCCAGGTTTGCGACCCGCTCGAAGGCTTGGATGAACTCAGGGCGGCAATCGGGGTAGCCGGAGTAATCGACTGCGTTGACGCCGATGAAGATGTCAAATGCGCCGAGGACCTCCGCCCAGGCAAGGGCAAGAGAGAGGAAGACGGTGTTGCGGGCGGGGACGTAGGTGATGGGGATGCCCGTTTCGATCTCGTCGCGGCGGCGGGCTTTGGGAACGTCGAGGTCGGCGGTGAGAGCGGATCCGCCGAAGGCGCGGAGATCGATCTTCAGGATCTTGTGGTCGCGGGCGCCAAGGTGGCGGGCGATGCGGCGCGCGGCTTCGAGTTCAATGGAGTGCCGCTGGTTGTAGTCGAACGACAGGGCATAGGTTTCGAAGCCGTCCCTCCTGGCGACAGCGAGCGCGGTGGCGGAATCAACTCCGCCGCTGAGCAGACAGACCGCTTTCATGAGCCGATCCCTTCAGGCAGGCGGCGCGTGAGCAGCCATGCGGGCAGGCTGAGCCCAACCAGCGAAAACATGACCGCATGGAGACCCACATGTTCCGCCGCCCATCCCACCAGGGGCAGGAAGACGAGACCCGCGCCGCCCCAGGCGAAGCCCATCAGCAAGGCGGAGACGGTGCCGGCTTGAGTGGGGACGAGTTTCTGGGCGACCACCACGTTGACTGGAATCGTGAACAGAAGGATGAATCCCCCGGCGGCGAGCAACAAGATTGAAGGGAGCGGGTTTGCTACGAGGAAGAAAGCGCCCAGGAACGGCATCGAGCCCGCGAACGACCACAAGATGACGCGCCTGGCGCCAAAGCGGTCCGAGAGGTGCCCGCCGAGGAAGCCGCCGAGGGCTCCGGCGGTCAGGTAGGCGGTCGCGCCGTAGGCTGCTTCACGCACAGAGAAGCCGCG
>JACADU010000497.1 GCA_013388415.1 Bryobacteraceae bacterium
GTCATCGAGATTCCCGGCTACACCGATCGCGAGAAGCTCGAAATCGCCCGCCGCTACCTCGTCAAACGCCAATTCAAGGAACACGGCCTCAAGAACGGCCAGTGCAAGTTTGAAAGCGCGGCGCTCCAGCGCATCATCAACGATTACACCCGCGAAGCCGGCGTGCGCGAACTCGAGCGCCAGGTGGCCGCCGTGTGCCGGCACGTCGCCGCCCGGATCGCCCGCGGCGAACTGACCGAATTCACCGTCACGTCCGACGAAGTGGAGAAAATTCTCGGCCCGGCCAAGTACATTCGCGAAACCAAACTCGCCACCGGCCGCCCCGGCGTCGTCACCGGCCTGGCGTGGACACCGACCGGCGGCGACATTCTCCACATCGAGGCTCTCCGCTATCCGGGCAAGGGCAACATCCTGCTCACCGGCCAGATTGGCGACGTGATGAAAGAAAGCGCCCAGGCCGCGCTGAGCCTGGTCAAGAGCCGCGCCAAGGACCTCGGCATCCCGGACGACGCCTTCAAGGACGCCGACATCCACATCCACGTGCCGGCCGGCGCTGTGCCCAAGGACGGCCCATCCGCCGGCGTCGCGATGTTCACCGCCATCGCGTCACTGTTCAGCGGGCGGGTCGTCCGGGCGGACGTGGCGATGACCGGCGAAATCACGCTGCGCGGCCTGGTGCTGCCCATCGGCGGGTTGAAGGAGAAAACCCTCGCCGCGTTGCGCGCCGGAGTGAAGACCGTGCTGATTCCGAAACTGAACGAAAAGGACCTGGCCGATCTGCCCGCCGAGGTTAAGGAAAAGCTCGAAATCAAAACGGTCGAAACCGTGGACGCCGTGCTGGCTGCGGCTTTGAAAAATGGCTGCTGAGACGGGACCATGCCTTGGACTCAAGTGGAACGGCCAACCCGGCCGTGCGCGACGACAACCTGCCGCCACGCCGAGGGCGCGAGCGCCCCTGACCCTTCAAGGGACGCTCGGGCCGTTCGACTGCCGGGCGGGTCGCCCGGCGGAACCGGCCAGTGGCCCGTTCCGCCCGGACTTTGACCGCCTCGTCGCGGCCGCGTTGCGCCAATGCGTATCGTTCAACCCTAATCCGTTGCCATGACCA
This sequence comes from Bryobacteraceae bacterium, assembly GCA_013388415.1. Classification (GTDB taxonomy): domain Bacteria; phylum Acidobacteriota; class Terriglobia; order Bryobacterales; family Bryobacteraceae; genus JACADU01. The sequence goes on from JACADU010000497.1 coordinate 1,109, forward strand.
AGGACTACTACGTGATTCTCGGCGTCGCGGCGGATGCGACGCCGGACGAAATCAAGGCCGCCTTCCGCCGCCGCGCCTTGGAGTTGCACCCGAACGTCTCGGGTCTGCCCAGCGAGCCGTTCCTCGAATTGCAGGAAGCCTACGCTGTGTTGGCCGACCCCGAACGCCGCCGCCGCTACGACCGGCAATTTGTGGCCGTCGTCACCGCCTCCCGCGCGCGGCGCAGGGCTGCCGAGCCGCTGGTGTCGCCGCGGCCCAGAGGCGAGCCGTTCCGCCCCGTCGAGCCGGTTCGCGGTTTCCGCGAAGTCTCGCTCGCCGAATCCTTCGCCACCTACCGGCCCAGCTTCGACGAATTGTTCGATCGGTTCTGGAGCAACTTCGAGAACATCACCCGGCCCAAAGCCGAGCGACTCGAGAACCTCACCGTTGAGGTCGTGGTCAGCCCCGAGGACGCGCAATGGGGCGGCCAGGTGCGCGTCTGGATTCCGGCCCGGGCGACGTGTCCGGCCTGCGGCGGACGCGGCGCGGTGGGCGGCTACGAATGTTGGCGCTGCGCGGGCCACGGCGCGTTGACCAGCGAATTCCCGCTGGACGTGACCTGGCCCGCCGGCCTGCGCGACGGCGACGCCGTGCGCGTGCCGCTCGACCGTTTCGGCGTGCGCAACTTCTACCTCACCGTCCTGTTCCGCGTGGGCTGAACCTGGAAAAAACAGTTGAAACCACGAAGGAACACCAAGGGACACGAATCAGAGCGACTTCAAAGCCTGAGATGATTCACCTCGGCGGTGAACGAGCCATGGTGAGTCCAATTCGTGTTGATTCGTGTCGATTCGTGGTTCTGAACTCGTTCCGTCTGGTTCAACTGCCGTTACCCGTCCGCTCGTTGACCCCACAGACTACGCTGGCGCGCCCCTGGCCGGTTGCGTCACGGTCGCGGCGCGAGCTACCACCGGCTGCTGCCGCCGGAACACAAAACCCGGCCGCACCCTGAAACTTCGCACTTCGGATTTCGGGTTTCCGACTTCGGACTTCGGACTTCGGATTCTTCCACGCATCTTCCTGCCGCGATGTCATTGCCGACCGCTTCCGTCTGGTGAACACGTCTGGCATCGTTCAATCACCGCCCTTTACGGCGGCTGCTCGGCCAGCTATCGTAAGTCGATTGTGATCGTTCCGCTTTCCAAAGTGCAAATCCGACAGGACGAGGATGGTGTGTGGATTGCCAAATCCACCCTGCTTCCCGGCTGCCACGCGCACGGCCGCGACCGCGGCGAAGCCATGCTTCGCTTTCAACGGGCCGCCAAGGCGCACCTCGAGGCGCTCTTGGCAACCGGCCGCCCCATTCCGCCCGCGTTCCGCGACAAGTTTATCCTTGCCGCCTGAGCCGGGGGCAAATACCCGTCCTACAACTGCCGCCAGTTGGAACGACGCCTCCGCGAGATCGGTTGCGAACTCCTTCGCACTGCGGGCAGTCACCGGCATTATTCGAATCCGTTCCGGCCCGACCGGCTCATCACGTTCGCGTGGCATCCGGGTGACGTGCCTCGCGGAATCATCGCCGACATCTGCGATGACCTCGGCCTGAGCCGCGACGACTTCTACTTCAAGAAATTCTGAGCCCCGCGACCGAATCCGCGCCCTCACTGCCGACCGCTTCCGCCTGGCGAACACGGCCGTCATTTGTTCTTACCGCAAAGACGCAAAGGCGCAGAACCGGCGCAGTTCGCCGGGAGGGACGGCTTCCACGCCGTCCCTGCTTGGCTTCCACAATAAAGTCTGGGACGCGCTGGAACGCGTCCCTCCCATCACGCCGCAAACCCGTCGCTGTGCGCC
>JACADU010000158.1 GCA_013388415.1 Bryobacteraceae bacterium
ACCCTATCCGATCCCTGTCATGGCCCGAGAATGACGCGCTCGGCTGCCCGCCAAGCTCCGAACCTGTCCCCACCGTTGAGGGAGCCTTCGCCCAGCCGTCAAAACTGGGGGAGGGCAAGTTTGAGGGTTTGCACCCACCAAGCTTCGCCCGCCGCTCGGATCGAGCGGACAGATCATGTGTGAATTGGACCGGACAGATCACATACTAGCGACACTTCACCTGGTTCATCTTGCGAACGGCGGCAACCACCTCTATCATGTTTGCATCCTTCAACCACCTTCTGCCAACGGCGTCGCGCACCGAAACCCGACCGTCGCACACCGGTCCAACCCCGGCCACATCAGCAGAAACTTCATGCCGAACCGCCCTGCCTGCGGACCGCCGTCTGTGTACCACTTCGAACCCTCTGCCTTGTACCAGCTCCCGCCCTTCAGCATCGCGAACCGCGTCCTGCCGTCCGAGCACTCGCTCTCGGTCCACTCCCATGTGTTGCCGCACATGTCGTAGCAGCCGAACGGACTCCTCCCGTCCGGAAAGGCCCTCACCGGCGTCGTGCCGCCGCCTTCGCCTCCATTGCAGCGCCCCGGCCTCATCTCGTTGCCCCACGGATAGAGCAGGCCTGCCGGCCCTTCGGCCGCATACTGCCATTCGAGTTCCGTCGGCAGGCGTTTGCCGGCCCATTTGGCGTATGCCCGCGCATCCTCCAGATCCACGTAGGCGACCGGGTGATCTTCCTTGCCCGCGGGCGGCGCCCTAGCCTGCCAGTGCTTTAGGAAGTTCTCCGGGTGACGGGGCCGGTAGCCCGACGACCGCAGGAACCTCGCGTATTCGCCATTCGTCACTGGCGCCAGGTCAATCGCATAACGCGCAAGCCGCGCCTTGCGCCTGATCGCCACCGGGGTGCGAATGCGGTCGTGCCCGCGGCCCGGGGTGTAGTCCATCGAGGTCAGTTGGCCGCACTCGCGAACCTGGTAGACCGAATCCCGGTCGTAGTCCACCGCGTCGATCGCCGCCATCCCCACAGGCGCGGAAGGGCGGGGAGACACAACCGGCGCTGGACGCGTGACCGTTTTTCGGGACGGAAACTGCGCCGATCCCGATGCCCGGGCCAAGCCCTCCGCCTGCCTCCTGAAGAACTCCCCGCCGCCCTCCCGCCGATCCCCGGCCTTCCGCGCCAGAAATCCTGCAATGCCTCGCGGCGCGATCGAACCCTTCAGCACGGCTTTGCCCCCTTCCCGCGCCGCCTTTACTTCATTGCCCCCGATCAAATCCAGATACTGCTCGCCCTCGCTTGGCTCGATACTCAGCAGCGGACCCTTCACCGTTCTCTCCGACCGGTTCACCAGCGTCCACAACCGCATCCCATCGCCCTCCCACAGCCCCGCATACACATCAGCTGCTTTGGTCTCCACCAGGGGCGTCCACTGCCCTCCGGTGAACAGGTGTGCGTATCTCCTCTGCACCGGCAGCATCGAACGCAGCATGCTCTTGTCTCGCGGATTCCATCCCACCCAACTGCCGAAGACGTTTTCCCACACCAGCACCCCGCTGCCGTTCATCCAGGCAGTGTGGAGTTCCGCCGTATGGTCGTGCTGCCAGCGCCGGATCTGGTGTTGCATGTGCCGCCGCTCGAACCACTTGTTCCTCAGAATCCCGGGCACGCGGCTGTCGCGAAACTGCTGCGCCCAGGAGAGATGGTGGTCGTGTATTTTCTCCAGCGGCAGTGCGATCTCGCCTTCCAGCACCACTCCGGGTTTCGTGCCATCCAGCTTCGCACGGAACTCGGCCGCGCCCTGGCTCATCGTGTCCAGGAAGATGCCATCGGCGTCAATCTCCCCCACCAGATCCGCCAGCGCATCGATATCGCTCTTGCCCTCCCGCCGCGTCCCGGTGTCCCACGGGTTGTAGTCGATGTAGGCCTTCACGTTTCTCCGGTGAAGCAGATCGACCACGCCCCTCAGGCCCCTCAGTCCTCCGGGCATATCGCGGTACATATCGAACTGGTTTCGCGAGTCCACTCCGATTCGCGGGTAGGCATGCCATAGCACCAGCGAATCGTAGCCTCCGAATTCGCGCTCGCCCGCATCGAGCCAGGTCTGGACCAGATAACGTGCCTGCTCCGGGCTGTAGAACTCCTCGTCGCACAGCATCGTGAAGCAGCAGGCGAACGACGACGCGGCCCACGTCAGGTCGGCCCTGCGGTAGAGACTGTCGTCATAGCCGATCTCCGCCCGTTTCCGTGTCCGCCATTCCGCTAACTGCGGCCGGAATGCCGGCCACTCCCGCGGACTATCGGGCGCGGGAATCAGGTCCGCATCGAACGGCGAACGCCCGTCGCCAGACCGCCCGCGCGCGTGCAGATCCGCAGACACCGCCAAAGCGCCTCCCAGCCCTGTGCGAATGAACTCTCTACGGATAAGCATGTTCTTATGCTCTTGCATTTTGCGACTTTCTCGCATGTGTCAAGGCCGGTTGAAAATTCCCCACCCCCCCTCAGGTGGTGGTTGACGCCAACCAGCACCTCCTGCAGCATGGATACCAGTCGGCGAAGCGGAGGCGGGCTCTGGTGGAGACCAACCCGCCAAGGAATAGCCGGCCGCAGACTCATCGAGACGATGGCCGGGGTCAGGGGAATCCGCTGGCCCCGGTTTGCGAATCCATCGGGTCGATAGATCTGCCCATGCCTCAGAAAACTCATTTGCGCTCCTTCCCCCGGCGCGCCTGGCTCGGGGCGGCAGCCAGCGTGGCGGCGATGGCAGCCTGCGTTTCCGGCCGGGCCAGCAAACCCGCGCGCCGCCGGTCCTTCAGCCGGTAGCTCTCGCCCCGGATGTTGATCGTCGTCGAGTGGTGCAACAGCCGGTCCAGGATCGCCGTAGCAATGATCGGGTCGCCGAAGATCGAGCCCCAGTCGCCATAGCTCTTGTTGGAAGTCAGGATGATGCTCGCCCGTTCATAGCGCGCGCTGACCAGTTGGAAGAAAATCGTCGCCCCCAACTCGTCCATGGGCAGGTAGCCCATCTCGTCAATCACGAGTACTTTCGGCGCCAGGTAGATCCGCATCTGCCGGTCCAGCCGGCCCTCGCGGTAAGCCTTGCCGAGATCGCTCACCAGATCGTGCGCGGTCTTGAAGTAGGCGGGCTGGCCGGCCCGGATCGCCGCTTCGGCTAGCGCCACCGCCAGGTGCGTCTTGCCCACCCCAGGCGACCCCAAAACATAATGACCATGTTCCGAAGATCATCAGGATTCACTATCGGTGGCACCCGTTGTTCGGCCAGGATGTGAGGCTCCACCGAAGAGCCAAGTTCCCGCGAGGGGAGTGCATCTTTTGTGAGTTACCCGACGGCACGATTGCTGTCTTGCCGGCGTGGATGATTGACCTAACTGCGTGTGACTCCATTGAAGTGGGTCCGCCGTTGCCGTCGGCGGCTGCCCTGGCCGAACTCCGCCTCTTGATAGACAGCGTCTCGTCCCATTCGTGTGCCTCGCCGGAGAAGATGCCAGGAGAGGCTCAGCATGAATCACAACACGAAGCTGGATGGGCAGATGAACCTGCCTCTTTGCGACACACCGCCGACCAACCTTCCTCCGGACATGCAGTGCGAGCTGGAGTCGGCTCTCGCCGATCTGCTCTGGGCCGCCGCCGTGGCAAGTGATCCCTCTGCAGTCGAGCCAGCAGGAGATGAAGCATGAACGTGAATGAGAAAGTAGCTGCAGATCATTTGAAGCGTCGGGCGATCGTGTACGTCCGGCAGTCATCGGCGATACAGGTGAGCAACAACCTGGAGAGCCAGCGGCGGCAGTACGCCCTGGCCGATCACGCTCGTCAACTCGGCTTCCGGCAAGTCGAAGTGATCGACGAGGACCTTGGGCGTTCCGGTTCCGGGCAGGTCGACCGTCCTGGGTTTGCCCGGCTTGTCGCGGAGGTGTGCACCGGCGGTGTGGGCGCGGTGTTCTGCATCGAAGCATCACGGTTGGCGCGCAACGGCCGTGACTGGCATCACCTGATCGAACTGTGTGGGCTGGTGCGGGCGCTCGTCGTGGATCCTGACGGAATCTATGATCCCGGCCTGCTCAACGACCGGCTCCTGCTGGGTCTCAAGGGGACGATGAGCGAGTTCGAGCTGAACCTGCTCAGACAACGATGCCAGGAAGCGATTCAACAGAAGGCTCGACGGGGTGAACTCCAGTTTGCGTTGCCGGTCGGCTTCCGATGGGCCCCCAATGGCAAGGTCGAGATGGATCCAGATCGACGGGTCCAGCAGGCGATTGGATTGGTCTTCTCGAAGATGTCTGAACTTGGAAGTGCGCGGCAAGTGTTGCTGTGGTTCCGCAGAGAGAAAGTGAGTACTCCCTCTCAGGCTCAGGAAGAATCCGGTCGCGGGCTTGTGTGGAAGCTGCCGGTCTACAACACGATCCGGCACATGCTTCGAAATCCGATGTACGCCGGCGGCTACGCCTTCGGCAAGACCGAAGCCCGCACCAGAGTTGTTGATGGCCGCGCCAGAAAGACCATCGGCCACTTCAAGCCGGTCGAAAACTGGATGGTGTTGATCCGGGATCATCATCCTGGCTACATTACCTGGGAGCAGTACGAGCGCAACCAAGCGCTGCTATCCGACAATGCACACATGAAGTCGCGCATGGAGCCGAAGGCTGGACGCGGAGGCCGGAGCCTCTTGGCCGGTTTGTTGCGCTGCAGGCGATGTGGCCGGATGCTGCATGTGGCCTACAGCGGCAACAAAGGCGAGGTGCCTCGCTATCACTGCCGCGGCGCGCAAATTAATCACGGGGAGGACTGGTGCATCTCATTTGGAGGCCTGCGTCCGGACCGGGCCGTAGCCGCTGAAGTCCTCAAAGCCGTGGAAGGCAACGCCGTGGAGGCGGCGGTCGAAGCCGCCACGCGGATCGCTGAGCAACGTAATCGGCAGCGACAGGCGCTCTCGCTGGAGTGGGAACAGACGCAATACGAAGCTCGGCTGGCGGCTCGCCGCTATGAAGCCGTCGATCCCGATAACCGCTTGGTGGCCGCCGAACTGGAGTCTCGATGGAATGCAGCTCTGCGCAAGGTGGGAGAGGCCGAAGGACGACTCCGGCAGATTGAGGCGTCCAGTCAGGAGGCGTCGAGGATTCCCGACAAGGAGACGCTCATCAGCCTCGCCCAGGACCTGCCGGCGGTATGGAATGCAGCAGCGACGGACATGCGCCTGAAGCAACGCATCGTCCGAATCCTGGTTCGGGAGATCGTGGCTGACGTAGACGAGTCTGCCGGCGAGATTGTGCTGTTGATTCACTGGACTGGTGGGAGGCATTCTGAGCTCCGTGTGAAGAAGAACCTCACGGGGCGGCACAGCCGCTGCACGAGTCTGGAAGCAATCGAAGTCATTCGACAAATGGCCGGCCGTTTTTCGGACGAACAAATCGCTTCTACTTTGAATCGCCTTGGCCTGAAGACTGGATCAGGCAACAACTGGATCGAGCCTCGCGTGCGTACCGCGCGCAGCTACCATGCATTCCCCGCCTGGGATCCGAAGCTGAGAGAGAAGATGCTGACTTTGGAACAGGCGGCGGCGAAACTGGGAGTAAGTCACAAAATAGTGAGGCGCTTGATTGACGGCAAGTCGATAACTGCAACGCAGGTGGTGCCTGGCGCCCCCTGGGAGATTCCGGCGGAGGCCATCGAGTCCGATCAGGTCTTACGCGAAGTCGCCGCGGTCAAGCGGGGCAGCAGAATCAAGCACAACGCCAAGGAGGCCGAATTGCCGATGTTGGTTGGGATCTGAAAGGTGGGCGGCACGAAAATAGAGGTCCGTCGGCCGGATGTGCGAAGGCGAATGTACAGTAATTTCAACGACGTAGCGAGGAGGTGCAGAATGTCTCAGGATCGGGCGGTCCGAGCAGGATCACGTTGCTGGCCTCGTGGATGAAGCGCAGCGTGCGCAGTTCGCGCACCTGCCGCTCGTCAATCGAGGGCTGGAAGCCGAAGTCGAACTGCTCGAAGGTCTTCACATAGGGCAGGTGCGCCAGTTGCAGCCGTGTCTTGAGATAGCGTTGCCGGCGGGCGTCCACCTCCGTGGTCAACACCTCCAGCAGGAAGTCGCCGTAACTCGGCTCCTTCTTTGCGGCCTGTTCCAAAAGGCTTTCCAAGCGTCCTTCGACGGCCGTCAGCGTCAGTGCGCCGAGCGTTTCCTGAAGCTGCTCGATGACGGTCATCGCACACCTGCCAAGGCCAAGCTCTCATAGGCGGCCAGCGGGCGGATCTCCACCGCCGGCGCCGTCGCGCGGATATGAACCAGTGTCTTGCGCTCCTGCCGCGCACTCAGCGGGATGCCCGCGTGATGATCTTGCTGCAGCATCACCATGTGTTTCCGGGGCGCCGGCGGATGCTCAGCAATGCGCCGCTCGCCGTAGTGCACCTCCACGCGGCCTTCCTGTTGCCGCACCCACACCTCTTTGCCGGCGTAGATCCACGGCACCCAGTAGCGGCTCCCCTGCCAGTGGACGAAGGCATCCCGCGCCACTTTGCGCAGTTCCTCATCGACGTAGGGGTAGGGCGGCCGGCCGGCGAGCGGCTGCAAGGCAAACTGATCAGCGTCCCAGCGCGCCATCACCACCTCATGCGTCGTCCCGTGCACCCGCTGGTTGGCCACCTCCCAGACCCACTGCCGCAACTGCGTATTTAGATCTTCCAGTCCGCCCGGCTCTCGCCCCAGCAACCCGCACAGGAAGTTACGCCGCACGTACTTCACGCCCGACTCGACCTTGCCCTTGGTCTGCGCCCGGTACGGCCGGCACAGCCGCGGACGGAACCCCCAGTAGCGCGCGAAGTCCAGCAACACCGGGTTCCAGACGATCTCGCCGCGCTCATCGGCGCCCTGCCAGACCGTGCGCATGCGGTCGTAGAGGATCTCGGCCGGGACTCCGCCCAGTTGTCGGAACGCCTCTTCGTGCATCCGCAGCAGCGTCCCCAGCTTCTGGTCGAGCGCCGCCGCCGCCATCATCATCCGGCTGTAGCCCAAGGTGAAGGCGAACCCCCACAGCTTGTGCAGCACGCCTTCCCACTCCAGGTCGCCCAAGTGTTCCCAATCCACCTGCGCCTGCTCGCCTGGCGCGGTCTCGAAGCGTCGCACCGCCACCACGGCGGCGGCCACCCGCTGTGGCTGCAGCCAGTCCTTCAGAATCGTGTAGCCGCCCGGATAGCCGCGTCCGCGCAGCTCTCGCAACAGCACCTGCGCATTCCACACCCCCGCCGCCAGGCGCTCTTCCAGGTAGGGCGTGAATGGGTCCAGCAAGCTCGGCGGCCGCCGCCGCGGCCCATACACCGGCGGGCCCTCCGGCTGGAGCAGATACTTGCGCACCGTCTTGCGATCGTAGCCCGTCAGTTCGCTGATGGCCTGGATGCTCAGGCCCTCTCGTTTCATGTCGCCAAGCGCGTTCACGTTGTCTCCCCTGAACACCGGCGGGGCACCTCCTCTTTCGAGGATCGGTGCCGGCTAGAACCCTTGGTACTCGGGTGGGGAATTTTCAACCGGCGTTATGGGGATTTTTGCACCGGCGTCGACACATGGAGCACAGTCATGCTTCTGACAATACTGAGGCATCCGACCGCAGTCTCGCTCTCCTTTGCCTCTTCCTGCGGGGGCGAGGCCGAAAAGGCGATCTTTGGACGTGCGTGCCCCATTGGCGATGCACCGCCCCTGTAAGTCGTGCCCCGTGGGGTAGACAAAGCTGATCGCTCCCTTCGCGCCGGCAGTCGCGTAAAAGGGTGCCGGGGCACGGCGCTGCATCAGAGCTCATCCACGCTGCCTGTTAACAAACGGGCCGCATGCCGCGTTGACCCCCATCCACCAGACGGCCTTTAAACCGCAAAGCCGAGATCGTCGTGGGTGGTTTCCGAAAGGAGACCGCTCATGCGCGATCGCGACGCGGTGCTCGATCAAGCCATCAACGAAGTCGTAGACATTCTCGGCGAGGCGCTTGTACGCCTGCTCCCCCCACTCGGCCCTTCGAACGGCTTGCTCGGAGAGAACTTCCGAAACGGCTGCCTCGACCGGCGGCATGTGGTCTATTGTTGCATCGCCCTTTATACTGATTGGGGGCCGCGGACATTCATACTGTTCCTGAATCAGCGAGCATTCGGCCTGGAAGCGAATCGGAACATCAACAACCCAAAGCCGGCGCCGGCCTCCGCATCGCTTCGGCCGGCTTGAAAGACCATGAACTTCCCATCCCGGGAGATCACCGGGTTGGAGGCGACCCATCCCGCGAAGTCGTTGAAGTGCGTCAGCCGCAGGAAGTCCTTCCCGCCGCTGTCGAGGCGAAGCTTCCAGATGTCAATCTGAGATTCGCCGCCCTGGCCGCCGCGGCTACTCACGTGCCGGTCGGCTTCGACGGTGACATACTTCTCGTCGGGGAAGATCGCTTCCACCTCGTTGTAGGTCCCGGGCGCTTGCGAGCAGTTCACCGCTTTGCGAGTCGCGAGATCGAGACTCATGACCGAGGCTGCGCCATTCGGCTCATTGCACGTGAAGGTCATCTTCGAGTCGTTGGCATAGAAATCCTGAGCCTCGATCGAACACGCGGCGGCATCGGCGTCATAGACGGTTCGCTTGGCGATGAGTCGAGGCTTGCCGCCGCTGACGTCGAGTTGGGCCATGACCAGAAGCGAGCGGCCCGCCGGTACAGAGGCATCCTGGCGGTTGGTGACAGCCCAGGCGATCCGGGAACTGGTTCGTGAGATGGCGATTCCTTCGCTGATGCGCTCTCCCAATGTGACAGGCTTTGAACCAGGCAGCCGGCTCATGTGCCAGATCTCCGCCTCCACGCGGCGTCCAGTCTCGATGTCCGTGAACTTGGCCGGACCCGTCAATAGGTAATCGCCCGAAGGCAGGTGCATGACACGCAGGAACGCGGCGCCCGGAACGCCGCAGGTCAGGCAGCGGATGGCGCGCGTCCCCAGGTCGAGCACCATGGCGTCCCCGAAACTCTTGCTCATGAAGGCCACTTCACGAGAATCCGGCGAGAGGTCAGCGCGCTCGCCGAACTGCGTGAGCAACTCGACATTCCGGGGCAAATGCTCCAGTGGCGATCCCGATTTCCGCTGCGCGGGCGCGGTAACGGATGCCAGGGCGATCAGGATGATTAATCGAAACATCAAAGACCTCTCTTTCGAAGCGTGTAGAACAGCGCCGGCGTGATCAGCAGGGACAGGATCATCGAGACCGTGACGCCTCCGATGACGGCGATGGCGAGCGGTTGGAGGATTTGAGCGCCGGAGCCGATGCCGAGCGCGAGCGGTAGCATTCCGAAGACAGTGGCAAGTGCGGTCATCAGGATCGGGCGCAGCCGGCGGCGGCCGGCTTGGAAAATGGCTTCCTGGAGCGGGAGCCCTTTTGCGGTGAACTCCTTCTCGGAGTCAAGCATCAGGATGCCGTTCTTGTGCACAATGCCGACGACCATGATGGCGCCCATGAACGATGAGATGTTCAAGGTTGTGCCCGTCACGTCGAGGGCGAGGAGGGCGCCGAAACCGCACATGAGCGTGGCCACCAAAATTGCGATGGGGTGGGAGAACGAACGGAACTCAAACACGAGAATGATGAAGATCAGGAGCATCGACATCAGCAGAACCATGGTGAGTCCGCTGAAGGATTCGCGCTGAATCTGATACTGGCCGCCGAACTCGATGTCCGTTCCCGGAGGAATTCTGACTTCCTTGAAGAGCCGGGCTTTGACCTCGTCCATGGTCGAGCCGAGATCGCGCCCTTCCAGGCGCGCCGTGACTGCCGACATGTTGCGCAGATTGTCGCGGCGGATCTCGTGAGTCACTTCCTCGGTCTCGATACTGGCGATGCTTGAGAGCGGGACGGTCTGACCCGCTGGTGAAGTGATCAGCAGTTCCTTGAGCTTGCCGCTCGAGGAGCGGGAGGCGGCCGGATAGCGCACGCGGATGCCAAGCATCCGGTCGCCGCGAATCATGCTGGAGGAGACCTGTCCATCGAGAATCGCCCCTTCGAGGTCGAGGACATCTTGGACGCCGAAACCGGCCAAAGCGGCCTTGTCGGGATCGACTCGGAAGTTATGCGCAGGCCCGATGATGATCGTCCGATTGACCACATCGACGACACCGGGGACCTTCGGCAGCCACTCCGCGATTTCTTTCGCCAGGGCTTTATACGTGGCATCGTTCGGATGATAGACCTTGATCTCGATGGGCTGGGGGGAGGCGACAAGGTCAGCGATCAGGTCTTCGAGAATGTGAGCGAACTCGATTTGGAGCACGGGAACGGTTTCCGCAATTCTTCCGCGGAAGCTCTCGATCACCTCTTCCGCGCTTTTTTTGCGGTCGCGTTTGAGCTTGACAAGGAAATCGCCAAAATTCGGCTCAGCCGTTGCGAGCGCGAGGCGGGCTCCGGTGCGGCGGGAATAGCTCTCAATCTCGGGCGTTTCCTTGAGTATCTTCTCGACCTTCATCAGGACACGGTTCGTTTCTTCCAGCGATGTCCCCTCCGGCATCCGGTAGTCCCCGACGAAGGCGCCCTCATCCATCTCCGGAAGGAAGCCGGTGCCCAGGTGATAGTAAACGCCCACAGAGGCAGCCAGAATGGCGAGCGAAGCCATCGTGACGGCCCGCGTGTGATGCAGGCTCCAGTGAAGGGCCTTCTCATAGCGGTTCGTCAGCCATCGCATGATGCGCCCCTCGCCGGCCTGCTC
>JACADU010000111.1 GCA_013388415.1 Bryobacteraceae bacterium
CGTCCCTCTGGTTCGCGCCATCGCCGAAAGGGTGGATTAGCCGGGCCCTCTCAGTCGCCGGGCGGGATCACCCACAGGTCAGGACGGCCCGAGTTGCAGTGGACCGCTCGCGAAAGTAGTCCAAAGTTGGCCCAGGAGAGGTAGAGCGCCATGCGGGCAGCCTGCCATGCGCCGGTGGGGCGGCGCGGAGATTCGAGCGCCTTCAGACGGTTCTCGATGGACGGGATCGGGTGAAAGATCCGCTCGATCCAACGCGAGCGGGAGGGCTCGTCCTCCTGGAACCGGTCAATCTCGGTCATTGCCAGCAGCAGCGAACTGTGCGTAGCCCCGTGGTCGATGGCCCACCTGTCTGCTTCGAGAACGCCGGGACGGCTCAGCGAGGGCAGAATCAGCAGCCCGAGGAAGGACCAAAGAGCGCAGCCGAGCACGGCTTCCAGCAGTCCGAAGATCGTAGCCAGATCCACCCAGGGAAGAGCCCCGCAGAGCATGAACCCAGCCAGATTCCAGGCCGAAGCCAACAGAACACCGCGCAGCCGCGTCCCCGTCGCGAGCAGACCGGCGCGGCGCTTCAATTCGACGTCCAACGCTTCGGGAGAGAGAGCGCGAAGCCAGTGGCCAGGCAGGATCAGGCGCTCGAGCCCGGGCAGTCCCGCAAACCCGCCTGAGAAACCGGGGTCGAGGGAGTCCAGCGCCAGCGCGCCTGACTTCTGAGCATCCGCGGACGATGACGGCGCCAGGCCACCAACGAGAAGCGCGATTCGCGTTTGAAACAGCAGTAGCAGGAATTGAATGATCGCCACGGCGGCGACCGCTCCCCAATAGCCCGCCAGCTTGGCGCTTTCGAGGATGGCAAGGCCAGCCAACGTCATGAAGCAGCCTTGAACGGCGACCCCTCGAACCCACTTCCAAAGAAAGACCGGGAGCGGCAGGCAAATCCGATTGTGCCGGCAGGGAAGCCAATACCCACCCGCCAGATCGAACGGCATGCTGACGAGAGCGTAGCCAAGGTAGAACACTATCAATGCCGCCCAATCCGCATACCAAGGTCCGCCGTAGAAGGGGAAAATGGTCGAGGGGAGCTGATAGACGAAAAGGACCGCGGAGAGGACGACAATCGTCCCCACGGCGGCGATTCCAAGGCGCAGGCGCGCCTGTGCGTAACTCATTTGAAGAGTGCGTTCCGACCTTATGGATGCGCCGCAGCCACGGGCGGATGTGCGCTTGTGGGAGACATTTGTTGGGCGCCACTCCGATCCCGGATACTGAAGAGGATGTTCCAGCGATCAATCCGGCTCATGCCTGTCGCGTTGCTCCTTCCAGCCATCGCCTGCGGCTGGGGCCAGGAGGGGCACCGGTTGATCGCGGCAATCGCGGCAAGGAACCTGAAGCCGGCCGCGGCGGCCAAAGTGAGGGAGTTGCTGGGCGGCGGTGAGACTCTGGAATCGATCTCCTCGTGGGCCGATCAGGTCAGGCCGCAGCGGCCGGAAACTTCCACGTGGCACTACATCAACATCCCAATCACCGAGTCCCGAACCAGCGGCCGCGGGTGGCAAGAATACTGCCCCGAGGCTGGCTGCGCACCAGGCATCATCGGCGAGATGATGCGCCGCCTTCGGGACGCCAATCTGGACAGGGCGCAGCGGGCCGAGGCGCTGAAGTTTCTGGTTCACTTCACCTCCGACCTTCACCAGCCTCTCCACTCGGGCGACATGGGGGACAAAGGAGGCAACGAGGTGGCCGTGGTTTATAAGGACCGCGCCACGAATCTTCACAGCATCTGGGACACGGCGTTGCTCATGGACTGGCTGGCGGCGAGACCCGCCGAGAAGGCGCGCCTCGAACAGGGACCCGGCTTCTGGGCCAGGCGCTCGATGAGCAAAGGTTCGGTCGAGGACTGGCTCTGGGAAGCCCACGATGTGGCGCGAGACGTGGCTTACAGGAACCTGCCGGAAGCCCGGCCGGCTCAGTTGGGAGGCGCGTATCTGGAGGCGGCAGGCCCCTCCATCCGGCGGCAGCTTGAGCGGGCCGGGGTCAGACTGGCGCGGCTGCTGAATGAGGCCCTGGCTGAGTGAGTTCTCTAGCGATACAGTTAAGTGATTCTAATATTGTGACTTACTGTAGTTGGTCCTGTTCAGCGCCAGGGATCGAAGCCAAGAGCCGCTGCAACGGGTCATGGAATCGGCTCTCCAGAAATCGGTAGGCCTAACCACCGTTGACTGCGCGTGTTACGATTTATGGAAGAGGGAATTCGGCAACTAGGCCGCTTTAGTGCAACTTCTCTTCAGCGGCTGCGTCTAAGGGGTGAGGGCGGAGAGGCAGCCGGTATTATATTGGCCGCCTGGGAGCCAGGAGCAGTAGAGGCCTGAGTAAAGCGATTATGGCGGCGCAGGATCAAATGAGCGTCCAGAATCCGGCAGGTCCTGCCACGGCAGGCGAAGCTGGAGTACCGTTCCAGAGCGTGCTTGAGGCGCAAGACGCCAACAAGCTGTGGTTCGTGTCTCTGTTCGAGACTTTGCGGGACCTCTCCGAGTTCAAGAAACAACCGCCTCTTCAGGTTTCTTTCAGACCGATCACTGAAGAGGAGATGCTCCAGAGCGACGATCCGAAGCTGCGCCAGATGGCGGAAATGCAGCAAGAGGTCGGGTTTTTCAAGAGTCTCGCCCAGAGCGTGAAAAGCCTGTTCGCCGCCGAGACGCTGCCTCCGTTGCAGGTGACCTCACGGCCCCTGACACCCGAGGAGTTGAAGAACTCCACCTTCGGGGAAATGGAATCGATCTCCAAGCCCTGGTATCAGACGTTTCTGAGCGATCTGAGGGACACGCTCTTCCCTCCCAAACTGCCGCCGCTGGAAGTCACCTCCAAGCCGGTGCAGGTCAAGGAGATGTTTTCCCGCCCTGAATACAGGGGGCGGAGCCAGTTCATGTCGGTGATGATCCACGTGGGGCTGGTGGCTCTGGCGTTCACGGTTGGCACAAATCCGACAGTCCAGAAAGCAGTCAGGGATTCGGTCATATTGGTTGCGCCCGACATTGCTCCTTACCAGCCTGAAATGCCCGTGAAAAAGCAGGCAATGGGTGGAGGCGGCGGAGGCGGCGACAATAGCCCCCTTCCGCCCAGCAAGGGCAGGTTGCCGCGAGCCAGTTTGAAGCAATTCACGCCGCCGCAGGCGGTGCTGAACAACCCGAATCCACGTTTGGCCATGGAGCCGACCATCATTGCTCCTCCCGACGCGAATCTGCCGCAGGTGAACATGCCGAACTTCGGCGATCCTCTCGCCCGGATTGGTCCGCCTTCGAACGGGCCGGGTAGCGGCGGCGGCATCGGGACCGGCAGCGGCGGCGGCGTCGGTTCAGGCCGAGGGGGCGGCTTTGGTCCGGGAGAAGGCGGCGGCTTCGGCGGCGGCGCCTTCCGCATCGGGGGCGGCGTTTCGGCGCCTGTGCCCATCTTCAAAGTGGAGCCAGAGTATTCGGAAGAAGCGCGCAAGGCGAAGTTTCAAGGAACGGTGCTGCTCGCCATCGTGGTCGACGAGACCGGCAAGACGGCGAATGTGCGCGTCATCCGGCCGCTGGGCATGGGTCTCGACGAGAAGGCGATCGAGGCCGTGATGAAGTGGCGTTTCCGCCCGGGCTACAAGGATGGCAAGCCCGTCCCGGTCATGGCCAACGTCGAAGTCAACTTCCGGCTGCTGTAGCTTCCTGGCTGGCCATTGCTCCAGGACCTTTCCTGACCTGACTTTCAGAGGACAATCTCGACGCCGGGTGGCGCGGAATGTTTGATCGCGTACGCTGTCGCGGTCCTTTCAATCTCAACGCTGATGATTCCTTTAGGGTGAGGCACCGCGCCGGCGAGCCTTTTGAACGGACCGAGATGGGGGCGAATGGAGACCTTCGAGAAGCCGGGGGCGGCGCTATCGACGCCCAGCACCGTCCGGAGGAACTCGATGTTGGGCGAGGCGCCCCAGGCGTGGCAATCGGATCTGGTCTCCGGGCGGTCGATCTCGGCCCAGGTCGTGAGGCCCTCGCTCAGCATAAACTGCCAGGTTCCCAGGCGCTCCAGATAACGGTCGCCGAGACCAGCCTTGGCCATTGCCCGGTCCAGGTAGAACCGGAAGTAGACGGAGCAGGGGTCCAGCTCGCTGGGCGGCGCGGATGAGGTTCGCTCCATCAGGTCCTTCGACGCAGCCGCGTCTTCCACCAGTCCGGCGAGCACCGCCAGAACATTCGCGTGCTGGGAGAAGCGATTGCCCTCAAGGTCCTCGCTGAACATCCGCCGGCCGCTCTTCCAGAAGCGGGAGCGGATGTTGACGGCGAGCCGGAGCGCAAGGACGCGATACTCCGCGGCTCGCGTCCCGTCACCGGTGGCGGCTTCCAAATCCGCCGCAGCCTGCAAGGCGAGCAGAAGCTGCATGTGAATCGTCGCGCTCATGCGGTCCTCCGACGACGGCGGAGTTCCGTTGCGCCACGCCGGGACCCAGTCGACGTAATTCCAGTACGGCATCGAAGCCAGCAGGCCATCATCCCCGATGAACTGCTGGTAGAAGCCCAGAACCGAGCGCACGCCCGGCAGCATCTCGCGCACGAAATCGGGGTCCGGGACGTACCACCAGTAATCATGCACCATGCAGATCCACCAGAGCGAGAAAGGAGGAATGAACTGCGGCAGAGTGGATGGGGAGCGCGACAGCGTGATGCCGTCCGGCGTCCGCGAACGCTCAAGCAGACGGATCGCAGCGCGCACGAGTCTGGGGTCGCCGGAGTTGAAGAGCGTCACCAGGCACTGGATGCGCGTATCTCCGGCGTATTGAAGCTGCTCGTAGTATGGGCAGTCCATGTAGGTTTCGTGGGCGCAGAGCCGCGCTGTACGCCAGCCTGTCTCAAAGATCTGAGCGTGCTCCGGGCTAGTACTCTCAAAACGGGCCTTCAATGAAAAGGGGTAACCGGTATAAACGGCGCTCACGTCGTTGATGGTGAGGGGTGCGGCGCCCGTTTCGACGGCGAGTTCGATGTATCGCCAGGTACGCCAGTAGAGGGGCCGCCATTGGCGGGGCCTGCCGTCGGCCACGACGACATCGCCGTACCCCCAGAACGTCTTGCCCTCCACCTCGTTGCGGTTGCCTTTGACCCGGCGCGGTTTCTCGCTTTGAAACAGACCTTCGCTATAGCGCAGACTGACGCGCGCTCCCTGCCCGCCATCAATGGAGAGCACGGGGAAGCCGGTCGCGAGGTGGCCGTGATCGAGCAGAAGGATGGCTTTGGAATTGGCGGGAACCGTCCACGCGGCAGGCTTGGCCGGGAAATCCTCGGGAGGCTTCACACCCTCGGCTCGACGAACTTTGGCGAGCCGGACCGGAGTTTCTTCCATCGGCGGCAGTTCCCGGGGCACGAGCGCCCAGCGGGTCTGGGCGTCCCGCTGACCGCGTCCGGCGGCGAGGTAGCCCATGCGGACCGGCAGCCAGGCGGAGTCGTCGAAGCCAGGCTGCTCCCATCCCCACGGGTGTTTGGCGGCATCGAACTTCTCGCACGGGCCGATGGCGAAGTAGCCGTACTGAGAACGCTGGGGAACTGGAATTGCTTCGTAGGCGGCGTCTCGGAGGCAGCGCCAATCCGGTCCTGCGTTGATTTGATCGAAGCCGGAAGATTCCGCTTCAAGCAGGAAGGCGGTTTCGTGGCTGAACTGCGAGAGGGCGGCATAGGGCCCGTCGTTCCAGACGGTGGCGGCGATGACGTTGGCTCCCGGGCGGAGATGCGGCGCGATGTCGACAGTCTCGTAATGCAACCAGTCGAGCGTTCCGCGCGCCGGTCCCCAGCAGAGCTTGACGCCGTTCACGCGCAGCTCATAGCGGCTGTCGGCGGAGACGCGGACCATGAGAGACGCCGGCGGGCTTTCGAGATTGAAGCTCTTGCGGAACAGGTAGACCCCGTAGCCCGCCGACTCGCCGGCGGGCGGATGAATCCAGCGCGTGCGCCAGGCTTTGGCGTCGAAACGGGGGACGGCGGGGAGAGGAAGCGAGGCGGCAGCGGCGAGAAACTCACGGCGTGAAGGCATCGACCGTGAGTTTATCTCGATCAGCCGCGGCTCGCGCGGGCGGCCGAGCACTCCTGGCATGGGCAGATGGCCCGGAGATGCTCGAACGAGTAGATGCCGGAGTTGTGCCCGTCGTTCCAATAGATGCGCAAGGCGTAGGAGCCCACCTCTTCGATGTCATTCATCTTGATTCTGGGCTTGTACATGGGGAACGGGTTGGAGGGATCCGGCGCCTTGGGCTGCGAATAGTTTGTCCGCTCGGGCGGCGTGCCGTGCGCCCCGGTGCAGCCGGCGCAGGGGCACTCGTCACGCAGCAACTCGCACGAGTATTGGCTGCGATGGCCGTCGCTCCAGTCGATGGAGATGCCCTTGGACTTCGAAACGGCGATGTGCAGTGGATCAGTGGAAACGGCGGGCATGGGAATCTCAGTAGACACGCTCAATGTCGCGCACGCCGCTCACGCGCCGCATCGCGCCGACGACCTTTTCCATCTGTTTCTTGTCCCGGACGTCGATCGTCATTTCGACCACCGCTGTATCGAGAGAGCGTTCGTCGGCGTGCGCCTCGACGCTGCGGATGTTGATGTTCTCGTCAAAGAGGATCTGCGTGAGCTGGTTGAGCATACCCGTGCGGTTGTCGGTGTGGACGACAAGGCGGACGTGGAAACTCTCGCCGGCGGCGCGCGCCCATTCGACCTCGATGCGGCGTTCGGCCTCGTAGAGCAGGTTCACCACATTGGGGCAGCGCTTGGAGTGAACCGCGACGCCTTTGCCGCGGGTGATGTAGCCCACGATGGGCTCGCCGCGGATCGGGTTGCAGCACTTGGCGCGATAGGTGAGCAAATCGTCGACGCCCTTGACGAGCACGACGGCGTCCTTGGCTGCGCGGCCCTGCTGAGCATCCTCTTTCTCGGCCGGCTGAGCGGCGGCGGGCGGCGGCTCCTCCGGAAACACCTCAGGCGCAAGTTTGGTGAGGACCTGCCGGGCCGAATACTTGCCCCATCCGAGCGCCGCGTAAAGGTCTTCGATCTTGGAGCATCCGTAGTCGCCGGCGACGCTCTCCATTTGCGCGCGCGTCACGCGGCTCAACGCGACTCCCAGCCGCCGGGCCTCGCGCTCGATCAGCTTCTGGCCGAGTTCGATGGCCTTCTCGCGCTCGTCGGCGTTGATGACGCCGCGGATCTTGTTCCGCGCCCGCGCCGTTTTGACGAATGTCAGCCAGTCGCGGCTTGGGCGGCTTCCAGTGGAGGTGAGAATTTCGACAATATCGCCGTTGCGGAGGGCGTGCTTCAATGGCACCATCCGCCCGTTGACCTTCGCGCCGGTGCACTGGTGCCCGACGTCGGTATGGATCGAGTAGGCGAAGTCGATCGGAGTGGCTTCGCGGGGCAGGACGACGACGCGGCCCTTGGGCGTGAAACAGTAGACCTCCTCGGGGTAGAGGTCGACCTTCAGGTTGGCCATGAAGTCGGTGGAGTCGCGCATCTCGCGCTGCCACTCGACAAGCTGGCGGAGCCATGCGATGCGCTGGTCGTCCTCGGCGGGCCCCTTCTTGCCTTCCTTGTACTTCCAGTGGGCGGCAATGCCTTCTTCGGCGAGCCGGTGCATCTCCTCGGTCCGAATCTGCACCTCGAAAGCGACGCCGCCCGCTCCCAGCACCGAGGTGTGCAAGGACTGGTACAGGTTTGGGCGCGGGATGGCGATGAAGTCCTTGATCCGTCCGGGAATCGGCGGCCATTCGTTGTGGATGACGCCAAGGGCGGCGTAGCAGTTTTTCACCGAATCGGTGATGATGCGGATGCCCAGAAGGTCGTAGACGTGTTCGATGCCGATCTTCTGCTTCCTGAGCTTGAGATAGACGCTCCAGGGGCGTTTGACGCGCGCCTGAACGCGCGCGGGGATGCCTTCATGCGACAGTTTGCGCTCGATGGTGTCGCGGATCTCGTGCAGGAACTGATCGTTGATGCGGCGCTTGCTCTCGATGGCTTCCACCACTTCGGCATAAGCTTCGGGATCGTAATAGCGGAAGCCGAGGTCCTCGAGTTCGGCGCGCAGTTTCCCCATGCCGAGGCGGTGGGCGATGGGCGCGTAAAGTTCGACGGTTTCGGCGGCGATGCGCTCCTGCCGCTCGCGGGGCAGTACGTCGAGCGTGCGGAGATTATGAAGCCGGTCGGCGAGTTTGACGAGGATGACGCGGATGTCCTCGATCATGGCGAGAAGCATCTTGCGGACGCTCTCCGCCTCGCGGACTTCCTTATTCAGCAGCTTCAGCTTGCTGAGCTTGGTGACGCCGTTGACGCAGCGGGCGACGTCCTCGCCGAACAGGCGCTTGATTTCTTCCAATGTCGCCTTTGTGTCTTCGAGCGTGTCGTGCAGGAGAGCAGTCTCGACCGTGACCAGATCCATCTGCATGTCGGCCAGGATTTGCGCGGCGGCGATGGGATGGGTGACGTAGGGCTCGCCATTATCGCGCCGCTGATCGGCGTGACACTCGCAGGCGAACTCGAAAGCGCGCCGGAGGCTCGCCAGGTCGTCGTTGGGCCTCCGCTGCCTGACAGTATCCTCCAGCGTCTGATAGGCCTTGAGGATCTCCGGCGTCACACCCGGAAGCGCAGATCCCGTTTGCGTCTGGGCGGATTCAACCGCCAGCGTCGAAGCGGGAGATGTCTGGTCCGGCTCCATTGAGAGGAAAAGATTGGGGATGACCCGCGCATCGGGGCCATCCCCACTTCTTATCTTATCGAACTTGCAGCGATCAGTTGCCTTCGGTGATGCCGCCGCCCGCTTTCTTCGCGGCGGCTTCGGCCTTGATCTTACGGGTTTCCAAGGCCTTGGACATCCAGTTGTCGGCGATCTCGACGTCTTTCTTGTATCCTGCCTCGTCGGGCGAAAGGTCGGCCCGCTCGCGATGGAGCAGGTTCATGTAGGCCATCGCGTCGTCGTATTGCTTGTCGATCTGGAGGGCTTTTTCGAGGTTCTGAATGCCCTCATTGATGATGTC
>JACADU010000218.1 GCA_013388415.1 Bryobacteraceae bacterium
CCACCGCTCCCGCACGGTTTCGCTCGCAAGCGGGGTTGCGAGGCTGACGAGCGCAACACCGAGCGCCACCCAGATGAGTCCCCAGCGCGTCCACGCGGCGGCCTTGCGCTGCAGTTCCGCTTCGGTACGCGCAATGAGCCAGGTTGCGCCGAGAAGAACGTAGCCGCCGCAAACCCCGCCCGCGACGAGGAGGGCGAACAGGAAGTAGCCGACGCCGGTTTCGAAGCCGGTGACGTAGTAGCCCAGCATGAGCCCTTGCGAAAGCGCCGCGACGCTGGAGCCGGCGCGCCTGGCGATGGCGTCGAAGATGTCGCCCGTGGCCGAAAGCCCCGCCTCGATGCCCGTGCGCTGCGGATGGATGGAGCCGGGAACAACGCCGCACACTCCAGGGATCAGTGCCGGGTTCTGGCTGATGGCCATGATGCAGGTGGAGGTCCCGACGACGTTGACGACGTCGCCCTCTTGAATTCCGGCGCCGATGGCGTCCCAATGCGCGTCGAAGGCTCCGACAGGGACGGGGATGCCCGCGCGGAGGCCGAGTTTGGCCGCCCATTCCGCTGAAAGCGTTCCCGCCGGCTTGTCTGAAGTCGCGTAACGGCCCAGGTTCATCCGTTCGCGGACGCCGGCGAGCAGCGGGTCGACGCTGATCAGGAACTCTTCGGGTGGGAATCCGCCGAGTCCGGCATTCCACATCCACTTGTGGCCCATGGCGCAGATGGACCGCGGAATGGCGCCGATGTCGGTAATGCCGCACAGCACGGCGGCGACCATGTCGCAATGCTCGAGCGCCGTGGCGAACTGCTCGCGCTTCACCGGGTTGGTGCGGAGCCAGTGGAGCAGTTTCGAAAAGCCCCACTCGCTTGAGTAGACGCCGCCGCACCACTCGATGTGCGGCAACTTGGCCTCGCGCGCGCGGGCGGTGATCTCCGCGGCTTCCCGCCAGGCGCGATGGTCGCACCACAAGTAGTAGTCGCTCAGCGGCTGAAGGTTCTCGTCAACGGGAACGACGCTCGAGCCGGTCGTGTCGACAGCGATGGCGGCGATATCGTTCCCTTTCACGCCGGCGTCCGCCAGAGCCGCCTGCATCGCATGAACCAGCGCATTCATGTGAGCCGAGTGGCTCTGCGTGGCGTGGTCAGGATCCTCCGGCTTGCGGTGCAGCGGATACTCGCCTATGCCGGAGCCGATTCTTCCCCGCTCGCTATCGACGATCGAAACCCGCACGCTGAGCGTGCCATAGTCCACGCCGGCGACAATTGCCATGGGTCTATGATTTCCCCTTTCCGAGCCTTGCCAGAACGTACTCCGAGCCGAAGGGCGCGCGCTGCGGGCGCGCCAGCGTCGCGTTCGCCTCGGAGTCATTAAGGAACTTCTCCGCCGCCGGGTCCCACTTGAGCGTTCTGCCAAGTTTCATGGCGGCGTGGGCCACCAGACAAGCGCTACAGGTGCGGTGGCCAACTTCGACCGGCGCGGCAGGCTGCCGCCGCGTCCGAATGCTGGTCAGCCAGTCGAGATGGTGATCGTTGTTCGGGCTCTCGTGGAGGCGGATTTCGCCATCCTTGATGCCGGCGCGGAGAATCCTCGGATCGTGCGCATCGAGCGCCCTGTTTCGAGGACCGCCCTCCGGCGGGTCGCCCGCCCTGTATCTTCCGCGCGTGACCCAGATCCAGCCGTCCTCACCAATGAACCGGAGTCCGTTCGGGAACTTGTCGCTGATGTACATCACCGCGCCGTTCGCGTAGCTCGCGCGAATGGTGTAGTTGCCGTGGACGTCCCACAAGCCTTTCTTGGGGTAGTTGGCCGTGCCTTCGACTTCGACCGGACCGCTTGTTTCGAGGTCCATCGCCCAATGCGCGATGTCGATGTGATGAACGCCCCATCCTGTGATCATGCCCGCGCCGAACTGCTCGCAGCGGAGCCAGCCGGGACGCTCGTATCGCATCCGCAGGTTGTCTGACTGCGGGTGAACCCGCTTCTCGGTGTAGTAGACCTCGGGCGTCGAGCCCAGCCATGTTTTGTAGTCGAGATTGGGCGGAACCGGCATCTCGGGCTCCTCGCCGCCCGAGGGATCGTACGGAAGGCCGATGTAGATCTCCTTGATCTTGCCGATGCGCCCGTTCCGGATCAGCTCGCAGGCGAGACGGAAATGGAGATCGGAGCGCTGCTGGCTGCCGATTTGAAGAATTCGCCCGGTCGCCTTGATGCAGTCGGCCATCTGCCGCCCTTCGCGAATCGTGAGCGACGTCGGTTTCTGAAGATAGATGTCCTTGCCCGCCAGCGCCGCCTCCATGGCGGGCTGGGCGTGCCAGTGGTCAGGGGTGCTGATGCAGACTGCGTCGATGGACCTGTCGGCGAGAATCTCGTGGTAATCGCGGTAGGTCTTGACCGCTGTGTACTTATCAACGCCGTACTTCTTCGCGTAGTAGGATTCGACGAACGTCTTGCCGTCAGCCAATCTCACCGTGTCGAGGTCCGACAACGCGACAAACCGCGCCTGGTCGCTGTTCCTGAGAACGCCCGGGAACTCCGAGGCCCTGGCGATCCTACCGCAGCCGATTTGCGCTACTTGAATATGATTGCTCGGCGCGGACCGGCCGAACACGCGAGCCGGTACAATTGCCGGGAAGCCAGTCGCCGCTGACTTGAGGAAGCCGCGGCGCGAGTTCTTCTCCATGTCACTTGCCTCCTGTCGCCCAGAGGATTCCGCCAAGGATCTGCTTGTAGAGGAGCGGGTCTGAATAATGTTCTTTCTTATGCCCAAGCGCCGTATAGAATCTCCGTGTTCCGCCCTCGGTGATGAACCATGCCAGAGGCAGCGAATCGCCGAAGCGGTCGCCGGGGTACTCCGCCTTCCTCGGGTCGTCGAGTTTCGCCGGGTCGGTCACCAGGAGAGGCTGGATGGCGGGGTTGATGTGCTCGTTGTAGTAGCACTCGTCCTCCCACTCGAAGGTGGCGGGGAGTCCGCGGGTCGCCGGGTGGGTGGGGTCTTTGACACGGATCGTGAACTTCTGCATTTTCGGATGCCGCAGGAACTTGCCGCCGATCAGCGACCAGAACTCGGGCCATTTCCGTTCGGACCCCGTCGCCGAATGGATGCCGACCAGCCCGCCGCCTCCCTTCACGTAGCCCTCGAAAGCCTTGCGCTGCGCGTCATCGGAAAACGCCTCGTTGTTCGAGTTGGAGAAGACAAGCGCAGCGTACTTGGCGAGGTTGCCCGGGGTGAATACCGCCGGATCTTCGGAATGGTCGACTTCGAAGCCGTTCTCGCGCCCCATCTTTCGAATGGCTTCCACACTGCTCGCGATGTTTTCGTGGACGTAGCCCTTCCCATCGGGCGTGTAGTTGCGCGTATACACAAGCACTCGCTTGTCGGCTGCGGAAACCAACAAGGCGGCGGCGAGGAGGGAGCAGACCAGATGACTGCGGTGCATGGCAGAACGTATCCAAGATATGACAGATGGGGCTCGCGTGTGGGGGTGCGCGCCGCAGGCCGAATGCTTTGCCCGTTGCTTCCGTCCCCAGCGTTCAGCGCCCTGCGTGGCACGCGCGGCAGCGCCTGCACAAACACCACAAGGCATTTGCCGCCCGCGGCAGGTACCGGAATCAGCTCGTCAAGCCGGCAGGGCTTGACACTGCCGCTTCATCTCAGAACGCCAACCTCAATCCGAGCTGGATCGAGCGCGCCGGACCGGCCGAACCCACAATGCCGAACCCCGGCCCGTTGAGAACGCGTCCCGGAACCCCGAAGTTTGGATGGTTGGCGAAGTTGAAGAACTCGGCCCGGAACTGCAATTTCGACTGCTCGCTCCACAGCCCGAAATTCCTCTGCACGCTCGCGTTCAGGTTGATGACGCCGTCCGCCCGCAGAATGTTTACGCCCTGGTTGCCAAACGTGGCCGCGGGGGGTTGGGAGAACGCTCCTGTGTCAAACCAGCGCGCCAATGTCCTCTGATTGTTGGGAAGGTTCGGGTTACGCGAAACATCCGCCCGCAACGCTCCCGCGGCAGAGTAGACGCTGTTGACTTGCGTCGTGACGGTGAAAGGCGCCCCGCTCTGAAGCGTGAGAATGCCGCCCACGCCCCAGCCGCCGATGATGTGGCGCATGGGTGAATCGGCCAGATACTTCTTGCCCTTGCCGAACGGCAGCTCATACACGCCGCTCCAGGTGAGGCGGTGGCGGATGTCGTTCTCGCTTGGTCCCCAATCGGCGCGGCGGTTGTAATAGTTCGAATACACACTGCCCTCGGCGCCAAGCACCGATCCGCCCTCATTCGTATTGTTTTGGAACTTGGACCAGGTATATGTGCCCAGGAAGTTCCAGCCCGACTCGAACCGCTTCTCGGCGCGCAGCAGCATCGCGTGATAGCTCGAGACTCCAAGCGACGGCAGCACGATGGTCACGTTCGTGAACTGCGGGAATGGCCGGTCGCGCTGAGTGGACGCCGGCGTCAAGAGTTCCGGCCTCACCTGGTTCATCCCCAAGTTCGAGCTCGCCAGTTTCCGCGACAAGTTGCCGACATAGGAGACCTCAACCATGATGTTGGCCGGCAACTGCCGCTGGATTCCGAAGTTGGACTGCAAGGCATAACCCGTCCTCCGGTTCGTTTCGTAAAACGTCGGCGCGGTGTTCGGATTCTGGCCGACGCGCACGGATCCGAAGCTGTCGTTGAGCGGAGGTTTAGTCAGGCTCAAGCCCGGCACTCCGTCTTTCAGGTAGAACGGCACGGTCACCCCGTTGTCCGGCTACGCGATGGTGGCGGACAGCTCGAATCCTAATGACGCCGAACTAGGAGCGCCCGCGTCGAACGGGTGTGCGAAGAACGTGCCGAACCCGCCTCGAATGACCGTCTTGCCATCTCCGCCCGGCTTCCAGGCGAAGCCGAAGCGCGGCCCGAAGTTGTTGTAGTCCGTGTCATAGGGCGTCGTGCGGAAGCCATCCACGCCCATGAACTTGATGACGCCGGGCGTTCCCGAAACGGGGTTGATCGCCGTCTGGTCAAAACCGTTCATCCGGTTCGAGTAGTCTTTGATCGGCGTATCCGTTTCCCAGCGGATGCCGAAGTTCAGAGTCAGGTCTTTTGTCACCGTCCAGTCGTCCTGGGCGAAAAAGGCGATGTAGTTGCTTTGGCGGTCCAGAACCTCGGTCTCCCTGACATTCATGCTGAGCGGCGCGCCCACAAGCAGCGAGGCGACGCCGAAGCCGCTGGAGGCGACTCCGGGCTGCCCGGTCGTCAGCGGGCTCATCGTGAAGTTGCCCGAGACCGAAGGCCGGTTGATCTCGTAGTTGTACGATGGCCGGTACTCAAAGCCGAACTTGAAGGCGTGGCGCCCGCGGATGACCGACAGGTTGTTGCTCCACATGAACTGCTGGATCGGGAACTGCCGGCGCTCGTGGTTTCCGGCGCCCATCGTGCGCATGCCGGTGACGTTGAACGTTGGAAACGCGTCCGTGGGCACGCCCTTCAGCCCCAACTTCGTCGGCCAGTCTCCGCCGATTCCGTAACTGACCGTATGGTTGATCCTGTTCCCGTAGTTGAACCGGAACTCGTTGATGATCGAGGGCGAGAACACCCTCGTATATGTCCCGTAAAAGAAGTGCTGGTGACGCCGTGCGGGGACCCGGTTCTCGGCCGCGATGTCGGCCATCACGGTCGTGTAATCCAAGTCGTCTGAGTTGTAGAGGTACCGCATGCTGATGCGGTCCTTGTCGCTGATGGCGTGGTCGCCTTTAACGAGGAATGCGTCCCGCGTGAGCTTCTCGGTGTAGTTGGTGCGGAAATTGTTGGCGCCGGTGATATTGTCGGGCGGGCGGTTGGGGTTGGGGTAGAAGGGGATCAACGCCTTGCCCACCGGGTCGATCCGGCTGGCAGGAATCACGTTGCCGGGGAATTGGGTGCGGACATTGCGGCCGCCTTCCACCCGAGTGGTCGATGGATCGTAAATGGGAATCACGCTGCCGTTCGCCGCGTACGTCTGCGAGAAGTCGCCCGCCCGCTGAAGCGCGTCGGGCACAGTGAACTGGTCGGTTCTTCCCTGGCTACGGCGCGAGCCTTCCCATGCGAAATACCAGAAGGTCCTGTCCTTTCCGTCGTACAGCTTCGGTATCTTGACCGGCCCCCCCACCGTGGTCCCGTAGACGTTGTACCGCAGTGGCGCGCGGACCTTCTCGCCGTTCACGAAGGGCGCAAAGAAGTTGCCGGCATCCAGCTTCTCGTTCCGTAGGTACTCGTACGCCGAACCTCGCAGTTGATTCGTCCCTGACTTTGTCGTGGCCACGATGACGCCGCCCGCCGACCCTCCATACTCTGCGGAGAAGCTGTTGGACAACACCTTCACCTCGGCGACGGTTTCGACAGGCGGGTCCGTGTCCACCTGGCCGATGCCCAGCCGCATGTTCTGAATCGTGCCGCCGTCCATATAGAAGTTCTGCGACTGCGTGCGCCCGCCGGCTAGCGAGAAGTTAGGCTTCCCGCCGGAATCGTAGTTGATGAAAACCGCGGTGCCCGTCATCTGGATGATGTTCATCGTTCGCCGGTCGCCCAACGGCATGTCGGCGATGTTCCGCGCCTCGACGAGCTGTGACTGCTCGGACGTGCGCGTTTCGAGCAGCGACGCCTGCGCGCTGACGGTGACGCTCTCCGTCAAGGCGCCCACTTCCAGCTTCACGTCAAGGGTCAACTGCTGGCCGGTCGTCAGCACCAGGTTTTCTCGAATGTACTTCCGGAACCCTGGTTTCTCGATGCTGATGATGTACGTCCCAATCGGCAGCGCCCGGAGCGTGTAAAACCCATTCTCGTCGGCGGCCGATTGAGACCTCTGGCCGGTGGCCGTATTGGCCGCGGAGACTGCGGCGCCGACGACGGCAGCGCCGGTCTGGTCGGTGATGAAACCGCTGATGGTTGCTTCAGCGGACTGAGCGCAGAGCAGGCCCGAAAGAGCCAGGAGGGTGAATGCGAACCGGTAGATGAGTGACATCAGCTAATCCCCGAAGTGAATTTTGCACGATTGTATCGTTTTCGCAAGCCAGGCGCCAGTGTTCCTGCATCAGTGTTCCTGCATCAGTGTCCCTGCATCATTTCTTCCCACCGGTCGCGCCGCCAGCGAGTAGGCGGCGGCAGCGATCTGGCTCTTTCCCGAAACGCACCTTCCAGCTCGCGAGCCACTTGCGGGAGCTGCGCATGCAGGTTTCGCGTTTCGCCAGGATCTTCCCGCAGGTCGTACAGCTCATATCTTGCCGGCGCCCCGTCAGGAGACTCCTTGTAG
>JACADU010000240.1 GCA_013388415.1 Bryobacteraceae bacterium
CGCAAGCCGGGTTCGCGACTTGTTCGAGCAAGGGAAAAAGAACGCGCCCTGCATCATCTTCATTGACGAAATCGACGCCGTAGGGCGTCACCGCGGCGCCGGTCTGGGCGGCGGGCATGACGAGCGGGAGCAGACGCTCAATCAGTTGTTGGTTGAGATGGACGGCTTCGAATCGAACGAGGGCGTGATCCTGGTGGCGGCGACGAACCGTCCGGACGTGCTCGATCCCGCGCTGCTGCGGCCGGGGCGGTTTGACAGGCGCGTGGTGGTGAGCCTGCCCGATGTGAAGGGCCGGGAACAGATTCTGAAGGTTCACACAAAGAAGACGCCGCTTGCCGACGATGTCGATCTCTCGATCATCGCGCGGGGAACGCCGGGATTCGCGGGCGCGGATCTCGCGAACCTGGTGAACGAGGCTGCGTTGTGGGCGGCGCGCCAGAATCGCAAAGTCGTCACGATGGTCGACTTCGAGATGGCGAAGGACAAGGTTCTGATGGGCGCCGAGCGGCGCTCGATGATCCTGAGCGAGGAAGACAAGAAGGTGACCGCCTATCACGAGGCTGGCCACGCCCTGGTCGCCGCGCTGCTGCCCGACGCCGACCCGCTGCACAAGGTAACGATCATCCCGCGCGGGCGGGCTCTGGGCGTCACGATGCAGTTGCCGACGCACGACGTTCTGAACCGCACCAAGATTCAGTTGGAGGCGCGTTTGTGCGTGGCCATGGCGGGCCGCATCGCGGAGATGCTCCACACGAATCAGCTCTCGACCGGAGCGCGCAACGACATCGAACAGGCGACCGAGATCGCCCGGGCGATGGTTTGCGATTTCGGCATGAGCGACCTCGGGCCGATGAGTTACGGGCGGAAGGATGAGCAGATCTTCCTGGGCCGTGAGATCGCGCAGCACCGCGATTACAGCGAAGACACGGCGGTGAGGATCGATGCGGCTGTGCGGAAGTTGATCGATGAGGCGTACAAGAAGGCGGAGACGATGATCGCCGAGAACCGCTGGGCTCTGGAGCGAATCGTGCAGCTTCTGCTGGAGAAGGAGTCGATCGACGGCGAAGAGGTAAAGGCGATCCTCGAAGGGCGCGCAGCGGCGTCCGAACCTGTGCCGGCGGCGAGCGCCGAAGGAGGCCAGCAGGAAGTGATCCGGCCGGAACCCGGCGAGCGCCGGGCTTCCACAGGATTCGGGGAGCACCCTCAGCCAGCGTGATCCCTCAATTCAAGCTCTATCTGTTCGATGTCGACGGCACGCTGCTGGACAGCGCGAGCGACATCTGCGGAGCCGCCCGCGACGCGCTGGCCGAACATGGAGTGACCGGGTTGTCCGAAGAGTATCTGAGGAGCTTCATCGGATATCACCTGTTCGAGCTTTTTGATGAAGTGCTGCCATCCTATGACCGCGCGCAAAAGGAACAACTGCTCGCACGTTACAGGCAGATCTATCTGGCGCGGCAGCATTCGTCGACGAGGGTCTATCCCGGAGTCGAGGAGATGCTGGCGTCACTGCCTGGCCTAAAGTCGACGGCGACGACGAAATCGAGCGAAACCGCCCGCGGGGTCCTGACGCTGTTCAACCTGATTTCACATTTCGACCATGTGCAGGGCACAGACGGCTTCCCCTCCAAGCCCAATCCCGACGTTGTGCTCCGCTCGCTCGATCACTTCGGCGTCGCCGCCGAGGACGCGCTTTTGATCGGCGACGCCGCTCCAGACATGGAGGCGGGACGCAGGGCAGGAGTCAAGACCTGCGCGGTGACCTGGGGCTACGGGAATTCGGATCACATGCGAGAACACGCGCCAGACTACTGGATCGACCATCCGATGGCGTTGCTGAACGGCGCCTACGCGAAGTCCTGAAGACAACCAGGCGCCTTTACAGGCTGTGCCGTTGGAGATCCCGCAACGACGGATTCGACTGCTCCTTGAGTGGGATGCCGGCGGAGCGGAATCCATCCATTCAATGGGCGGGCGCGGCGTTGAGGCGGGCGAGTTCGGCGAGGTCGAGCTTGCCTGTATAGATGGCCATGCCTAGGGCGGAGTGGATGCGAAGATCCATGAGCGCGCGGATTTCTTCGAGGGTGGTGATCCCGCCGGCGGCGGTGATTTCCAGGGAAGTAGCGGCGCGAAGGCGGGCGAACCAAGCGAGGTCGGTGCCCTGCATCATGCCTTCCTTGTCGACATAAGTACAAAGAAAGCCGCCGCAGTAGGGCTCAAGATCGACGATCACGTCTTCGGCGCGGAGGTTGATCGACTCGCGCCAGCCTTTGACAACGATGCGGCCGCCCTTGGAGTCGAGAGCGATCACGACCGATTCGCGGCCGATGGCAGAGGCGATCTCCTCGAGCAGGGGGCGGTTGACGCCGGCGGCGGTGAAAGCGCT
The DNA here is from genome assembly GCA_013388415.1 of Bryobacteraceae bacterium. GTDB lineage: Bacteria > Acidobacteriota > Terriglobia > Bryobacterales > Bryobacteraceae > JACADU01. The sequence continues at coordinate 2,387 of JACADU010000240.1, forward strand.
GGTGCCGACGATGACGCGGTAAGCGCCGCAGCTCTTCAATGAGAGAGCGCGTTCGGGGGTGCGGACGCCGCCGCCGACGCGGCAGCGGGCGCGGGAGGCGAGCAGTTCGACAATGGAGTTGTTTTCGCCTTTCCCGATGGCGGCGTCGAGGTCAATGACCTGGATCTCGGGGAAGGCAGAAAACCGTTCGAGCATGTCGAGCGGCGGCGCGCCTTCGAGCGCCTTTTCGCGACCTTGGACGAGCTGGACGACCTTGCCGTCCATCAGGTCGATGCAGGGGATGATCACGGCTGATGGACTCTCCTGACGGGGATGCCTTCGCGTTCAAGGACCTCCTTGAGGTCGTCGACGGTGTACGTGCCGTAGTGGAAGATGGAAGCCGCGAGGGCGGCGTCGGCCTCGCCCTCGGTGAGAACGCGAACGAAGTGCTCCGGCTTGCCTGCTCCGCCTGAAGCGATGACGGGGATGCGGGTGGCGCGGCTGACGGCGCGGGTGAGGGCGCAATCGAAGCCATCCTGAACGCCGTCGGTGTCCATCGAGGTGAGCAAGATCTCGCCTGCGCCAAGCGCTTCGCCGCGGGCGGCCCATTCGACGGCGTCGATGCCTTCGTCGACGCGCCCACCCTTGGTGAAGACGTTCCAAGATCCGCGGGCGTTGCGCCTGGCATCGATGGCCAGAACGACGGCCTGCGCGCCGAATTCGCAGCTCAGTTCGGTAATCAACTCGGGGCGATGAACGGCGGAGGTGTTGACGCTGACCTTGTCCGCGCCGGCGTGAAGGATGCGGCGGGCGTCGTCCACGGAGCGGATGCCGCCGCCGACAGTGAGGGGAATGAAGACCTTGCGGGCGGTGCGGGCGACGACATCGACCATGGTGTCGCGGCCGTCGCTCGAGGCGGTGATGTCGAGGAAGACGAGCTCGTCGGCGCCTTGTAGATTATAGCGGTCCGCGAGTTCGACGGGGTCGCCGGCGTCGCGCAGCCCGACAAAATTGACGCCCTTGACGACGCGGCCTCCGGTGACATCGAGGCAGGGAATGATTCTCTTGGCCAGCATCAGAGCTCCACGAAATTGCCGACGATCTTGAGGCCGACGGGGCCGGACTTCTCGGGGTGAAACTGAACGCCGAAGACGTTGCCGCTTTCGAGGGCGGCGGTGAAATCGACGGTGTAGTGGCAGGTGGCGGCGGCCGCTTCCATCGGAGGGGCGTAGTAACTGTTGGCGAAATAGACGTAGGGTTTGGGTCCGAGGCCGGCCAGCAGGCGGGATCCGGGCCGGGGAGCGATTTCATTCCAGCCCATTTGCGGCACACGCACGCCGGGAGCGAAGCGGACGACGCGGCCGGGAAACAATGCGAAGCCTCGCTCGCCGGGCGCCTCTTCGCTCGATTCGAACATGGCCTGGAGCCCGAGGCAGATGCCGAGGAAGGGTGTGCCGCGGCGGGCGGCGGTGAGAATCGGTTCGCGAAGGCGCAGTTCGTCAAGGGCGCGCATCATCTGGCCGAAGTGGCCGACGCCGGGAAGGATCAGCCGGGTGGAGGCGGCGACTTTGGCGGGGTCGCGTGTGATTTCGTAGCTTGCACCGAGCGCGGCGAGGGTGTTCTCGACGCTGCGCAGATTGCCGGCTCCGTAATCGATGATGGTGACCATTTAGAGCAGTCCCTTCGTGCTGGGTAGCTGGTCCTTGAGCCGGGCGTCTTTTGAGCAGGCGAACTTCATCGCCCGCGCCAGGCACTTGAAGATGGCCTCGACTTTGTGGTGATTGGAGCGGCCATAGAGGACTCTGGCGTGCAGGTTGGCTTGGGCCTTGGTGGAGAATCCGTGGAAGAAGTCTTCGAGAAGTTCGCTTTGCAGGTCGCCGACCAGGCGCGTTCTCACCTTGTCCTCGTAAACGAGGTAGGGGCGGCCGCCGAGGTCGACTGCGACGACGGCGAGGGTCTCATCCATCGGCAGGACGAAATAGCCGGCGCGGTTGATGCCCTTGCGGTCACCGAGAGCCTTGTGGAAGAGCTCGCCGAGAACGATGCCGACGTCCTCGACGGTGTGGTGCTGGTCGACATCGAGGTCGCCGGCGGCGGCGATTTCGAGGTCGAAGCCGCCATGCCTGGCGAAGAGTTCGAGCATATGGTCGAGGAAGCGGACGCCGGTCGAGATGGAGTAGCGGCCCTTGCCTTCGATGGCGAGGCGGGCGCGGATCTGCGTTTCGCGCGTGATGCGTTCGATGGCGGCTGTTCTTTTCAAGGCAGCACATCCTCCAGTTGATTGACGTCGCTCAAGACGGCGACCGCGCCTTCTTCAGCGAGCAGGCGCCGCAACTCGTTTTGCCAGGCGCAGGCGGGGGAGGCGATTCCATAGAACGGAACGCCGGCGGCGCGGGCCGAGCGGGCGTCGTCGACGGTGTCGCCGACGTAGCACATCGACAAGCCGGGGCGCCGGGCGCGGATCATCTGAAGGCCCTGCGGAGAGGGCTTAGGCTCGGTGGTTTCATCGGAGGTGATGATGGGCGAGAAGGGGACCTCAGGCGCGAACCTGCCGAGCGTGATGGCAAGCTCATTGCGGTCGCGCCCGGTGAAGATCGAGAAATCGTAGCGCGCGCCGAGGCGCGCGAAGAAGCCGCCGCGAGGCATCCACTTCTCCCGCGCGATGAGCCCGTCGTTGTTTTCGCCAAAGAAGATCCGGCATAAGTACTCGCGAACGGTCTCGTAGTCAACCTCGCGGCCCAAGCCGCGGCAGAGGACCTGGCTGACCAGGAAATCGTTGTTGAAGCCGCCGCGGTTCTTGAGCGCCTGGATGGCTTCAGGCTTGATCTCCACGCCGGTGAAGTGGCGGACAGTCTCGATGATGGCCGCGCGGTAGCTTTCAGTCACTTCGGCGAGCACGCCATCCATGTCGAAGACGATGAGCGGTTTCATAGGGTGAGCCAGACCTCGTCAAAGGCTGAGAAGAAGGCCCGCGTCTGCTCGGGCGTGCCGGCGGTGACGCGGACCGCGCCGGGCATTTCGTAGCTGCGGTCGCGGACGAGGATGCGGCGCTCGCGGAGCGCGTCACGAAGGGGAACTGCTTTGGAGCCCGCGTCGAACAGGATGAAGTTGGCCTTGCTGGGCCAGAAGCGGATCCCTCGCCTGGAGAAGCCGGCTTCGAGCATGCCGCGGGACTCGAGGGCGGCGGCGGTGTAGCCGCGGACGTAACCGGTGTCGTCGAGGGCGGCGGGCAGGGCGATGGCGGCCAGAAGGTTGACCGAGTAAGGGGACTGGGCTTTGCGGCAGTATTCCGCGTTTGCGGTCTGCGTCGCCAGCACGCCGAGCCTGAGCGCGGCCATGCCGTAAGCCTTGGAGAAGGTACGGCTAACGAAGAGATTCGGATGGCGGGCGATCATGGGGAGGGCGGTGATGCCGCAGAACTCGAAGTAGGCCTCGTCGATGAGCACGGCGGCGCGCGGGGAGGCGGCGAGGATGCGTTCGATTGAGTCGAGGCCGGTCCATGAGCCGGTGGGGTTGTTGGGGTTCGAGATGAGAATGGCGCGGGTGCGGGGAGTGATTGAGGAGAGCAGCTCATCCACTGGAAATTCGAGCGTTCCCTGCCGGTAGGGGACATAACGGACTTCGGCTCCGGCGACTTCGGCATAGAACTGATACATCGCGTAGCTCGGGGTGAGAATGATCACCTCGTCGTTGTCGTCGACGTAGGTGTTCACGAGCACCTGGATGGCTTCGTCGGTGCCGTTTGTGAGGAGGAACTGACTGTCGTCGAGAGAGAGGAAGGAGGCAACGGCTTTGCGGGCGGCTTCGTATTCCGGGTAGACCGTCAGGGTCTCTTGAGTAAGCCGCTCCTTGAGGCGTGCGATGACGTGCGGGGAGCAGCCGACAGTGTTTTCGTTGAAGTCGAGGCGCGTCTTGCCGGCGCGTCCGCCGGTGGGC
>JACADU010000159.1 GCA_013388415.1 Bryobacteraceae bacterium
CATTGATCCCCGGAGAGGACGGACTGTTGAAACTCGCCGGCGACGATCAACTCAGGCGGGAAGGCAGGCGGCTGAACTACGAGGTGATGCTGCACCGCGTGAACACCGACTGGCTGTTCATCGTGGGCATTCCCGAATACATCCGGCTGCGTCCCATGCGGGTTCTGGCGACTTCGACGGGCGGGCTTCGGGTTCCGTTCGCACAGGCCGACGGGCTGCGATATAACGTCATCGCGTGGCCCGGCGAAGCGATGGCCCAGGCCCTCCCGCCCGAAGAGAGAATTCATCACCTGCGCCTGCCTCAGCCCGATCCGCGCATTCTCACCCTGGCGAACGAGGTGACCGCCGGCGCGCGGAGCGATCTGGAGCGCGCGCACGCCATCGAGGAGTGGCTGCGCACGCGGTTGAAATACTCGCTTGATCCCTGGGAGCGCGTCGTGGACGATCCGCTGGCGCACTTCCTGTTCGAAAGGAAGAAAGGCCACTGCGAATACTTCGCCTCAGCGATGGCGGTGATGCTGCGCGCCGTCTGGATTCCCTCCAGGGTGGCAACCGGATTCCTCGGCGGAACGAGGAATCCGCTGATCGACTGGCAAGTGGTCAGGGCGTCGGACGCGCACAGTTGGGTGGAAGCGTGGATCCCGGGACGCGGCTGGGTGACTTTTGATCCGACCCCGTCGGCGGAAACCGCCGGCGATGGTTGGTCCCGCTTGTCGATGTGGCTCGACGCCGCGGAGCTGTTCTGGCAGGAGTGGGTGGTGGGCTATGACCTCGACCGCCAACTGACGCTGGCGCTGAGCGTGAGCGAGTCGAGGAAGAGACTGAATTTCGACTGGGCCGCGCGCTGGTGGAGCGCCTTGACTGGCGAGGCTGGGAAAACGCCGCCGGGTGGTGGTTGGCTGCCTTGGGCAGCGGGATTGGCGTTGCTGTTGGCCGCGGCGGCTGGAGCTCCGTTGCTTCTGCGCCATGCAGGACGGCTCGCCCTGCGCCGCCGGGCGGCCCGGGGCCAGGCCTCCAGCCATGACGCCAGTGTCTTCTACACCGAGATGCTGAACGCTGTGGCGCGCCGCGGATTCGTCAAACTGACGGGGCAGACGCCGGAAGAATTCGCGTTATCCATCCCTGACTCGAGGATCGCGGCGGCGGTCGGGGAGTTTACGCGGGCGTACTACGACGCGCGCTACGGAACGAAAGCCGCCGGCGCGGCGCGGCTCGGGCCGCTCCTGGACCGCATCAAGAGCCTGCCCTGAGGGCCAGATCCGGTTTCACGCCGCTTCACGCCGGATTTGAGTAGTGCTACATTGTCTCCCATATGCAAACGCGGGTCTTCCGTCTTCTCAGTACGCTTTCTCTCGCCACGATTTGCGCCCTTGGCCAGGGGACCACCTCGCGCCTCACCGGCACGGTGCAGGACCCCAGCGGGGCGGGCATCGTGGGAGCGGACGTCAAACTCATCAGCGAGGGCACCAACGCCGTCTTCTCGGCAAAGACAGCCGAAAACGGCGCATACTTCTTTGAATCCGTTCAGGCGGGGCTCTACACGGTCGCCGTCGAAGCCAAGGGCTTCAAGAAGTACGCATCGAAGGGCAACCGTGTCACGATCGGCCAGCCGACCACGGTCAACGTCACACTTGAGTTGGGGACGCTGACCGAAGTCGTCACAGTCGATGCGCAGGCGGAGACTGTCCAGACGTCCACCTCCGGCAATATCGGCAACCTGTTCAACGAGAACCTCATCAAGGATCTGCCCATCGTGGGCACCCGGGGACGCAACCCACTCGATCTCGTCACCCGGCAGCCCGGCGTGGTCTCCGGCTCCAACACCGGAGGCGGCGTGCACGTCAACGGCGCCCGCGACCGCGCGTGGAATTTCACGCTCGATGGCATCGACGCCAACGAAACCAGCGCCGGCGGCTCCAACGTCGCTCCCATCCGCTCCAACCCCGACATGCTCCAGGAATTTCGCGTGCTGACCGGCAACGCCACGGCGGAGTATGGCCGCAACTCCGGAGGCCAGGTGGCCATGGTCACCAAGAGCGGCTCCAACGATGTTCAAGGCTCAGCCTTTTGGTTTTACCGGACGCCCCGTCTGAACGCCAATGAGTGGGAAAACAACCTCAACAACGTCGGCAAGCGTCAGTTCGTGCAGAACATACCGGGCGGCTCCATCGGGGGTCCTGTCATCAAGAACAAGCTGTTCTACTACGGCAACGTTCAGTTCCTACGCGCCCGGGAATCCGCGCTGACCACTCGCACGGTCTACACCCAGCAGGCGCGCGACGGCGTCTGGCGCTACGTCCGGGGCGGCCGCAACCAACCGGCGGGCGTGCCCGGCGCCAGTGTTGACGCGAGCGGGAACGTCCTGCCCGGGGTCAACATCGGAACTTACAGCATTCCCGCCAACGACCCCGAACGGCTTGGACTGAACCCGCGCGTCCGCAGCCTGATTCAGTCCACCCCGCTGCCCAACAACTTCACGACAGGCGACGGGCTCAACACTGCCGGTTTCAACTTCACGGCGCTTCAGATCGAGAAGCAGTACGACGTGACCGCCAAGGCGGACTACGTTTTGAACGAGAAGAACACGATCTTTGCACGAATCAGTTTCGGCCGCCAGGACACGACCTGCGACCGAGTCAATGGCGGCTCGCCGTTCTTTCCCGGAGGGGAGTGTGTCGTGAACACGATGCGCGACCCCAAGAACTACGCCTTCAACTGGCGCACAGCGCCCCGCGCCTCCATGACGAACGAACTCGTCTTCGGACTCAACCAGTTCGCCTTCGACTTCAACACCCCGACGGCGGATTTGAACAAGATCAGCCTCACCGGCGCACCGGTCACGGTGCCGGAGACCTTCGATGTCGGCAACGCGCGGAAGCTCAAAACCTGGCAGATCGTAGACAACTTCAGTTGGTTCCGCGGCCCGCACTCGATCAAGTTCGGCGTCAATTTCCGGCTCGCAAGCCACCGCGACGTGCGCGGCTCGATTGCTGGATTCAACTCGACGCAGCGGGTCAATTTCAGCCGGACCGTCAACACCGTCGACGCCGCAAGGTTCAGTCTCCCGTCTGACATCAACCAGCAGTTCGACCGCGTCAACCTGGAATCGAGCATCAACTTCCTGCTCGGGCGCGTCGGCGCCACCAACCGGGGCTTCGTCGCCGAAGGAGATGCGTTCACCGCGGGCGTCTACAACTTCATCGCCAATTTCAACGAGTACGACTACTACATTCAGGACACCTGGAAGATTGCCCGGAACCTCACCATCGACATGGGGCTCCGGCTCGAAATGAAGATGACGCCCTCCAACCCGGACGGCCGAATCCGCCGCCCCGATCAGGTGGCGGTCTACGGAGCCGCGCCCAGCAATACCCTCAAGTGGATCCCTGGCAGCCTCTACAACAGCGACAAGAACAACTTTGGCCCGTCCATCGGCTTCGCCTGGGATCCGTTCGCCTCTGGCAAGACCAGCGTTCGGGGCAACTACCGAATCGCGTACGACCGCATCAACACCTTTGTGATGAGCTCGGCTGTCTTCCAAAACCTGCCGGGGATCGTGAACGGCGTCCAGAACGTGACTTACGGCCAGAGCGGCGGGCGGCTGCCGAATCTCCCGGTGCTGAATCCCCCCACTCTCAAGCCCAGCGAACTGGCGCAGCCAGCGCCCTTCGCGACGACCAATATTACCGTGGTGGATCCAAACTTCCAGACGCCGACCACCCACCAGTGGAGCTTCAACATCCAGCGCGAAATCCTGAAAAACACACTCTTCGAAGTCAGCTACATCGGCCGCCGCGCGTATAACCTGTTCGGCGCCTACAACGCCAATCAGGCCCAGATCCGAACCAACGGATTCCTGGAGGCGGCCAGGACGGTCGCGGGAGGATCGGAGAATGCGCTGATCAATCAGATCATGTCGGTCGATTCGCGCAAGACCGCCGCCGAGACGGGATCTCAGGCCTTCCGCAGGATTTACACGACCGAACTCCGCAACAACTCGGTGGCCGCCATCGCGCAGGACCTTTCACGCCGCACCGTGAGCGGACGGGGGCAGGTGGAAGCCGCCGGGCTCGGCCCCTATTTCTTCGTCGCCTACCCGCAGTTCGCCACTGCGCTGAACGTGATCGATTCGAACGACTGGTCCACCTATAACGCTTTGCAGATGCAGCTCGAGCGAAGACTCTCCAGCGGGCTCTCGTGGCAGTTCAGCTATACCTTCGCCAAGTCTCTGGACACTCGCAGTTACGATCCGGCGTTCACCGTTGTTTCGGGGGCCAACAACCAGTCGGCCAGCAGCACGCCGTTCGACATCTCCAACCGCCGCCTCAACTACGGCCTCTCGGACTTCGACCGCCGGCACGTCGTCCAGACTTACTGGCTGTATGAGCTGCCTTTCGGGAGCGGCCGCAAATACCTATCCGGCGCCAATGGCTTCACCGGCCGCCTGGTTGGCGGCTGGCAGGTCGCCGGCTTCGGCACCTTCTCAAGCGGGCGGCCATTCTCGGTTTACTCCGGAGCCTACTCGTTCAACAACGTGGTCCAGTCCTTCGCCAACTGCAACGGCTGCGACCCCGAGATGGGCCGCGTCGCTAACGGTCCCGGCGACGTCATGTGGTTCTTCACACAGGACCAGATCGCCAGGTTCTCGCAGCCTGCCATGGGCGGCCTCGGGAATTCCAGCCGGAACTTCTTCCGTTCCCCCGGCGGGTGGGGCATCGACATGTCCATCCTGAAGCGAACCGCCATCACTGAGCGGTTCAATCTGGAGATCCGCGCAGACATGACCAACGCCTTCAACCACCCAATCTTCGGCGCGCCAACAGCAACCATTACTTCAACCATCTTCGGCCGGATTCGCGACACCGTCATCAGCGGCTCACGCAAGATCCAGCTTGGAGCCAAGATCAATTTCTAGCTCTGGCGCATCAAATAGCGGCAGGGATTCGCCGATGAACCGCCGCCAGGATGCGGAAAACGCCGCTGTCGCCAGACTGATCGCCGAAATCGACGCGCTCGACGCTTGGCGCGAGCGCGTCGGCCGGAGGATTATTCTGCTCTTTCTCAGTACTTTCGCCGGCGCCCTCGGCCTCCTCTTCTATATCGCCGCCTTCGAGGGCGCGCCTCGGGAACTCAAGACTCCCCCAGGACCAAGGGCCGCTCCAGTGCTGCGCGGCGCCAGAGACTGAGAACTTTCTCCTCTTCTTCGCACTCTCTCTTCGTGGGCGCGGCGAAACCCCAGACAGGCCATATGCCGGCCCTGGACGGCGTCCGGGGCCTGGCGATTCTCGCCGTCATGGTGTTTCATTTCCGTGCGCCGGAATTGCCGCGGTGGGCTGCCGCCGCGCCCGGCCTCGGCTGGGCAGGCGTGGACCTCTTCTTTGTCCTTTCCGGCTTCCTGATTACGGGCATTCTCCTTGATTCGCGGGGCTCTCCCCGCTGCCTGCCCGTCTTTTGGATGAGGCGCATCCTGAGGATTTTCCCGCTGTACTTTGCCGCTCTGGCCCTGTTGCTCGCCCTGAGCCCAACCTCCTGGCTGCCGGCCGAAGCCGACCGGCGCTACTACTGGCTCTATCTCAATAACTGGCTGAATCTGCTTGAGAACCGCGATGTCAGTCACCTCTTGGGCCACTTCTGGTCGCTCGCCGTCGAGGAGCAGTTCTACCTGCTCTGGCCTCTTGTGGTTTGGGCTCTATCCCCCACATGGACTCTGCGTTTGGCTTCCGCAGGCATCGCAGGAATCGCGGCTGCGAGGACCGATGCCGTTTTGTGCGGAATCGACCCCGAATTCATCTACCGAAACACCTTCTTCCGCCTCGATGCCCTTCTGGCCGGCGCGGCCTGCGCTTGTCTGATTCGAACAGCGAATCCCGCGCGTCTGGTCCGCCTCGCCCGCCTCGGCATTCCCTTCGGGCTCGGCGGCGTCGCGCTCACCGTCGCGGCAGCTCGCTCCACTCACTACAATCACCCGTGGATTCAAATCCTTGGTTATCCGCTTCTGTGGCTCGGTTTCGGCTGCTTTGTGCTCTGCTGCGCCCTCGTTCCCGGCCGCTGGGCATGGGTCTCCGCAAAGCCGCTCCGCGGGCTGGGCAAATACAGCTACGGCCTCTATGTTTGGCATTGGCCCGTCGCCTGCGCCTTGGTGTCCATCTGGCGCAGTTGGTCGCTTGGCGGTTGGAGCGCCGCAGCCGCGATGCAGCTCTGCGGTTTCGCCGCCTCGGCCGTTCTGGCCTGGACGAGCTACCGCGTTCTTGAAGCGCCGATGCTCAGGCTGAAACGCTTTTTCACGTTGGAGGCGCCGGATTCTCAGCCCGTTGTTCGGGACTTCTTCAGCTCTTCGATCAGCGCGGGCACAACCTCGAACAGGTCGCCGACGATACCGTAGTCCGCCACTTCGAAGATCGGAGCCTTGGGGTCTTTGTTGATCGCGACGATCGTCTTGGAGCCTTTCATCCCCACCAGATGCTGGATCGCGCCGGAGATTCCCAGCGCGACATACAGCTTGGGCGCAACAGTCTGCCCGCTCGAACCCACCTGCCGTTCCATGGGCAGCCATCCGCTGTCGCAAATCGGCCTGCTGGCGGCGACCTCCGCCCCCATCAGCTCGGCAAGCTCCCGACCAGCCGGAGATTGCTTTCCTCGTGGATCCCGCGGCCAGCCGCGACGATCATCTCCGCGGCGGAGAGGTCGACTTCACGCGCTCCTTCACGAAACGGCGGCTCGGGTTTCTGGCGGATTCGGGAGGGATCGACCGCCGCGCGGCGCGACTCAACGGCCGGGGCGCCCGGCTCGAGCGCGTCGGCCCTGTACGATCCGGCTTGGATCGAAACGAACACAGGCGGGGGGCCTTCGGCCGAATACTCGCCGCGCAGCTTCCCCTGAAACAGCGGCCGGTCGAAGCGCAGACCGGCTTCCGTCGCTCGGATTGCCGTCACGTCGCTCACCAGGGGCTTGCCGAACCGCGCCGCCAGCGCCGGCGCAAAGTCCCGCACCCGGTAAGTGTGCGGGAAAAGGACCATGTGCGGCCGCAACTCCTCGACATAGGCCGCCAGCGCCTCAATCGTCCCGTCTGCGGTATAGAGCGCCAGCGACTCGTGCTCGAGACAGACCACCGCCTCGCAAGCGTATCGGGCCAGCTTCCCTGCGGCTTCACTCATTTCCGCGCCGAACAAACACGCCGTCAGCGGCATTCCCAGCGCCTTGGCGACACACTGGCCCGCGGCCAGCGCCTCCAGAGACATCGGGTGCAGAACGCCTTCGCTCTGTTCGCAAACGGCGAGAACCCGGCTCATAGCGCTTTCACCTCGAACTTGAGCTTCTCCACCAACTGTGCCGCCTGCTCCGCGGGCGAGCCCGCCAGCATCACCGTTTCCTTTGACTTCCTCGGCAATGACAGGCGTTCGAGGACGACCTTGTGCCCGGCGGGAACCCCCAGGCTCTTCGAAGTCAGGGTTTTGACTTCCTTTGATTTAGCCTTCTTAATGCCCATCAGGGTGGCATACCGCAGCTTGTTGATGCCGCTTTGAACCGTCAGGACCGCGGGAAGCGGCATGGACACGTATTGAAACCAGCCGCCCTCGAGCTCACGCTTGACCTTGAGCGTGCGCCCGTTGACCTCGATCTTCATGACGATCGTCGCGTGCGCCATTCCTAGCAACGACGCGATCAGCACGCCCGTCTGCCCGCTTCCGGTATCGTCGGACTGCAAGCCGGTCAGAATCAGGTCAGGCGATTCGGTCTCCGCCGCCTTGGCCAGCAGTCTGGCCAGAGAAAGCGGATCCCACTCCTCCAGCGTGTCGTCCAGGACGTGCAGCGCCCGGTCGGCTCCTTTGGCCAGCGCCTCGCGAATCGACGATGCGGCTTCTTCCGGTCCCGCGCAGAGCACCACCACTTCCCCGCCCTGCTGATCCTTGAGCTGAAGCGCCGCTTCCAGAGCGTAGGCGTCCGGCTCGTTGATCTCCGACTGGAGTCCGGTGTGATTGAAAGTTCGGCCCGACGAGTCGATCTCCAGGATCGAATCGCGCGCAGGCACCTGTTTGAGTGCGACGAGAATTTTCATAGCAACTGCCGGCGGCTCTCATTCGAGCGCCAGGCTCCCGCGCTGCTGCGGATTCTACTCGCTGTAGCGCTTGAAGATCAGACTGCCGTTCGTTCCGCCGAAGCCGAACGAGTTGGACAACGCATACTCGAGCTTCATCGGCCGCGCCTTGTGCGGCACAAAGTCCAGATCGCACTGTTCGTCCGGATGGTCCAGGTTGATCGTCGGCGGAGCGATCTGATCCCGAATTGCCAGGATCGTCAGCGCCGCCTCGAGCCCGCCCGCGCCGCCAAGCAGGTGCCCGGTCATCGACTTCGTCGAGCTGATGGCGACCTTCTTGGCGTGATCGCCGAACGTCCGCTTGATGGCTGTGCATTCGATCACGTCGCCCACAGGCGTCGACGTGCCGTGCGCATTAATGTAGTCGATCGCCGAGGGCTCGATCCCGGCGTCTTTGATCGCATTCCGCATGACGCGGTAGGCGCCTTCGCCGTCCTCGCTCGGCGCTGTGATGTGATAGGCGTCGCCCGACATCCCGTAGCCGACGATCTCGGCGAGGATCTTCGCCCCGCGGGCGCGCGCCATCTCGAGTTCCTCGAGAATCACGATACCCGCTCCTTCACCAACTACGAAGCCGTCGCGGTCCTTGTCCCACGGGCGGCTCGCTTTTTCGGGCTCATCGTTGCGCGTCGAGAGCGCCCGCAGCGCCGCGAATCCGCCGACGCCCATCGGCGTGATGCAGGCTTCGGCGCCGCCGGCGATCATCGCGTCAGCATAGCCGTGTTGAATCAGACGGAAGCTGTCGCCGATGCAGTGCGCGCTTGTCGTGCACGCGGTCGCGGTCGCCGAATTCGGCCCCTTCGCCCCCGTGCGGATCGAAACGTTTCCGCTGGCCAGGTTCACGATCGTCGCCGGTATGAAAAACGGCGAGATGCGGCCCGGCCCCTTTTCGAGCAGGTTTTTGTGCTCGCGCTCAATCACTTCGAACGCGCCGATGCCGCTTCCGATATACACGCCCACCTGCTCGGCGTTGGCCGCGGTCACCTGCAAGCCAGACGCCTTCATCGCCTCGTCGGAGGCGGCTATGGCGAACTGGATGAACCTGCCGACCTTCTTCAATTCTTTCTTGTCCACGAACTGAAGCGGGTCGAACCCCTTCACTTCAGCCGCGATGCGGGTCGAAAACTGAGAGGCGTCGAATTGCGTGATCGGACCAATACCGCACTTTGAAGCGCAGATGGACGACCACGTCTCCTCAGCCGTCAATCCGACCGACGAGATCACGCCGACACCCGTGACAACCACCCTACGTGCCAATGAATTTCTCCCGGGAAAGTAACGAGGCGGGCCTCGATGAAGCGCCAGGCAAAACGGCTGCGCGGCTACTCTTTCTTGCCGGCTTTGGCTTCGATGTAGGTGACAGCGTCCTTCACCGTGGTGATCTTCTCCGCGTCCTCGTCCGGGATCTCAAGATCGAATGCTTCCTCAAAAGCCATCACCAGCTCAACGATGTCCAGCGAATCGGCGCCGAGGTCGTCGACGAAGGATGCGGTCGCATCCACTTGAGCCTCGTCGACGCCGAGCTGCTCGGCGATGATTTGCTTCACCTTTGCTTCAACAGACATGGAACCTCCAAAGTGTCCACAAAGCTCCGATTCTACCGATCAGGCGAAGGGATTGCAACGAAGCCGGTACTGGATTTCAGTGAACAGGGTCCGCAAAGCCCTTCCCGAGGCTCCTCTCCGCTCACTTGCGGCTTCCCGCGCCTGTCTCCGCCCGAAACTCCGCCAACTCCACCCCGTCCTCTCCTAACAGGCTCAGCACGCCAGCGGCCAGCTTCCAGCCTCGCACTCGACCGAGCATTCGGGTGAAAGAAGCTTCACGTTCCATCGCCGGTTTTGCGCACGCCATCCGGGTCATCCCGACTTGAGAGAACCGCAGCGAAGACCCGGCGAAAACGGCGTTTCCAAACCAGCGGTTGCACCCCGCCGATCCGCCCGCCTTTCCATCCGGGGCGATGTTCAACGTCGACCTGACGGTGCTGTCAACCGTCTGCCCTTCAAGCTTTTGGAGCACCCATTGCCTGGAAGCCAGATCCTTTGGAGGCGGCGTGGCTTGCCCATGCCCTAGAGGGCAGAGTATGCCAAGAATCAGTCCTGCGGCGATCAAAGGAAAACGCATGAAGAACTTAATCATACGCTTGAACGCCTCTTCCAGTTGCATCTTGCCGGGCAGTCCGAACCAGAACTGCTCCTGCAAGGGCTTTGAGGGCAGCATGGGCCAGCGCTGCCGAGCGTCCATGACGTCATGGAATGGCCACCAGAAGTCCCCAAAACGCCTTGCTGATGGCGTGGCAAGAGACGCAGGGGAGGCGCCGCCGGTGTTGCCGGTCAGCTCGGTTGCGCAAATCTTCCACTGCGCGGCGCCCAAGCGGCGGCAGCCCGGAAGCGCCCGCCGCGTCATTTCTGGTTGGCGAGCCATGCGTCGTAGGAGTGCTTCTTCGGTCCGGTGTATTCGATCGTGTCAAAGAAAGCCGCCTGCCCGAGCGCGCGCGGGTCGCCCTCCTCACGCAGCATCCGGTCGAGCCGGTCGCGAAGTTCCCGCTTGATCTGGGCAAAGTTGGGATCGGCGGCAAGGTTCTTGATGCAGTCGGGGTCCTCGCGAATCGCGTAGAGCGCCTCGGCAGGGCGCTTGCCGAATGAGAGCTTGTAGTATTGGTCGAACGAGGAGAGGAGAAACGTCTTGGTCGGCGAGTCGTCGACGTTGCGGTAGCCCGTCTCCGGATTCCCCGCCGGCCAGGAGTCAGGGGCGTAATTGCGGACGTAGAGGAACTCCTGCGTGCGGATGGCTCTCGCCGGATAGCCCGCGTCGTTGGGACGCCCAAGGTCGTGCCGCTCCTTGCCGACAAGCATGACCGCCCTTGACGGGTCGTTCATGCCGGACTTGCCTGACTTCAGAAGGCTCAGGAAACTCTGGCCGGTCATTGACGGCGCAGGCTTCAGTCCGGCGAGCTCGAGGAAGGTAGGCGCGAAGTCGCGCGTGTTGATGAAATCGTCGATCACGCGCCCCCCTGCTATGTTCTTGCCCCAGCGGATGGCCAGCGGAATGTGGAAGCCGTGTTCGTAGATCTGGCCCTTGACCCGCGGAAAAGGCATCCCGTGGTCGGAGGTGACCACGATCATCGTGTTGTCAAGTTGGCCGCTCTTCTCGAGCGCCGCCATGGCGCGGCCGAGATGCGTGTCGAACCACTCGACTTCGAGAGCGTAATCGAGCATGTCGGAGCGGATGATCTGGTGATCAGGATAGTATTTCGGCAGCACGACCTCGGCCGGGTTGCGCCCCGCCCGGACGCCGGACCCCTGCTCATAGGCGCGGTGCGGTTCCGTCGTGCCCAGCCAGAAACAGAAGGGCTGATTGGCGGGCTTCTGCGCGAGAAACTCCTCGAAGTTGCGCGCGTAGTCGTTGGCGCCGATGCCGCTGTATGGGGGCTTGATCTTGTGCTTGTCGAACGAAGGTCCGGCGGGGTTGTGCTGGAAGCCGGTGGAGCGGAAGTCTCCCGGACCCCACCCCTTGCCCGTGAGTCCGGTGAAGTAGCCCGCCTGCTCAAGCAGGGCGGGATAGACAGGAAACTCGTTTGGGAAGACGCTGAAGTGGTTCACCGCCTCCTTGAGTTGCCAGGAGTTGCGTCCGGTCAGGATGGTAGCGCGGCAGGGGCTGCATTTCGGGTTCGAGGTAAAGCAGTTGGTGAACAGGACGCCTTCGGCAGCGACGCGGTCGAAGTTGGGGGTCCGAAGCCACTTCGCGCCATACGCTCCGGCATGGCCGTGCGACCAATCGTCGGCGATGACGAAGAGAATGTTCGGACGGGCGCCGCTTTGGATGGCGATCCCCGGCATTGCGGCAAGCGAGGAGGCGGCCGAAAGGAATCGCCGCCGCGATAAACGGTTCTGGGAGTCCATTGTGGTCCCACGATACATCAACTGTGCAGACTCTGCGGCGCGGGGTTTGACACGGTCTTGACGGAGCTTCCGCAACCCGGCGTCTTCTGGGAGCGTTAGTAGAATATGACCTATCGGATTCAATGACATTCACCGCCGGGCAGCAGATCCGGCTCGGAATCACCCAGGCCGATTCGGCAGGCAGACGATGGGGCTATGAGCTGAGCGCGCGTAGGGCCTCGGCTCCAGCAGTGGCGATGGGGACACTGTCCTCGCCCGACAATCTCTCGCTAGTCCTGACCTCGGGCGGCCTGCAATAAGCGGTCCAGACCAATGCGGGCACACAAGCCGGAACCGGCAACTCCGCGAGCTGGGACATGGTCTGGACCGCGCCGGCGGACCTGAGCGGCGGCGCAGTCACGTTTTATGCCGTTGGCCTCGCCTGTGACAACGATGGTTCCGACAGGGGCGGCCGCACAGGCGCCAACAGTCACGGGCACGGTGAAGGCGCTGCCGCAATTCGTCTATGGCGGAGGATGGAGCACGTCGCTGTACTTCGGCAACACGGCGGCAGATGCCGCCAATGTGGCGCTCAAGTTCTTCGGAGAGGACGGGTCTCCACTCAATGTGCCGGCGGCGGGCGGCTCCCCAATGACGTTGAACCTGGCACCGCGCGGCTCGGCAACGGTGGAACCCGTCGCCGGCCGCCGCGGCGGTCACAATCACGGTCTATGACGAGGGCGGCGCGGTTGTGGGCGGCTCGACTCTCACGTTGGCGGGGGGCTCGAAGCAGGCTTTCACGCTTCGCGGCCGCGCCGGCCTTGCGGCGATGACCGGCAAGCGCGGATCGGTCGAGTTCGCGGTTTCCGGCGGCGCGGTCAGCGTCCTCGGCATCCGGTTCAGCGACGCGGCGTTCACCTCCATCCCGCCGGTGGAGCGCTGATCCTCGAGCCGTGAGAGACTGTTGGTGGATGAACCGCGTCGTTTACCTGCATGGCTTCGCCTCGTCGCCAAAATCGAAGAAGGCCACGGCCTTCAGGCAGCGGCTGGAAGCCATCGGCTTCGAGGTCGCCACGCCTGACCTGAACGGGGGATCCTTCAGGGATCTGACCATCAGCGGAATGATGAAGATTGTCAGTGAGGCGGTTGGCGACGGCCCGGCGAGCCTGGTCGGATCGAGCATGGGCGGGTATCTCGCGGCGCTCTATGCCGCCAGGCACTCGGAGGTGGAAAGGCTCGTTCTGCTCGCTCCGGCGTTTGGCTTCCTCCGGCGCTGGCAGCGCGAACTCGGCGAGGAGGCGGTCCGCCGCTGGCGCGAGACCGGCGAGCGGATGGTGATGAACTACGCCACCGGGCGTGAAGAACCGGTCGGCTGGCGCCTGATGGAGGACGCGATGAACTACGAGGACGAGCCGGCGGTTCTCCAGCCGACGCTCATCTTCCACGGCGTAAAGGACGACGTCGTTCCGGTGGAGGTATCTCGCGCCTACGTGCGGACCCGGACCTCGGCCATTCTCTGCGAAGTCGACAGCGACCATGAGCTGATGAGCGCGTTCGACGAGATTTGGAGCGGAGCGCGGGATTTCCTGTGCGGCGAAGAGATCTGCTGATTGGATCCGCGGCGCTCGCGGCCGGCTGTACGGCGCCGAAGCCGCAAAAGACCGAACTCCAGAGCTACTGGGAGTGGGAGCGGACTCAAGGCGCCGCCTGGGCCACCACGGAAGAGCCGCTCGACCGCTATCGGGATCAATTGCTGAAGGACGGGCTGCGCCCGAGCGATGCCGATGCGGCGATTCTGCGCCTGAAACGCGAACTCGCCCGCCAAGAGGGCGAGTTCTACGACCGGATCTACGCCGAAGGGCCGCGGTTCAACCCCGAGCCGAACAGGCTGCTGGTCGAAGCCGCGGCGATGCGTCCGCCCGGGCAGGCTCTGGATGTGGGCATGGGTCAGGGCAGAAATGCGATCTACCTCGCAAGGCGGGGCTGGCAGGTGACCGGCTTCGACGTTTCGAAAGTGGGTCTCGATCAGGCCCGGTCGGCCGCCCGCAAGCTCCGTTTGCCGCTGGAGGCTGTTCTCAGCGGCGACGAAGAGTTCGACTTCGGCCGTGAGCAGTGGGACATGGTCGCCATCATCTATGCCATGGAGAAGCGGAGCGTCCGCCGGGTGCGCGAGGCGCTGAAGCAGGGCGGCTTGCTGGTGGTTGAGGCCGGCCGGAAGGCCGGGAAGGGCCTGCCATTCGAGTACGAGCAGGGCGAGTTGAAACGCCTGCTGCAAGGCTTCAAAATCCACCGGTATGAAGAGGTGGAGGACGTCGCCGACTGGGACTTGAAGCGCGTCCCTCTGGTTCGCGCCATCGCCGAAAGGGTGGATTAGCCGGGCCCTCTCAGTCGCCGGGCGGGATCACCCACAGGTCAGGACGGCCCGAGTTGCAGTGGAC
>JACADU010000160.1 GCA_013388415.1 Bryobacteraceae bacterium
CCGAGGAAGAGAGCGTCTTCGTGGCGGCCGATGAAAGCGCCGGTGGCGAGGTCGAAGACAAGACTGCGGTTCATCTTCGGGTTGAAGGCGAAGTCGAAGTTGTCGAGGTTCTTGTGCGGATCGCGGAAGGCGGCGAGTTTGCGGCGCCGCTCCAGCAGGCGGTCCGAGCGGC
Organism: Bryobacteraceae bacterium; assembly: GCA_013388415.1. GTDB lineage: Bacteria > Acidobacteriota > Terriglobia > Bryobacterales > Bryobacteraceae > JACADU01. The sequence continues at coordinate 173 of JACADU010000160.1, forward strand.
GGGTCAGCTCGTCGGAGATCAGGCACGAGATGAGATCGATGGGCGCCATCGGCTCGGCCTGAGCCTGCCGGAGACGGGTTTCGAGCACGCTGGCCATGCCGCCGAGGCGGAGTTGGCGCAGCGATCGTTGGAGTTCGTTGAGGTTCATTCGGGGTTCTCCTGGGTCTGGTTGTCGATGAGGTCGCGGTAGAGAGTGAGCTGGCGGATGATGGGGTCCACCTGGCGCAGAGTGAGTTGCGGCCGGCGTTCGAGCCAGCGGCGGACAAAGCGCAGAGGGTTGTCCGGAAGGCCGATTTCCAGGGCGGCGGAGCAGGCGTCGTCAGCGAGCGCTGAGCCATGCTTGCGGGCCAAAGCAAGCAGACCCTGGATGCGGCGGATGGCCACCACACCTTGGGCGCGGTACATCTGTTCGGCCAGCGCGCCGAGTTGCGGACCGGCCTTGCCGCAGCGGGCCAGCAGTTGCTGCGTGGACAGCGGCGTTCTGTCCGGCTTGTCCTGTTCGGCGATGCGGTGTTGTCCGCGCGCCTGGACGCGGTGCTCGCGCAGCAGTTGGCCGGTACGCGGATCCAGCAGCCGCACCCACTCGTGATCCCATTGAGCCCGCACCTGCCGGCCGATCCAGCCGGGCGGCACGCTGTAGTAGGCCGCGCCGACTTCGACGCAGCCGTCGAGGTTTACCTTGCGCGGAGCGAACTGGTAAACGCGAAAGGGCTCGACGGGCAGTTCCACGAGCGCCGGTTTCTCTTCGGCAAACATGACAGCCACCTGGCGTTTGGTGGTGCCGTGGATGCGTGTGTCGGCCCAGTTGCGCTCCCAGCGGTCGAGGTAGGATTGAGCCTCATCGAGACTCTCGAAGCGCAGTCCTTTCAGCGGTGTGTTTTTGGCATGTCCGACGCTTCGTTCCACTTTGCCTTTTCGATCCGGGTCTCCAGTGCGGCAAGGCAGGGCAACGGCGCCATAGTGCGCCAGCATGTCGCGGTAGAGCGGGTTCAGAGAAGGGTCATAGATGTCGGGCTGGAGAACGCCCTCGCGGAGGTTATCGAGCACGACGGTGCGGGTCGCTCCGCCCAGACGGCGCAAGGCCTGCTGGTGGAGTTCGACCCAGGTTTGCGTGCTCGACGTGAAGGCGAGCAGGTGCACGGCCTTGCGGCTGTAGCCGAGAGTGAGCACAAACATCCGCGTGCGGCGGTAGCGGCCGGTGTGCGGATCGCGGACCATCGGGCCCGTGCCGTAGTCGACCTGGAGCTCTTCGCCGGGCGGCGTGACGATGACGGAGCAGGCTTCCGCGGCGGCGCTGCCGCGCAGCTTGCCGACGAAGCGCTTGACGCTCTGATAGGAGGCGCGCAAGCCGTGGTCGTCGACCAGGTCCTGATAGATGGCCTTGGCGTTGCGGCCCTTGCCGAGCGAGAGCTCGATGAAGTCGCGGTAAGGCTCGCAGGCGCTGGCCGTGGGGCTGTGGCTGGCCTCGGAAGCCGCGCCAAAGTCGGGGGTCACCTCGTTGGCCGGTTTTGTATCCGGCGAGAGGGCGGGCTCGTGTTCTGGCGTTGCGGCCGGACCGGAGTCGGGGGTCACCTCATTGGCCGGTTTTGACGGCGGGCGGCGGCCCCAGGCGCCGGGCGGACGCACGGCCAAGCCGGCGGCTTTGAGATAGGCCGCGGCTGTTTCCCGGCGGACTCCCGTTTCCTTTTGGATGCGCCGCAGCGGCCAGCCCAGGCGGCCCAGCGCGATGATTTGCTGTTTCTTCTCTTCGCTCAAGACATTGCTCACAGCGACGAAGGATACTCGTCGCGGTCAATGTCCCGCTCAGTTTCGTTGGCCGGTTTTCAGACGTCCCTCATTGGCCGGTTTTGGGTGACCCCCGAGGCACAACGAGGCATGAAGAAGCCGATCTCGTGTTCCGCTGGTGCATTGGGCGGGATCCTCATGTCGTTGATTTTGGGAGGGTAATAAATCGGCTTCTTCGAACGATCCTTTCGATGTTGCACAACCCGGGCGATTAGTCCCGCCGCCTGCAGCCGGGCGAGGCCACGCTGAGTGACGTTGTCATACAGCCGGCCATCGGCGCGGTAGACGGGGATGGTCGCGTTCATTCGGGAAGGCACACGTAGAGTACAGAGTCTGTGGGAAGGAGATTCACGAGCGTCCCGGCGCTCTGGAGGAGATGCGGAAGATTCGAGAGGCCCGCGCCTCTGGGGAACGCCGTGCGAGCGTTCAAGTCCTGGATATCATCGCTCGGCTTCAGTCGTCAACAGAGAAGTTCAGAAACCGACACGAGTAAGGTCAATTACTCTCATTGCAAATCCGAACTCTGGCGAGTTCTTCAGATGTAATCGCCATCCTGAAGCAATTGCTGGTATTGGTCGCGGGTCATGGGACAATCGATCAGTTCAAGGAACTGGACCTTCGAGATCCGGACCTGCCTGGCCATCTCTTTCAATAGGCCATCTCCAAGGTCCTTCGTACTGCCGTGACTAGTTTTGGTGCGCACCGTCGTCTTCTTCCCATCGGACGTCCAGTAGAAGAACCAGTGATGGTCACCGCCGTCTTGCTGAAAACCTTTCTTCTTCAGAGCGGCCTCAACGTCCCGCTTGGCTCTAACCGGCAAGTGGAACCTCTTCCATGACGGCAAGTAGGCGGTGTTTCAGGTCCAGTGCTTTGGGGGAAAGGTCCGAGTCAGGCGCCTTCGCGTAGTGCTTCCAGACGACCACAAGATCCTCTGCCACCTCATCTAACAAGTCACTCACGGTGCCTGCGAAAGCATCCAACCCAAGTCGAGGTTCTTCGACGCTGACGAACTGCGGATTATCGTCGTTGAGGCGCGGTTGCAGGCGCATGGTCTCTTTGAATCGCAACCTAACGCCTTCAAACTCCACCTCGCTTACTTCAAGCGGCGACAGATCGAGCGGCCCAATTGACTCCAAATCGAACATATTCTTTATCTCGCCATTCTCATCACGCGAAACTCTGCCCGTTATCTGAATCGTCGATTTCCTATTTTCGAGGAGAAGATCCTCCATCGGATCCTGGTAGGTCACCTTGAGCTGCCGATTTGACCCTATCGGCAGAATCGTTATCTGCCGGTCCGCAAAGTTGATCTCGATCAACTCACCATTGACCGTCTCCCGGTAGGGCTCGATTTCAGTCGGAGTATACATCTTGCGCACCAGCCGTTGCCAGTGATCATCCATCCGAACCGTAGTGCCATTACGCGAGAGATCCAGCCTCCACCCGCTTCCCGGTTTGGGAGCCAATTGCTGAAATGCGTCCACAACCCGTTTTCGGATGGCGGTGTCTGGAAGGTAGGACGCCACCACGTCGCGCTGCTGGGACTGGAGTGCTGCGGCAACGCCGTCGAACGTACTGAGAACCTCGTTCACTTGGTCTATCGTTGCCAGTTGCGGCTGGACAGATTCGACGAAGGCAGGGAGGACGTAGCTTCCAGGCTGAGGGACCTCGCACTTCAACTGGTAACGCTGCTCGATTTCGGACGGAATACGGGCCCTGCTCTTGATGTCCTTCTGCTCTTTCGCCAGTGCGATCAGCCAGATGGCCCGTTGCGCACCTTCCAGCGTTTGGATTAGAACAGAGGCGGGAACAGCGGGTTTGGCATCGCCGGTCCGCGAAAAGCGGAACTGCAATCGCCGTCCCTGGTCATCTGCGCCCGACATCTCTAGTTAACGCTCCCTCTCCATCTTAATCGTGTACCGAGCCTGCGGAGGTGCTTACCTCAAGCATTCGGACGAACACACTATCGTATCGGCTTTCGCATCAACTTCCTTCGGCTCCCAACTCATGAGCTCGGCTGCTGTCGTCTACGCCAGCGCAGCCTCTGGCGCTTCGCCAGCGGCCGCGGCGTCCCAACTCGGCAAGCCCTTGGCTCTGACACGATGGGCAGGATCTCCGCTCATATAGGAGCATCGAGAATCTTCTCTATGCAACATGCTGCACACCATGGACAGGACAACGAAAACATCCTGCCCATGCTGCCCACCCTTCCATGTCGCTGAAACGGTTTGCCCAATCATGGGCGCGATCCGGCGTCCATCATGCCCATGAAAACAAGGGACTTGGACTCCAAGTGGACTCCAGAAAGAGCCGCATGGCCCGTATCTGACTGAAAACAGGAGACCTTTGCCTTCCCAAGCTCAACCTTGACACGGTAGAGGTCACAGATTCGAGTTCTGTCAGGCCCACCACTGCCTCCCTCACATTGCTTTGGCCTCCCCTTGCTCTCGCGCACACGCAGGGCGGTAGCCGCCGTTTTGGAATCCTGTCAATGGACCATGGTGAAGTCCATGGACAAGCTTTCCGAACGCCTATGCGGTCACCTGGTTGGCGGCGTCACCGCAGGAGATGAAGACCATCATGCCTGTCCCGCTGCTCGATTCTACCGTGGGCGCACGTGGGACATCCTACGCGCCGAGTCCCCGGAAACCCTGGCCTGGGCACGGTCAGCACCTCTCGCGTACTCACCGCGATGCGCCGCCCTGTTCGCCGGCCAGACTGATCCCTTGTTCCTCGCAGAAGTACTCGACGAATCCCGGGACGTTCTTCGCGAGGGCGCGCAGAAGGCGCGGCAGCGGAACTTGAATGCTCGCGGCTTGTTCATGGAGCTTGTTCACGAACAGACCGGCATCGAGGTCATACAACCCTCGGAGGAATGTGGAAGGCGCCTCAACGTTGATCCCCCAGGGCTGTAAGGAGGCCGGCGGGAAGTGGCGCCGCAGTTCATCCTCGCGGCGAATCGCCTTTTCAGGCGCCATGTCCCACTTTGAGATGAGGTTCCGGGTCACCTCGTCCATGATTGTTTGTGACCATTTCGGAAGATAGAGGCGGGGCGCCTCCGCCATGCGCAGCAGCGTATCCGCCACCGGCATCGGGATGAGAACGCACGCGTCCAGGACGACGCGGTAGTCGGCTCTCATTCGTCTTCGCCACCCTCAGGAATGCCAGTTCGATCATAAAGGCCGGACTCAAATGCCTCGCGCGCGATTCGGTCAAGTGCCGCCTTGCGCTCAACATCGCGGCGCTTTTGGTAAGCAATCAGATCCTTCAAGTAGATACGCCGGTGACTGCCTACCTTGTGAAACGGCAACTCGCCCGCCTCCAGCAACTTGATCAGATGTGGCCGGGAAACGCCCAGAAGGTCAGCGGCGCGCTGGGTCGTCAATTGCTGATTCTCCGGAATCAGGACAATCGCGCGGCCCAATTGCATATTCCGCGCAATCTCCTTGAGCAGGCGGTAGACCGCATTCGGTAGCTCAAGCCGCTCCCCGCCGGCCCCGACCAAGGCGGGAGAACCGAGTTGAAGCATTCGATGCAGTTCTCGAATCTGGGCTTCGTCCGACTCCGGCAGAACGACGGGTTGGTGTGGCGTGTCCATTGCTCGCTCCTACCCGAAGATAACACCTATTCGAAATAAACGCAACGCAGTCGAATCAAACGAATCAGTCGATCAGCCCTTTGCGCACTGCGAACCGAACCAGTTCCCCGGTAGAATGCAGGTTCAGCTTCTCCATGATCCGGCTGCGGTGCGCGTCCACCGTATACACGCTGAGGTTCAGCACGCCCGCGATCTCCTTGTTCGTCTTGCCCTCGGCGATCATCTGGAGCACCTCCCGCTCGCGTGACGACAGCAGGTCGATCGGATCGGTGACGTGCTGCCTGTAATCCGCCAGGACGGCCTCGGACACCGCCGGCGAAAGATATCCTTCGCCCCGCGCCACCGCGCGGACGGCGCTGACAAGGTCGCTATCGAACGCGTCTTTCAGCAAGTACCCCCTTGCCCCTGCGCGCAGGATCTCGCGCACGTACACCGCGTCCTTGTGCATCGAAAGCGCCAGCACCCGCGTTCTGTCGCTCGCCTCGCTCAGCCGCCGCGTCGCCTCAATGCCGTTCAACTCCGGCATCGCCACATCCATCACCACCAGATCCGGCTTCAGCTCCGCCGCCAGTTGCACCGCCTCCCGGCCGTTGGAAGCCTCGCCGACGATCTCCATGTCCGGCTGCGTCTCCAGAATCCGCCTGAAGCCCTGCCGTACGACGGAATGATCGTCGGCCAGCATAATCCGGATCTTCTTCGCGCCACCGCTCATCGTTCTGACTCCTTGCGCGCGCGGTAAGGAATCCTCACCTCAATTCGCACGCCCTTGCCGGCCGCTGTCTCCACTTTCAATTCTCCACCAGCGCTTCTTGCCCTCGCCCTCATCCCCACCATCCCCAATCCGCCGCCCGCGCCCGTCCGCGGTTCAAAGCCCCGCCCGTTGTCGGCGATCACCAGCCTCACATGCCCGTCCGCGCTGCTCAGTTTCACTTCCACTCCCGCCGCCTTGGAGTGCCGCGCAACGTTCGTCAGCGCCTCCTGCGCGATGCGGAAGATGTGCGTCTCCAATTCGTCCGTCAGCCGTCCGCTCAGACTCGACTCAAAGCTCACTTTGATCCCAGTTCTCGTTTGAAACCGGTCGCACAGCCAGCGCAGCCCGGCCTCCAACCCGAAATCGTCCAGGATGGTCGGGCGCAGGAGTTGGGACAACTCCCTCACGTTCTTGATCGCGCCGTCGGTGAGCGACAGGCAATCTTCCATCACTGCGCGTCCTTCGCTGTTCTCCCTCTGCCCCAGCGACACCAGATTCGCTTTCAGCGCCGTCAGCGTCTGTCCGAGTTCGTCGTGCAATTCGTGCGAGAACCGGCGCGCCGTGGTCTCCTGTTTCTCGAGCAGGTGCCAGGAGACGCGGCTCAACTCGCCCGTCTGCCATTCCAATTGCCCAATCAACTTGACCGTGAGCCGGAAGGTGATCAGAGCGAATACGATCGCCAGCGCGAGCCCGGCGCCCAGCAGCACCGCGGTCTCCCTCAGCAGCCTTGCGCTCACGTCTTCAATCTGGCCCTTGAGCCTGAGCGAACGCGCAGCCTGAACCCCAACCAGGCGGTCCACCAGCCTGAGCACCGTTTGATGAGCGCCCAGCAGCCGCTGCAACAGCCTCGTTTGCCGCTCCGGCACGTCGATCGTCCGCCGTGCCTCGCCCGAAAAAGCCGTCACTGCGAAATAAAGGTCCCGCCAGATGACCTGCTCGGGTTCATCCGCCGCCGCCTCCGCGATTCTCTCGATGCCGCGGTCGCTGGCTTCCAGTTGGTCCAGCAGCGCGCCCCGGTCGAACTCCTCCGGCGACCGCGCGAAGCCGGCGTAGATGGCATTGATCGCCCGTTGCTGCCGCAGCACCGCATCGAGCAATCGCGAAATACGGACCTGCTCCTCCATCAACTGGGCCGATGTCGCCCTGATGGAGCCGATGTTCCGCACACCCAGCAGGCCGGCCGCCAGCAGCAACAGAATCACCAGCCCGAAACCGCCCACCAGCACTCTTCCGATCGTCCGGGGCGTGACCGGCTTGGCCAGCGCGGCGTGCGTCTGTCTTCTCATCTCGGCTCAGATTCCAGCATTCCACCTCCGCCCGCTTCCGGCTATCCCCGATTCCGGCTATTCCGCTTCCCGTCGACCAGTGGCGCGTGATTCGGCCCGCTTCGGGGGGAGTTGATCTTGCGCCTCATTTGATGGATGATCCATCTATAGCGGTAGAGCCTTGGGCTCGTCCCGTCCGGGTACGGCGGGGGGCGGCGCCCTCAAAATTGACAAGGAAATACTGCCGTGCGACAAATGATGACTCGCAGGCGAACTGATTCTCTCTATCTCTCCATTGCCCGGCTCCTCGGAGTAGCTTTCGCTGTCTGCATGCTTCCATCCGCGCCTGCGCAGACAATCATCAGGGGCCAGTCCGGCGCTCCCCCTTCGCTCATCGGCACGGACTTGGCCGTGCTGGAAGCGCGTGAGCCACGGAAAGACCTCCCCTGCGTCGTCTCCCCCAATAAGCCGTTGCTTGGCTTCGACTTGCGCTTCCACGGCACTTTCGACATCACCGTTCCCATGCGCGAATTGGCCGGGTCGGAGAACCTGCTCACCATCATCTTCCGGGTCACCGCCGATGATTCCGAAAAAGATCCTGTATACTTCACCCAGAAGATCCGCGTCCCATCCATAGAGGAAGACGCCAAGGGCGATGCGTATCTCCAGGGCGCATTCGACATTGGCGAAGGTAAGTACAAGGTGGATTGGCTGATGCGTGACAGGACGGAGCGCGTCTGCGCATTCTTCTGGGATGCGGTCGCCGAGTTGCCTGTCAAAGACAAGGAACTCGACCTCGAGCTGAAGCCCGGCGAAATCGCGGCCGTCGAGCCCGAGCAGTTCATGGCGGACCCCCCGGCCAACAAGCCCGGAGGCGACCAGTCGCTGAATGTGAAAGTGCTCGTCAATTTTGCCCCGCAGAACGCGCTCGCCTCCAGCCTCCAGCCTGCCGACACCTCCGCTCTCGTTTCGATCCTCCGCACGATTCAGCGCGATCCCCGGATCAGCAAGGTTTCGCTTGTGGCGTTCAATCTTCAGGAGCAAAAGGTCCTCTACCGCCAGCCGACCAGTGATCAGATCGACTTCCCGGCTGTGGGCGAAGCTCTGAAGAGTCTCCAACTCGGCCGGGTCGGCATCGACAAGCTGAAGCAAAAGAACAGCGAAGGCGAATTCCTGGGCGATCTCCTGCGAAACGAACTGAAGGGCGGCGGCGAAGCCACGCCCGACGCGGTCATCATCGCCGGACCCAAAGTCATGCTCGATGGCAATCTTCCGGCCGAAAGCCTGAAGGTCGTTGGAGAGCCGAGCGGCCCGATCTTCTACCTGAACTACAACCTCAACCCGAACCAGAATCCATGGCGCGACACCATCGGCCAGGCTGTCCGTTTCTTCAAGGGCCAGGAGTATACGATCAGCCGCCCGCGCGATCTCTGGTTCGCGGTCAGTGAGATGGTCGGCCGGATTGTAAGATGGAAAGCAGGAAAGCGCTCGAGCGCGAATGCCGCTCTTGGGGGTGAATATGCTGTTGCGGTCCGCTAAGTCAACAAGCCGCACCCTGCCGCTCGTCTGCTGCCTGGCGCTGTCCGCGGCGGTATCGGCAGCCGAGCCCCCCCGTGCCGCACAGAAGCTCGCTCCTTACGTCTCTTCACCCCAGCCTGTCGTGGACAGGATGCTCGAAGCCGCGCGCCTCAAACCCGGCGAAACCCTTTTCGATCTCGGCTGCGGCGATGGCCGCATCCTCTTTTCCGCCGCGCAGCGCTTCGGAGCCAAGGCGGTCGGCGTCGAGCTTTCTCCAACGCTCGTCAAGCGCGCCCGCGCCTCGGTCGAGGCGCAGGGACTCCAGGACCAGATCCGCATCCTCGAAGGAGACATGATGCAGGTCGACGTCAGTCCCGCGCAGGTCGTCGCCCTATACCTCATGACCGAGGCCAACGAGCAGCTCCGCCCAAAGCTCGAAAAGGAGCTCAAGCCCGGCGCGCGAGTGGTGTCGCTCGAGTTCAAAATCAAGGGCTGGAAGCCCGCCCGCGTCGAGAAGTTCGAGTCCCACCGGCACCCCTACACGATCTACGTTTACGAGCTGCCGCAAAAGTAGATGCGGCTCCTCGTTCCAGCGCTGGCGATCGCTGTCTCCTTCGCCGCGCCAGCCCAGGCGCCCAGGCTTCCCTCGCAGGAGCTTGACCCCGGAATCACCGCGGTCAAGGACATTCCTTACGTCGCAGAACCGGTTGAGCCCGCCAAGCAGGCCCTCGATGTTTACCGCCGCGAAGGAGTCAGAAACGCCCCTGTCCTCATCTTCATTCACGGAGGCGCCTGGGTCCGCGGCGACCGCGCGCAATACCCCTTCCTCGCCAACCGCTTCGCCCGCGAAGGCTTCGTGGTGGTCGTGCCAAGCTACCGGCTCTCGCCCAAGTACACGCACCCCGCCCAAATTGAAGACGCCGCGGCAGCCGTCGCGTGGACGCTCCGTAACATCGGCCGCTACGGGGGCGACCCCAAACGTGTCGCCGCCGCCGGCCATTCGGCAGGCGCCCACCTCGCCGCTCTCCTCGCCACCGACCCGCGATGGCTGAATGCGCACAACGCCGCCCCGGACCGCTTGCGTGGGGTCATCGGCCTCAGCGGAGTCTACGACCTGACAGGCCTCGCCGGCCGCGCCGCCGGTCACGTCTTCGGCCGCGATCCCGATACGCTCCGCGCCGCCTCGCCGCGCCATCAGCTCACCGCGGAGGCGCCGCCCTTCCTTCTCACCTACTGCCAGTTCGATTACCCCAGCCTCCCCGAGCAAGCACGTGACTTTCACGAGGCCATCCGCGCTCTCATGCGCCCCTCGACACTCGTCCACATCCCCGGTGAAACCCATATCACCGAGATCTTAAGTATCGTCAAGGATGGCGACCCGACATTCCGCGCCATGCTCGATTTTCTCCACCAGGCAGTCCGCAAATGAAACCCTTCGACGTCGTCGGCGTCGGCCTCAACGCCACCGACACAATGATTCTCATCCCGCATTTCCCCGCCTACGGCGGCAAAGTGCCCTTCATCCGCGAGGTCCTCAGCCCCGGAGGGCAGGTGGCGAGCGCCATCGTCTGCTGCGCCTCCCTCGGGCTGCGCGCCAAGTACATTGGGACCATCGGCGATGACGAACGCGGAAGGGTCCAGATCGAAAGTCTCCGCTCCACCGGCGTGAATCTCGACCACGTCCAGATGCGTCGAGGCTGCCCCAACCAGTCGGCTTACATTCTCATCGATCAGTCCACCGGCGAGCGCACTGTCTTCTGGTCCCGCCCGCACTGCCTGGAAATCACCCCTGACGAAATCTCCGAAGACCAGATCACCTGCGCTTCGCTGCTCCATATCGACGGCCACGACACGCCCGCTGTCGCGCACGCCGCCCGCATCGCCCGCCGCAACGGAATCCCGGTGACCGTCGACGTCGACACCATTTACAAGGGCTTCGAACATGTGCTGCCGAACGTCGACTATCTCATCACTTCCAGCGAATTCCCCGAACGCTGGACCGGCAAGTCCGATCCGCTCGAGGCGCTGGCCACGCTTCAGGAAACCTACGGCATGCGCGTCGCCGCCATGACCCTCGGAGCCCACGGGGCGCTCGCCCGCTGCGGCGGCAAGTTCCACTACTCGCCCGCCTTCGTCGTCAACTGCATCGATACGACCGGCGCCGGCGACGTTTTCCACGGAGCCTTTTGCTACGCTCTAGTCAAAGGCTTTTCTCTGGCGGAATCTCTTGAGTTCTCCAACGCGATGGCGGCGCTCAACTGCACGGCGCTCGGCGCACGCGGCCATCTCGCTTCGGAGGCCGAGGCCCGCCGCCTGATGGAGTCGAACAACAGGCGCTCTCTCGACGACCTTGCCCCGCATCGCGTCTGAGACACGCGCAACACACGAGCCGCGACATGGTCATCCCGATCCACGATTCCCAGCGCAGTTACTCGGCCCCGCTGGTGGTCGTCGGCCTGATTGTCGTCAACGTCCTGGCGTTCCTGTTCGAACTCTCTCTCGACACCTTCACCCGCAACGATTTCATCGCCGTTTTCGGGCTCGTCCCCGAGCGCTTCAACTGGATGTCGGTCTTCACCTCCATGTTTTTGCACGGCGGCTGGATGCACCTGCTCGGCAACATGCTCTTCCTGTGGGTTTACGGCGACAACGTCGAGGACATCCTCGGCCATGGGAAGTTCCTGCTGTTTTACTTCTCCTGCGGCGTCGCCGCCGCGCTCGCGCAGTATGCCATGGCGCCCGACTCGCGCATCCCCATGGTCGGCGCCAGCGGCGCCATCGCCGGAGTGATGGGCGCCTACATGGTCAAGTTCCCCCACTCGCGCATCGTCCTCGCCGGCTGGTTCATCATTCTCTTCACCTTTGACCTGCCAGCCTACGTCGTCCTGCTCTACTGGTTCGCCATCCAGTTCATCTCAGGCCTCGGCGGCGTGGCGCAGATCGCGAATCGCGGCGGCGTCGCCTTCTTCGCCCACATTGGCGGATTCCTCGCCGGCGTGCTGCTCATCATGCTGTTCAAGACGCGCGAGCGCTACCGCCTCCGCCGCGACCTCTACTGGTGATTCCGATGTTCTACCCGCCCGCCCTTGATCTCGAAAACGCCCCCGCGCTCGACGTCCTCTCCATCGCCGCTCACCCTGACGACACCGAGCAGACCTGCGGTGGCACTCTCCTCAAGATGTCGGAGATGGGCTATCTCACCGGCGCCCTCGACCTGACCGCCGGCGACATGGGCACCCGCGGCACGCCGGAGATCCGCATTCAGGAATCCTGCCGCGCCGCGGAAATCCTCCGCCTCTCCTTCCGCGAGAACCTCCAGATGCCCGACGCGCGGCTGGAAAACAACGTCGCCTTCCGCATGACGCTCGCAGGCGTCATCCGCCGCCTGAAACCCAGAGTCGTCATCCTCCCCTATTGGGATGGGCGCCACCCCGACCACTACGTCACGTCCACACTCGGTTACGAAGCCTGCTTCCTTTCCGGTCTCGCCAAACTCGACGACCAGGCGCCGCCTCACCGCCCCTTTAAGGTGGTTTACTCCTCTCTCTATGCAAACGTGACCCCGTCTTTTGTCGTCGACATCTCCCCGTACTTCGACCGGCGCATGGAGTCGCTTTTCGCCTACGAATCCCAATACGGGGAGCAGCCCTCCGCCTCCGGACTCTTCCCAAATCAGGCTGAGATCACCGACCGCCTGCGCTCCATCGCCCGGTTCTACGGCAACCTCATCGGCGTCAAGTACGGCGAGCCCTTCGTGGTCAAGGAGACCATGCGCATCGACGACCTCGTCCAGATGCACGTCCGCTCCATTTGATTAAAGCCAGATTAAAGTGCCTGTCACTTTTTCTGGCTAGAGGGGATCGGGGATGGTGTAGGGAGGGCGGTAGCTTCGCGTCAGCAGCGCATTCGCCTCTGCATCGGCGCCGAAATTCTCGGCCGCGCCGTCGAAGCTGAGCGCCCGTCCCGTCCGGTAGCTGATGTTCGCCAGGTGGCACATCGACGTCGAAAGATGGCCCTCCAGGATGTCTCCGGCAAGATCCTCGTGCTTCCTGCTGCGAACCGCGGCGAGGAAGTTCTCAAAGTGTGGCTGAGTGTCCCAGATGACACCCTGCGCCTTCTCCTCCATCGCCAGGGTGTGTTTTTCTCCCGTATAAACCTGGAAGCCCCTGCTGTCGACGCACATGTAGCCGTTCGAACCGTAGAAGATGTTTCCGATCGTGTTGCCGTCGAACGTCACGGAGCCCTCGGAATTCGTGATCAGCCCGCGCACCTCGAAATGCACCTGGACCTTGCCGTAATCGAAAATCGCGTGCTGCGTGTTCGGCGTCTCCTGATCGTCGTCGTAGACGAACTTGGCTCCCGTCGACGTGACCTTTCGCGGATGCGAGGACAGGCCCAAGCCCCACCGGCAGATGTCCATCTCGTGCACGCCCTGGTTTCCGATGTCGCCGTTGCCGTAATCCCAGAACCAGTGCCACGTGTAGTGGAACCGGTTCGGGTTGAATGGGCGTTTGGGCGCCGGTCCCAGCCAGGCATCGTAATCGACTCCTGCGGGCACTGGACCGTCGGGCGTTTTGCCGATCGTTAACCGGCGTTTGAAGCAGAGACCCTTGGCCATGTAAACCTCCCCGATCACGCCTTCCCGCAACAGTCGAATGGCCTTGATCTTGTGTGGCGTCGTCCGCGACTGCATGCCCACCTGGACAATCCGCTGGTATTTGCGGGCGGCTTCCACCATCTGGCGGCCCTCCCGGATGTTGTGAGAGGCGGGCTTCTCCACGTAAACGTCCTTGCCCGCCCGGATGGCCCAGATGGTGGTGAGCGCATGCCAGTGGTTGGGATTGGCGACCGCTACCGCGTCGATCGACTTGTCTTCGAACAGTCTCCGCATGTCGGCGAAGCCCGCCGGCTTGGGTTGGCCCAGTTTTTCTGCGTTGGCCTGCGCGCGCTCCAGGTTCGACTGGTCGATATCGCAAACGGCGGCGACACGCGCGCCCGGGATCCTGGCCAGGAACTTGATGTGGTCGTTGCCGCGTCCACGGACTCCGACGATGCCTACCTGAACGCGATCGTTCGCCCCCGCCCAGGAAACCGCCGCCGCGGCCGGAAACAGGCCTGGCGTCATCAGAAAAGAGCGTCGCTTCATAAATGATCCTCGATGACGAGGATCATATCAGGCACAGCCGGCGGGCTTGGTCAATTGAATCGGGAGGTCCTCAGCAGCGTGCCTCTCATCGGAGCCTGAGGAGCCGGCTCGGGTTCCGGAGGCGGCGCAGGCTTGCGAACGCGCCCGTCGAGACGCGCATGGATGCGGTCCTCGCGCGCCTTCGCGAACTTCGGACTGCCCGGCTCGATCCCGCTCGCTTCGGTGACCTCGGCATCGGTCACCTCGAGCGCTGTCGGCAGGTACTTGGTCAGGTAATTCTTGATCCGGTCCTGCACCAGCCGATGCTGGCTCTTCAAATGCAGCAGCAGGATCTCCTCGCCGGGAGCCTTCTGCAACAACGCGTACACCTGGCTCGCCTTGGAGAGCCTGGCCGATTTCAATGCCGTCTCCAGTTTCTTGGAACGCGCTTCCAGCTTCTGCCAGGGATCCGCCTCGCTTTTCGACATCTTCGTGTTGGCGATCAGCGCGCTGCGTTCCTTGGCGCTTAGCTGTTGCGTGAGGCAGTACATCGAGATGGCGTACCAGTCGGTGGGGAATGGAGCGCCGAATGGGATCATCGCCTTGGCCTTGGCGACCTTCTGGAACGCCGCGGCATTCAGCTTGGCGCCGCCGAGTCCCGGCACAAACAGACCCAGCAGACCCTCTTCCTCAAGCGCCGTCAGCACGTCGAGCGGATTCGCCTCGATGGCGATCTGATGCAATTCCTGAAACAGCGCCCGCGGCTGGATGTACTTCTCCATTCCCGCCTCTCTGGCGTTCCTGAATTGCGAAAGCGTTCGCTCCTCGATTGTGAAACCAAACCGCGCCTTGAACCGGAGCAGGCGGAGCAACCGGACCGGATCGTCGTACATTGTGTAGTTCGACGTCGCCCGCAATTCCCGCCGCTCGAGGTCCGCCGCGCCGTTGGTGGGATCGATCATCAAGCCGCGCGACGCCCGGTTCAACGAGAGCGCAATCGCGTTGATCGTGAAATCCCTGCCGCGCAGATCCTCGTGAATGGTTGCGGGCGTCACCTGCGGTTTCGCCCCAGGTTTGCCGTACTTCTCCACTCTGGCCATGGCGATCTCGCACAAAACGCCGTTGGGGAAGCGCAGTTCCGCCGACTTGCGGTGCTCGTCGGTCGACAGGATCTCGGCGTGGTTCTTCTTGACGACATCCTTTGCCAGCTTCAACGCCGGTCCCTCAACCGAGAAGTCGAGATCGCGGATGGCGAAGCCGCCGAGCATGTCGCGCATCGCGCCGCCGGTAAGGAAGAGACTGACGCCCAGACCGGCTGCGGCGGTAGTCACCGCGCTGAGGACGGAGTTCTGCTCCGGGCTCAGGTGGCTTTCCAGGTTGAACATGTAGTCGCTCATGGCTGCTTGATTCCGGACCTCGTTTACGCGGAGGAGCCCGGCGCGGCTCCCCCGCCCCGGGGATGGAATTGGTCCACTGTCGTACGAAGGCGGGACCGCGCGACATGCGTGTAGATTTGAGTCGTCGCGATGTCGGCATGACCAAGAAGCGTTTGGACGCTGCGCAGGTCGGCGCCGCCCTCGAGAAGATGCGTGGCGAAGGAGTGCCGGAGCACGTGCGGAGAAAGGTTCCCTCTGACTCCCGCCTTCAAGCCGTTCAGTTTCAAAAGTTTCCAGAACCCTTGCCGGGTCAGCGGCCCGCCCCGGGCCGTGACGAAAAGAGATCCGCTCGCGCGCCTCTTCAGCAACGCCGGGCGGGCAGACTCCAGGTAGTTCCGCAGCGCCTGTTGCGCTTTCGAGCCAATCGGGACCAGCCTCTGCTTCTCCCCTTTGCCCGTCACTCGAAGAAAACCAAGATCGAGATTCACGTCGGCCAGCTTCAGCGCGCAGAGTTCGCTCACTCGCAGCCCGCAGGCGTACAACAACTCGATCATGGCGAGATCCCGCATTCCCGTGGGCTTTCCGGTGTCAGGCGCTTCCAGAAGCCCTCCCACCTGCTGTCCCGTCAGGTACCGCGGCAATGTCTGCCATTGCCGCGGGCTCTTCAGAAGCGTGGATGGATCTTCCGCAATCAGCCCTTCGCGCAAGAGATACCGGCAGAAGTTTCGCAATGTCGTGAGATGACGCGCCACGGAGCGCGGCGCGAGGCGGCGGCCCGCAAGCGCGTCAAGGTAGCGGCGAAGTTCTTCAGTAGAAGGGACTTGCTCGATGCCAGCCTGCTGGCACCAATCCACCAGGCTCCGCAAATCCAGCGCATAGGCCGAGAGCGAATGGGCGGATAGACCCTTCTCAATCCGGCAGAAGGACAAAAATCCCTCCACCGCGGCGGCTACCTGAGCCAGATTCGCCATCGCTGCAATGATACAATACTTCCGTAATTGTTTGAAAGAAAAGGGTACTCGACCGCGCCTCCGCGCGGGCCTTGGAGTTCCGCTTTTGGGCGCTTCGACCACCAAGAAAGTCGTCATCGACCGGTTCGACCGGGCCCAGGTGAAGGGTTTTGTGAACCCGCAGGCCATGACGTGTCCTACCGGCGTCGAACTTTTGAGCCTCGACGGGCAAGTCACGATCGTTCCTTACGAACAGATAAAAGTTCTTTCATTTGTAAGAGATTGGGAAGGCAAGATCGTGCTCGGCGAACGCCGGGAATTCCTGGCCAGACCAAAGACCGCGGGTCTCTGGGTCGAGCTGATCTTTCGCGATGGGGACCGTCTGGAAGGCGTGGTTCCTTCCAATTTGCTTCTGCTCGATTCCGCCGGTTACTCGGTCGCTCCGCCGGAAACGGCGGGCAACGCCCAGCGGCTGTTCGTGCCGCGCCAAGCGCTGAGGGCGGTCAACGTGTTGGGGGTTGTTGGGGCGAAAAAGGCTCGCCCACCCCGGCGGGAATCGGCGCAGATTTCTCTGTTCCCGGCGGAATAGCTCCGCCACCGCCACGCACGAGCCTGTGCTCGCTGATCGTGTCCCAGCGGTTGGGATCCACGTTCCTCACGAAGGTCAAGTCCTCAACCAGAAATGTCCTGGAGTAAGGGCAGCGGCTCCAGGATTCGCGGGCTCTATCGAGCGTTGCCTCAAACGCCTGACCCTCGACGCCTTGTGCGAGCGTCAGGTGAGGGTGGAACGGATAGTACTCTTCGAACCAGAAGATGCCCTCTTCGAGGACCGAGTGGAATTCCTGCAACTGCTTCCAGCCGCGCTCGATGGCGACGTAGATGACGCCCGTCGTCTCGAAGACCTCGATCTCGCCGAGAGCGATCTCGAAGGGCGCCAGCCGGCTAAGCCTGCTGGCGAGCTCTTCCACCAGCCGCGGGGATTCGGCGCGAAGCATCCGGGGAGGAAGCAGGGTGACGTGCGACCGGAGCCGGCAACCACTGATCAGGTCCGCCCGGAGATTGTTGAGGTAGGTTCCAAGCGGGTCGGGGATATAACTGACCAGAGCGTAAAAATCCCGGTGCCCGTTGGGGCGCCCGGGGCCACTACAGTGGCCGGGGGTAAGCGAGTCCATTTGCCCTTTTCGAATCAGCCGCCTTCATTGTACCCATAATTGGACACCCCGCCGGGTTGCGGGCGAACCGTACCGGTCCTGGCGCAAGGCAGTCCCGAATCACATCACGCCGCTGATGAGGCGGCATTGCCGGCCATAGGATCATCGCCGGGAGCAGTCTTCACTTCCGGCGCCGCCCAGCGAGCCTCCTCGAAGCCCACGTACTTACAGATGCGGACTTCTCCCGACTCGGTTTCAAGGGCATCGCCGATATCCAGCGCAGCGGACGAGCCGCGCAGGATCGCCCACGCGTCATAGAAGTTCAAAGCGTCGACTTCGCCGGCGAGTTCATAGTCGCGCGGCTTGAGTTGCGCGACCCCGCTGAGGTGAGGCGCCCACCGAAAGTGCTGGCGCGGGTGATCTTTCATCCGGTGGATTCTGAATCGGGCCATGTCGAATTCTATTCTTACTCAAAACAAGGTTGCATGGAAATGGTTTTGATGCCCGCGCGGCGCCGCGAAAATGTGAACATGGGGAGGATGGAACCTGGACCCGCGCGGGCAACGCCGGAAGTGCGGCGCGTTCTCTCGCTGGCAGGGTGGCCGGAGCGCAGGATGCCGCTGGTCTGCGCGCCCGCGGGCGTGGAGGAAGCCGAGCGCGCGCTGGAGGGACTCTCCGCGCCCGCCCCCGTGCTGGCTGGCCTGTGGCTGTATTGCGGCCGCTTCGGCCGCTCCCACGCCATCTCGCAGGAGCTCCACACGCCCGAGGGCAGCTACTGGCACGCGATCCTTCACCGGCAGGAACCGGACGATTGGAACTCGGCCTACTGGTTCAAGCGGACCGGCTCTCACCCCGTCTTCGAAGAGCTCGCCGCCCGCGCCGCGGCAGCAGGCTACGCCGCTCGAGGCGCCTGGGACCCTGAAGCCTTCATCCGCTTCTGCGCCGCCGCGCGCCGGGATGGCGGAGACCGAGAGCGCCTCGCGCGCGAAGTGCA
>JACADU010000241.1 GCA_013388415.1 Bryobacteraceae bacterium
GACGCGGAGCCGAAGGAGTTTTTGCAGTTCATAGGAGTAAGAGCTTTCTCATTGTAGATCCTTGCCCGGCGAGGAAGCCGTGTCAATGGGAGTGCGCCGGTCTTTATACCCCCATCCACTCTTTCGTCCGCCGGCGCCACTGGAACGGGCTGTCGCCGGCTTGGAGGTCTGGCTTGAATCACCAAGTCCCGGTTGGATCGGCGAAGGGGAAGGCGACTGGCCGCACTCGCGGAAGCTCATGAAGCGAGGCGGCGCCGCCGCACCACAGACTGACGGGCGGCGCCGGTGGTGGTATGTTCGTAGCCGATGATTCTCGATCGCCGGTCGTTCATGGAGGGAGTGCCGATGTTGACGATGGCAGGGATGTCCGCGCAGGGGGCGGCTCCAAAGAAGTCACAGTATTACGTCATGGAGCAGTTCTTCATGGAGAATGGACCGCAGCCGGGGCGGTTTCACGAATTCTGCTCCAAGGGGCTGGTTCCAGCGCTGGAAAGGCTGGAAAAAATGCCGGCGCTGGTGATGGAGGCGGTGATGGCGCCGCATATGCCGCAGGCGGCGTTGATCATTGCTGGCGAATCGTACGAACAGCTCAAGGGGGTGGCGGCGCGGCTGCACGCGGACAAGCAGTTCAAGCAGGCCCACGACGCCTGGGAGAGCGGGGAGCCTCCGTATCAGAACAGCAACGCGTGGTTCCTGGAGGCGACGCAATATTCGCCGGAATTCAAGCCGCTGGAGAAGCCGCTTGCGGCGCCGCGCTATTTCGAGCTGCGCGTTTACCACTCGCCGACCTGGAGGCAGCTTGCGCTGCTGCACGAGAGGTTCGCCGGACCGGAAATCAAGATCTTTCACCGAGCCGGCGTGCACCCGATTCTCTACTCGACGACGATGTTCGGACCGGACCGGCCAAGCCTGACCTATGTGATCCCATTCGATTCATTAGCCGCGCGGGAGAAGGCCTGGGCGGCTTTCGGCGCGGACCCGGAATGGGCGAAGGTGCGGAAGGAATCGATCGACAAGGGCGGGCAGATCTCGCTCCGGATACAAATCTCGATTTACCGGGCGATGCCGTATTCGCCGATCCGGTAGCGGGAAGACCCTTCCCCGCGGCATGAGGTTCTGGTAGAACTTCCCCATGAGCGTGGGATGGATGGGAGAGTCCGCGCCGCGCAAAGACGCTCCGGCCAAGGTCACCGGCCGCGCGCAATTCGTGGACGATCTCACCCTGCCGGAGATGCTCTATGGGGTGACGGTGCGCAGCACCGTCGCGCGGGGGCGGATTCAGCGGATCCGGTTCGACCCTGCGTTCGAGTGGGACGAATGCGTGATCGTCAGGGCGGAGGACATTCCGGGCAGGAACGTCGTGCCGTTGATCGCCGACGATCAGCCTTGCCTGGCCGGCCAAGTAGTGAATCACGCCGAAGAACCGGTTCTGCTGATCGCGCACGAGGACCGCCACATGGCCGAGTCGGCGCGGCGGCGCGTGAAGGTCGAGTATGAACGCCTGCCGGGGGTGTACAGCATCGATGCGGCGCTGCGGGCAGACGCCGGCGCCCCGTTCAAGTCGTACACGGTGGCCAAGGGGAATGTCGAGGAGGGATTCCGGCGCGCGAAGTGGGTGGTGGAAGGCGAGTACGAAACCGGCGCGCAAGAGCAGCTCTACATCGAGCCGCAGGGGGTGCTGGCGGTGGCTTCGCCTCGAGAGGGCGTGACGGTGTGGGGTTCGATGCAGTGTCCGTACTACGTGCAGAGGGCGCTGGCTGCTGTGTTCGGGCTCCCGGAGGAGATGATCCGCGTCGTGCAATGCGAAACGGGCGGCGGCTTCGGCGGCAAGGAGGAGTATCCGTCGATGATCGCGGCGCATGCCGCGCTGCTGGCGTGGAAATCGCGGCGTCCTGTGAAGATCATCTATGACCGGGCGGAGGACATCGCTGCGACGACCAAGCGTCATCCGTCGCGGACCCGGCACAGAACGGGCGTGGCGCCGGACGGCACACTGACGGCGATGGAGATCGATTTCACGCTGGATGGCGGCGCCTACTGCACGCTCTCCCCGGTGGTGCTGTCGCGGGGAACGATCCACGCCGGCGGGCCATACCGCTGCGACAACGTGCGGATCAGCAGCCGCGCGGTCGCGACGAACCACCCGCCGCATGGCGCGTTCCGCGGATTCGGCGCGCCGCAGAGCATCTTCGCCATGGAGCGGCACATGGACCGGATCGCGAAGACGATCGGGATGGATCCGGCCGAACTGCGCCGGCGGAACTTCCTGCGCCAGGGCGACACGACGGCAACAGGGCAGGTGATCCGGGAACGCGTGGAACTGCCTGCGCTGCTCGAGAGGGCGCTCGCGGAAAGCCGTTGGGAGGAGAAGCGGCGGACGTTTGCCGTCACGAACGGCAACGGGAATGTCCGGCGGGGCATGGGCATCGCGGCGTTTATGCATGGCGCGGGGTTCACGGGCTCCGGTGAGCGCCATCTGAGGTCTCAAGTGGCGGTGGAAGCGACGGCGGAGGGCAAGGCGAGGGTATTGGCGTCGAGCTGCGAGATGGGCCAGGGTTCGAAGACGGTGTTGTGCCAGATCGCGGCGGAGGCGCTGGGGACAAAGCTCGAGGATGTGGAGATCGCGCAGCCGGATACGGCGGAGGTTCCCGACAGCGGGCCGACGGTGGCTTCGAGAACCTCGATGGTTGTCGGCAAACTGGTGGAATCCGCCGCGCGCGACCTCCGCAGGACGCTCGATCAGTCGGGATTGCTTGAAGGCCGCACGTTTTCGGAGGCGTGCCGCGAACTCGTGAAGCGGCGCGGCGGATTCAAGTCTTGGAGCCGCTACCAGCCTCCACCGGGCCAGTGGTGGGATGACGACCGCTACAGCGGCGACGCCTACGGGACCTATTCGTGGGCGGTGCAGGTGGCTGAGGTGGCGGTGGACTTGGTGACCTATGAAACCAGCGTGACGGCTTTCGTCTCAGCGCAGGAGGTGGGCCGCGTGCTGAACCCGGCGCTGGCGGAGGGGCAGGTGGAGGGCGGCGTGGCGCAGGGCATCGGGCTGGCGCTGTATGAAAAGGTCGTCTACGACAAGGGCAGGGTGGTGAATTCGCAAATGACGAACTACATCATGCCGGCGCCGGGGGATCTGCCACCGATCCGGTCCATCTTTCTCGAAACTCCATACGAGTTCGGGCCGGGAGGCGCAAAGGGGCTGGGCGAACTGCCAATCGATGGTCCGGCGCCGGCAATCCTCAATGCGGTCGAGGATGCGACGGGCGCAGCGGTGGCCAGAATCCCGATGACCCCGGAGGACCTGTTGGACGCGCTGGAGAGAACACATGAGTGATCAGGTCGAGCTTCTGTTACAGGTCAATGGCGCGGCGCGGCGGGTCGAGGCGTGGCCCTTGGAGCGGCTGCTGGATGTGTTGCGGCATGGGCTTGGGTTGAAGGGGACGAAGGAAGGCTGTGGGGAAGGAGAATGCGGATCGTGCGTGGTGATCATGGACGGGAAGCTCGTCGTGTCGTGCCTGGTTCCAGCCCTCGAGGCTGACGGGTCCTCGATCACCACCATCGAGGGGCTGGGCGGCGAGGCGGGGCTCGACTCGATGCAGCAGGCGTTTGTCGATGAGGGCGCGGCGCAGTGCGGATTCTGCACGCCCGGGATGATTATGGCGGCGAACGCGTTGTGTCAAGGCGGTCGAACGATGGACCACGCGTCGATCCGGGAGGGTCTCGCGGGCAATCTCTGCCGCTGCACCGGGTATATGAAGATCCTCGCGGCCGTGAGGAAAGCCGGCGGAGCGCGCCCATGAGAGCGAACGTTTCGCGCTACGATCTTCGGGCCCCGGACGGGCTCACGGAGGCGCTGCATCTGGTTTCCAACGGATGGAAGCCGCTTGCGGGCGGAACCGACCTGATGGTGCTGCTGGAAGCCGGGAAGCTTGCCGAGAGGCGGCTGGCCGGCTTGTGGAAGCTCGACGAACTGCGCGGCATCGAAGTTGGGGACGAGACGATCACGCTCGGCGCGCTGACGATCTTCGCCGAGTTGAGACATTCGCCGGTGGTCGGGCTGAACTTGCCACTGCTGGCCAGCGCCGCGGCTGAAATCGGCGGCGTCGCGAATCAGAACCGGGCGACGCTGGGAGGGAATCTGGCGAATGCATCTCCGGCGGCGGACGCAGCTCCGGCGCTGTTGGTGTACGACGCGGAACTGGAGATCGTCTCGCTCGAAGGGACCCGGCGGGTCCCCTACCACCAGTTCCATCGCGGCTACAAGGAAATGGACCTCCGGGCTGGCGAGTTGATTGCCCGAATCCATCTGCCCAACGGAAGGGGGAGGTGGCAGGGCTGCTGGCGAAAGGTGGCCACGCGGGCGGCGCAGGCGATCACGAAGGTCAGCCTGGCTGCGGCGGCGCGGGTCGAGGAAGGCAGAATTGCCGAGATCCGGATCGCCTACGGAGCCGTCGCGCCTTATCCGTTGAGGTGCCACCGGATGGAGGCGGCGTTGCGTGGAGCGGCGCTGCCCGCTCAATTGCCGCCCTTTGACGAGCTCGCACCGATCGACGATTTCCGCTCCACGGCGCGCTACCGGCTGAAGGTCGCGCGCAACCTGATGGAAACGTTCCTGGCGTCGCTGGCCTGACGATTGCCCCAAGGCCGGATTGGCCTTCCCGGGCGTTGGTGTGGCGAACGCGGACCATGTGGCGCTGCCGTCCGGCGTCCCGCCATAGGAAACGTTGGCCTGCTGGTTGGGGAATTCGATGCCGCCGCTTCGCGTCACGCCGTCCTTGTCCGTGAGGACGATGGCCGCGCCAGCGGCGCTGAACGACCCGTTCTTGCCCGGCTTCACGCCTTCGGATTCGTAGCGGGCGGGGAAGTAAGGGTCAGCGGGGCCGGGCGCGATTGCGCTGGCGGCGCGCCAGAAAAGCGAAAGGAGGACACTGGCGGGCCGCGTCAAGCAAGTGATCTTCTTCTGACGCTTCCAACCCGCCATGTCCCAAAGCCGCCTCGGCCCGGGTGCAAAACCTATGTCATCTCTGAGCCCGGGGGTGGCCGTTTTCGTTACATATAGTCCGGGACGGGGATGCCGAGGATATCGAGGACGCTTTCGAGTTCGGCGCGGAAGTAGACCGCCAGCCAAAGCAGGAAATTCCTCTTCTCTTCGTTCTCCTCGGCCAGAATGGGGTAGTCGTGGTAGAAAGCGTTGAATGCCTGGGCGAGCTGGAAGGCGTATTTCGCGACCTGCGCGGGTTCTCCGCTTGACAGCGCCACTTCGAGCGCTTTGCCTTTCTTTGAAGCTGCGAGCAGAAGCTGCCAGAAGGGCTCGAAAGCAAGCTGCCGGCCAAGGGTGGCGGCGTCGAGCACCTTGGGGAAATCGGGCAGCGTTTGCCCGCGCTCCTCCAGTTTCCGCAGGATGTTGCGGGCGCGCACGGCGGCGTATTGAACGTACGGGCCGGTTTCGCCTTCGAAGCTCAGAGCTTCCTGAAGGTCAAAGGCGATTACAGTGTTGCGGGTGTACTTGAGCAGAAAGTAGCGCAGCGCGCCGGTGGCGATGCGCGTGGCGGTTTCCAGCCGCTCGGCTTCGGGCTTCTCCTTGTGGCGCGAATCGACTTCGGCTTTGGCCTTCTCGATGAGCTTGTCGATAAGATCGTCCGCCTTGACGCCGAGCCCGCGGCGCCCGCTCATCTCGACGTAGGGCTGCTTCTTCTCCTCTTCGCTGAGCGCGATGCCCATCTCAACGCAAGTTCGCGGGCTCAGGGCGACCATCTCGTAGCTGAAATGGATGGAGCGCTCGGCCTGCTCGTTGTAGCCGAGAGCCCGCAGTCCGGCGGCGACGACATCCTGAAGGTAGGCCTGCCGCGAGTCGATGACGTTATACACCTCCGTGCCGCCGCCAAAAGACGGCGCCGGGCCGTCGTAGGGTTCGTCCGTGGCGACCCAGACTACGCGCCCGCTCGGGTACCGGCGCAGCGGCTTGTAGTGAAAGTCCTTGCCAAGCAGACCGAACTTCCACAATTGATACGCGATGTCCTTGCCGACGTACGTCACCGTGCCACTGGAACGGACGATCACCTTGGAATCCTGCTCGGCCGCGTTGTCCTTGAAGTGGCTCCCGGCCATCACCCAGCAGCCGCTGTTCTTGCCTTCGGTTTCGAAATAGATGGCGCCCCGCTGCTTCAATTGCTCGAAAGCCGTGGCCCAGAATTGCAGGTGCAGGATTTCGCTCTCCCGCGGCAGCACGTCGTATTCGATCCCAAGCCGGAGCATCGTGTCCAGATGACACTCGACGATGGCGTCGGCCACGACGTGCGCCATCTCGGCGGCCACCCCTTCGCCGTGTTCGATTGCATGCAACGCGTCACGCCGCCACTGGATGGATAACGGGTCTTCTGTGTAGTGCTGCGTCGTCCGGGCGTAAAGATCCCAGCAGTAGTAGTCGAACTTGCCCTTGGCGATCAGCGCCCGGACGTCGTCCGGCGATTTCGATTCCAAGTGAATGAAGCCGACGACGACGTCGGCCACCTGCACGCCGGTGTTGTCGATGTAATTCTGCGTCTCGACCTTGCGGCCCGAGGCGCGCAGCATTCGCACAAAGGTGTCTCCAAGAACGGCGTTGCGCAGATGGCCGATGTGCGCGGCCTTGTTCGGGTTGATGTTGGTGTGCTCGACGATGATCTTGCTGCCTGCCGCGGGAGCCGCCTCGGTTTCCCCGGACAGCAGCGCGGCGCCGTACGCACCGCGGTCCAACCGGACGTTCAGATAGCCGTTGCCCGCCACCTCCATGGACGCGACGCCCGGGATCGCCCCCGCCTGCGCCACAAGCGATTCCGCGATCGCCTTGGGTGGCTTCTTCAACTGCCGCGCAAGCGCGAACGCCACCGGCAATGCGATCTCCCCAAAAGCGCTCTGCTTCGGCTGTTCGGTGACAACCGGCGCGTCGAATTGGTACTGCTCGCGCAGCAGCCGCTCGAAGGCGCTGCGCACACGTTGCTCGGCGAGATGGAACACTGCTGGTCGGTCCTCGGGAACCTTCAGTGTAGCAATCCGGGTGATATCAGACCTTTTTGGTCGCAGATTGGGCTATAATAGGAATTGTGGCCAAAGTAACCTTCCTCCCGGCAAACGTGACAATCGAGTTTGATCTGGAAAGCCTTCCCTATCAGGGACATGGACAACCGAAGTCCCTGCTGGACGTCGCCCTGAACCACGGCTTTCATCTGGAGCACGCCTGCGGGGGCAGTTGCGCGTGTACGACGTGCCATGTGGTGGTGAAGGATGGGATGAGCTGCATCTCGGAAATGGAAGACGATGAGGCGGACCGCCTGGACATGGCGGCGGATTTGCAGTTGAATTCCAGGCTTGGGTGCCAGGCGCACTTCGTCGCTGATGGTGAGGTCGTGGTGGAGATTCCGTCCTGGAATCGCAACTACGTCAGCGAGGGCGGCGGCTCGATGAACCTCGGCGACGCGATTCCCGCCGCCAAACGGTAATTGCCGCCCAGCCCGTCCGCCGCGCGGTCAGCTTCCGGGCGGGGGCGCGCAATGGTAGACGCGGGCGCCGGCGCCTGCCGGGGCAGGGACGATGGTTTCCGAATCCAAACCGAGGCGGTAATGCAGCGCTCGCAGAGCCTCGCCTGAGTTGAGGTCGTTGCAGCCGTTGACAACCTGTTGGCCGGGTTGCTCGGCGACGAACTTGACGAAGCCCTCGATGAGCGAGGCTCGCCACTCGAACTGAGGTTTTTTCGAAATCCACAGATAGGCCCAATTGTGGGCGAGGAAGGCGCATGCCAGGATCGACGCGGTGAGCGTCGCATGGCGCCGCCGGGCGATGAACTCCTGGAAAGCGATGGCGGTGATGAGCGCCATGCCGGCGGAAGCCACGTAGTGGTGGCGGCTGGGGATCCGCGGCATGTAAGTGAGAAACGAATAAGGCACGAGACCGGCCAGAAACCAAACGGCGGCGAAGACCAGCGGCATGCGGTTGATCCTCGCCCGGTAGACGGCGATCACCGCCAGACTGAGGCCGCCCCAGATCCATGCGCCGCGGGCTGCGCTCGCGAGAATGGTTTGCAGCACATGAGCCCGGAAACTGAAGGTGCCGTCGTTGAAGTGCTGGTGTTCGGAACGCTGCCCGAAAGCGAGCAGGAAGTAGACCGCCGTGGATGCGGCGCCGGCGGCCAGAAGCAGCGCGGCGGCCTTTCGACGCTCCGGATAGAGCCACGCCAGCGCCGGCAGGACAGCGGCCAAAACAACGCCGGACTCCTTGGAAGCCAGCGCCGCGATCCAGGCCAGAGCGCTCGCCGCGAGCCAGAGCCGGCTCCCACCCTCCAGCCACCGGATCAGGCTCAGCACGGCCAGAAGCGAGAACAGGACCACCAGCGGTTCGTGCACCGAGGCGTACCACACGACGGCTTCATGATGGCGCTCCCGGGCGGCGAAAACGAAGGCGGCGGTCAGTGAAACCGGGTACCCGATCCAGCGGCACGAGCCGAGCGCGGCGATCAGCAGCACGTTTACGGCGTGGAGGATCAAGCTCGAGATGTTGAAGGCGAGGATCGACCAGCCGAACCAGTGCGCGGTCGCGGCAGTCAGGAGGATGGACGTGGCCCGGCAGCGGTAGAGCGGGTCGCGGAGAAGATCGGCCCATCCCGCCGGAGTGCCGTATCTTTCCGCGAGATTCATCTGGAGGTAGTCGTCCTGCATCGGCGGCAGGCCGAGGAACGGCGCATAGGTGAGAATCGCGACGGCCGCCAGGAGCGGCAGCAGGAGGGCCCGGCGCTTGTCCAGCGAATTGGGCCCTCCGCCTGGAAGGCAATCCCCGTTACTCAATCTCGAAAGACTCCATCTTTGGATGGGCTCGTTTCGGTCAGTCTACCCCAGGCAGAACCAGAATTGTCAAGCCTGCCTGTGCGTGCTTCTTGATCTGGAGCCCCGCAGAAAGAAATCGCCAAGTAATGACCACGCCCGCCGCCCCCTGACAGCCGCGCCTCTGCCTCCGGTTCCGGGCCACAACCGTCATGGAGGGGCCGGGCCCATCTCATCAAGCAGCGTAGTGACCTATTCCGCCCCCGTCGCCCGGGCGCCGCCGGGCATTCGCTGCACAATCTGGTCGATCAAGGCGAAGGGTGTCTTTGCCGTGACCTTGACATGCGGGCCCTCGCTCGTGGGGAAGACGTTGGAGTACGCCTGGAGGAGTTCGGTTTGATCTGAAGGGGTCCGGAGGCGCAGGATCCCAAGCAGGGCCTTCAGCGCGTCTCGCACCTGCGCGGCCATCTTCTCGTCGGCATAGGTGAGATGGGCTTCCAAATCGACCCCTTCGGCCAGGTCCGACCAGAAGAGGAACTCGCCAGCCGTCTGGCCCATGCGGAGGATACTGCCCATCGTCCCCTCGACCCTCTGCTGAGGCATCATGGCGCCAAGCTGCGGGCTCACGGCCCAGAGGTGGGCCCTGGCAGGGATCTTCCCGACCAGGGCAAGCAGGTCCTTGGGCGCCCCGGCGGGGTTGTCGCGATTGTCGATCACGCGCTTCAATTGCTCGACCGGCCCGAGCACCGCGACGCCGGTGTTGAAGAACGTGACCCCGCCCTCCTTGGTGGACAGGATGGGATAGCCCTTGTGGCTGAGCCGCGTCATCCCTGGCACGTCGATGCGGGGCTC
>JACADU010000112.1 GCA_013388415.1 Bryobacteraceae bacterium
CATCAGGAGTGGTTCGCGGAAGCGCAGCGCTTCGGAGGCGGCGAGCAGTTCGATGGCGGCGATCATCTCGCCGTTGTGAACGATTGTCCGGAACTTCAGCGCCGCCGTCATGCCCATCGAGACGTGGTCCTCCTGGCCGCCGGAAGTCGGGACGTTGTCTACGCTTGCAGGGTGCGCGAGGAACTTTGACTCGTTGAGCAGCGAGACGGCGGCGACGTGGGCGATCATGAACCCGCTGGAGACGCCGGGCCGCGAGGCGAGGAAGGCGGGCAGACCCTGGTTGAGATCGGGATTCACAAGGCGGTCGATGCGGCGT
The DNA here is from genome assembly GCA_013388415.1 of Bryobacteraceae bacterium. GTDB lineage: Bacteria > Acidobacteriota > Terriglobia > Bryobacterales > Bryobacteraceae > JACADU01. The sequence continues at coordinate 317 of JACADU010000112.1, forward strand.
TCGGCGATGGAGGCGAGCGTGGTCATGGCGATTGCCGCTGAATCGAACGCCAGCGCCAGCGGAGCGCCGTGGAAATTCCCGCCGGAGAGCGCTTCCCCGTCTCCCGCGAAGACGAGCGGGTTGTCCGTGGCCGAGCCGGTCTCAATCTCGACGGTGGAGCGCGCGAACTCCAGCGCTCCGCGGACCGCGCCGTGGACCTGCGGCATGCAGCGCAGGCTGTAGGCGTCCTGCACGGGCGCGGGGCGGGTACGCCGGGACAGTTCAACGCCGCTGCCTTCGAGCAATGCCCGCAGGCGCTTCGCGCTCACTGCCTGCCCGGGATGCGGCCGCGTGTCGTGGATGCGGCGGTCGAAGGCCACTGGCGTGCCGCGCAGCGCCTGAAGGGTCATTGCGCCGGCGACGTCGGCCAGTCCGGCGACCCGGAAAGCGCGCCAGAGTGCGAGCGCGCCCACCGCCGTCAAAGCCTGGGTTCCGTTGAGCAGGGCGAGTCCCTCCTTGGGGCCAAGCCGCAATGGCTCCAGCCCCGCGCGGCGCAGCGCTTCGCCGCCCGGCAGGCGCTCGCCGCGAAAGATGGCTTCACCCTCCCCGATCACGACCAGCGCCAGGTGAGCAAGCGGCGCAAGGTCGCCGCTCGCCCCCACCGAGCCTTTCTCGGGGATGATGGGATGCACCCCCCGGTTCAACAGAGAGACAAGCATCTCCGCCACGGCGGGGCGGGCGCCGCTGTAGCCAAGAGCGAGAGTATTGGCCCGCAGCGCCATCATCACGCGGGTCTCGGCTTCGCTCAGCGGGGAGCCCAGCCCGCAGGCGTGGCTGCGGACCAGGTTCAATTGGAGCCTCTCGATCTCGCCGTCTTCGATGCGGACTTCGCAGAGTTTGCCGAACCCTGTATTGATTCCATACGCGGGCAGGTGGCAGGCGGCGATTTGCCGCACGACGCGCTCGGAGGTCTCCATGCGCGCGGCGGCTTCCGGCGCAATCCCGACGCCATCGCCGCGGGCGATTGCCTCAAGTTCGCATAGCTGGAGTGGCTTGCCGCTCAGGAACCGCATCCTGAGATCAGCCTAGCGCGGAGTGGCTCATGAGCAAACACAGAATCGGCGGTGATCATGCCTGTTAGCCATTGAAACCGTTGTCAATTGATCATTTCTGCACAGAATCAACGGTCAGTGATAGATTGGATGGCGGAATGTACGAATGAAGACCCACAGCGAGATCAGTCCCCTCATCGACGACGCCGCCTGCGTCCTGCTCGAGGAACTCCAGAAAGACGCCCGCATCTCAACGGCGGAGCTGGCGCGACGCGCGGGTCTTTCGCCGAGCGCCACGGCTGAGCGTGTGCGGCGCCTGGAGGATGCCGGGGTGATTCGTGGCTACCACGCCGAAATCGATCCCGCCTGCCTCGGGCTGGGGATCATGGCGATCATCCGGATGACCTGCGACGGCGCGCAATACAGCCAGTTCATGACGTATCTGAAGTCGTGCGAACAGATCCGCGAGTGCTATCACGTGACGGGAGGCGACGCGCTGATGATGAAGGTCCTGGTGGGGACGGTGGAAGAGCTTGAGAGCCTGGTGATGAAGCTGTTGCGTTACGGCGTGCCGACGACGAGCCTGGTGCTCTCCTCGCCTTTGGTGCGCACAGGCTACGACATCCGCCCGGCATTGGCGGGACGGACAGGCAAGGCGAAGGATGGGAAGGACGGCGCTGCCGGCCGAAGGGTGTGACCGCACGGAATGCCGTGCAAAGAAACTCGCGGCGGTGGCGGTGGCGCAGGGGTGGATTGCCGGGCTGTCAAGCACGTCCCGAGGCGCGCGTCAGTCCAGGTGGAAGACCTCTTCGAGGGCCATCATGGAGGCGTCGGCAGTGCCGTGGTCGAGCTTCTCGAAGAAGGGCGCCATTTCCGCCTGCCAGCGCTTGTTGACCTCGAGCGCGGCCATGCCGGCGCGCGCTTTCTCGAAGTCCTCGGTTTCGAGATAGCCGACGAGCAACCCGTCGGGGCGCAGGAAGAGGGAGTAGTTGCGCCAGCCGGTGCGGTGGAGGGCGTCGAGCATTTCAGGCCAGACGGCTTTGTGGCGGGCTTTATATTCCTCAAGGCGGTCCTGGCGGACCTTCAGCAGAAAGCAGACTCTTTGCATGGGTGCTTATTAGATTAGCTGGAGAGGGAGTGAATGGCGGCGGCGATCTGGGCGCCGTGGAAGCGGCCGTTTTCGATGAAGATCTCGTTGGTGTGCATGCCGGCCACAAGAACGCCGGCAAGGTAGACGCCCTTGCGCTCGCTTTCAAGAGTCTCCGGGTTGACCCGCGGGCGGCGGGTTTCGGGGTCGAAGACGATGCCGTGGCGCGCAAGGAAGTCCGTGTCGGGGCGGTAGCCCGTCATGGCGAAAACGAAGCCGTTGGGGATGGCGATTTCGCCTTCGGGCGTTGAGAGAAGCACTTCCGCGGCCCGGATTTCGCGGACGGTAGAGTGAAAGAACGCCTTGATTTCCCCCGCTTTGATGCGGTTCTCGATGTTCGGCTTGATCCAGTATTTGACGCTGGAGCTGATTTCAGGACCACGATGGACGAGCGTGACCCGCGCGCCGCTCCAGTGAAGCTCAAGGGCGGCAATGGCCGCCGAGTTCTTCGCGCCGACCACCAGCACGTCCTGGTTGTAGTAGGGATGCGGCTCCTTGTAGTAGTGGAGGACCTTGGGCAGGTCTTCGCCGGGGACGCCGAGCAGATTCGGCTTGTCGTAGTAGCCGGTGGCGAGAATGATCTTGCGGGCGGAGTAGCTGTGGCCAACGCCGAGGCGGTCCTCGGTTTCCACGGTGAATGCGCCATCCTCACCCGAGAAGCCGAGCACGCGCTCGTATTGACGGATGTCGAGCCCGTAGTGCTCCGCGACGCGGCGGTAGTACTTGAGCGCCTCGATGCGGACCGGCTTCTCGCCAAGCGCGGTCATCGGGATATCGCCGATTTCGAGCAGCTCGGGCGTGGTGAAGAAGGTCATGTGGGTCGGGTAGTTGTAGAGCGAGTTGGTCAGACAGCCTTTGTCGAAGAGCCTGGCTGTGAGGCCGCGGCGCGTGAGTTCGATGCCGCAGGCGAGGCCCGTGGGTCCGGCTCCGACGATGATTGCGTCCAACAGGCTCACAGCATTCCTTCGACGCTCGTGTAAACGGAAGCGAGGGCGGCAGGAAGGGCCGAGGCGTCCTTGCCGCCGGCTTCGGCGAGGTCGGGGCGCCCGCCCCCCTTGCCGCCGACGGCTTGAGCGACGGCGCCCGCGAGTTTGCCGGCGTGGACCTTGGAGGTGATGTCCTTGGTGACGCCCGCGACGATGGCGATGGAGCCGTTGTCGGCCGCGGCGAGGACGACCACGGCGGTCTTCCACTTGTTGCGGAGGGCGTCGGCGAGGTTGCGCATCTGGCCGCGGTCCATGCCGTCGACGCGCGCGGAGAGGACTTTGACTCCCTTGATCTCGCGGGCCTGCGATTCCAGATCCGCGGCGGCGGCGTGGGCGGCCTTCTCTTTGAGTTGCTCAATCTGGCGCTCGAGGGCGCGCTGCTGCGCGGTGAGTTTCTCGATCTGCTCCAGCAGCTCGGCTTCAGATGTGCGGAGCGTGGCGGAGACTTTGTGAACGAGGCTGGAAGTCTCCTGAAAGCGCGTGAGCGCTCCGATGCCGGTGACCGCCTCGATGCGGCGGACACCGGCCGAGATCGAGCCTTCATAGACGATCTTGACGAGGCCGATTTCGCCGGTGCGCGAGACGTGCGTGCCGCCGCACAGTTCGCGGCTGAAGCCGGGGACGGAAACGACGCGCACCTTCTCGCCGTACTTTTCGCCGAACAGCGCCATGGCGCCGGTTTCGAGGGCCTTGTCGAGGTCCATGAGGTCGGTGGAAACGGGCGAATCGAGCAGGATCTGGTTGTTGGCCATGCGCTCGATTTCGGCGAGTTCTTCGGGGTCGAGGGCGGCGTAGTGGGAGAAGTCGAAACGGAGCCGGGCGGGTTCGACGACGCTGCCGGCCTGCTTGACATGCGTGCCGAGCACGCTGCGGAGAGCGGCGTGGAGCAGGTGCGTGGCGGTGTGGTTGCGCATCGTGGCGCGGCGGCCGATTTCATTGACGCGCGCCTGGACCAGAGCATCGACCCGGACTGTGCCCATGGCGCGCGCCTTGTGCACGGTGAGGCCTGGCAGCGCAGCGTAGGTGTCGACGACGTAGGCCAGGGGCGAGCCGTCTTCGGGATTGACGAGAATCCCCGTATCCCCGACCTGTCCGCCCGATTCGGCGTAGAACGGGGTGCGGTCGAGGACGATTTCGCACTCGACTCCGGCGGCCGCCTCCCGCTGCCTTTCCTTGTCCACCAGGATGGCGACAATCTGGCAGGGGCCATAGCCGAGGGTGTCGTAACCGAGGAACTGCGTCCTGCCGTGGCCGAGCAGTTCCTGGTAGACAGGGGCGACCTGCGACTTCTCCGCGCCCTTCCAGGAGGCCCGGGCGCGGGCCTTTTGCTGCGACATCGCCTCATCGAAGCCGGCGGTGTCGATGGTGAGGCCGAGGTCGCGCGCCATGTCTTGCTGCTCGTCGAGGGCCATGCCGTAAGTGTCGTAGAGCTTGAAGGCGGCGGCGCCGGGCAGGACGCCGCCGGTGGCCGATCTGGCCTCGTCGTGGAAGACCTTCTCGGCGACCTGGAAGGTGGTGGCATAGCGATGCTCTTCTTCCTTGACGATGCGGGCGACTCGCTGGACGCTTTCGAGCAGCTCGGGGTAGGGGCCCTTCATCCAATCGGCGACGAAGCCGGTGAGCTTGTAGAGAAAGGGCTCTTCGACGCCGATCATGCGGGCGTTGCGCATGGCGCGGCGCATGATCTTGCGGAGGACGTAGCCGCGGCCTTCGTTGGATGGAACAACGCCGTCGTGGATGAGGAAGGCGGTGGCGCGGGCGTGGTCGGCGGCGATGCGGCGGACGACTTCGGCGCGCTCCTTGGCGCAGGCGGCGGCGCCGAAGAGGCGGCCGGCTTCATCGACGATGGGGGCGAGCAGGTCGCACTCGTAGTTCGAGAGCTTGCCCTGCATGATGGCGGCGACGCGTTCGAGGCCCAGTCCGGTGTCGATGGAGGGCCGGGGCAGCGGGGTGAGCCTGCCCGCGCCGTCGCGGTCGAACTGCATGAAGACGAGGTTCCAGATTTCAACGAACCGCCCCCGCCGTCCAGCGGGAACTCTTCGTGCTCGCGCCCGGGCTCGGCGGCGTGAGGGCCCAGGTCGTAATGGATCTCGCTACAAGGGCCGCAGGGACCGGTTTC
>JACADU010000132.1 GCA_013388415.1 Bryobacteraceae bacterium
CGGGAGAGGCCCATTTTGAGGCCGCCGGCGATGAGCGCCTCGATGACCATGTAGATGTAGGCCGGACCGCTGCCGGAGAGCGCCGTGACGGCGTCCATCAGGTCCTCGTCGACGGTACAGACGACGCCGACCGAGCGGAAGATGTCCTCGACGAGTTGGCGCTGTTCGGGGGTGACGGCGTCATTGCAGGCGATGGCGGTGGCGCCTTCTTCGACGATGACGGGGATGTTCGGCATCGCCCTGACGATGGGCATGCGGCGGGCGGCGAGCCTCTCGAGGACCGCGATGGGCAGGGCGGCGGCGACTGAGAGCAGGATCTGATCGTCGCGGAGAACGCCGCGGATCTCCTCCATGAGGTGAGCGACAGTGGAGGGCTTGACCGCGATGACGATCAGTTCAGCCGAGGCGGCAGCCTCGCGGTTGCCCTTGACGGTTGTGCGGATTCCGAACTTCGCGATGGTTTCCTCCGCGTGTTCCGCGGAGCGTGTGGTGGCGACGATGTTTTCGCGGGCGGCGACTCCGGCTTTCAGGATGCCCCCGATGAGCGCTCCGCCCATGTTGCCCGCGCCGAGAACGGCGATGCGCCGCGTGGTCTGCTGCATGAATTGATTGTGGCGAAAGAAACGGCCGGCCGGGGAGAGGAGCGCTCAGTTGCTTGTTCCGAGCACGCGGAGACGCTCGGCGGTGGGAGGGATGTCGTTGATCAGCAGGTTCTGCTTGCCAGGAACCTTGCGGAGGATGAACCGGTCGTAGAGCGCGCCGGAGGGGGTGCGGGTTTCGAAGGTGAGTTCGTCGCCGCTGACGCGGACGACGCTGAAGAGCTGGGTGTCCTCGGCTTTGCGGAGCATCCACGGCTGGGCCTTGATGTCGTACATTTTGGCGCCGGAGACGGTGTTGACATAAACGGCTCCCGCTCTGGGGTTGGGGCTGTTTGAATTGCAGACGATTCCGCTGCGGGCGTAGACGTGATCATGCCCGGCGAGGACCAAGTCGACGCCATGCATCTCAATGATGGGGAGGATCAGCCCGCGCTGGTAGGGTTCATCGCGGTCGGGCACGCTCGGGAAGATCGGATAGTGAAGAACGATCACGGTCCACTTGTTGAGGTTGGATTTCAGCACCTCATCGAGCCACTGCGCCTGTTCGGGGCTCATATGGGTGGAGTTGAGGCTGATGAAGCGGACGCCCTGAATGTCAAGATAGTAAACGGCTTCCTCATGACCGGGGATGCCATTGAGAGGAAGCGTGAACTGGGGGCGCCAGTTTGGAGTCAGGGTTTCCCCATATTCATGATTGCCGGGTGTGGGAAAGGCGGAAACTGACTGGTGGAGAGGTGCGCCCGCGCGGAGGAACTCGCCCCACTGGCCATCCCTATTCCAATCCTCGACGATATCGCCAAGATATACAGCGAGCCGGGCGTTGGGGGCGTGGGCGACGGCAGTCCTGACCAAGCGAGTCCAATGGGACTCTATGCCATGTTGGATGTCCCCAAAGAGGAGGAACTCGAGAGGTTCGCCGGCGGTGGCAGCCGCTGTGCGGAATTGATGCCACGGACTCCAAGTCCTGCCGTCACCGACCCGGTAAACGTATTGTGTATCCGGCTGGAGGTCGGTAAACGTCGCGGAGTGGTAGTGGGCCTCGCTCAAGTCGGTCACAACTTTTTCGGTGACGGCGCGAACCCACCCGGTTCGATCAACGAACCGCGGACCCTCGCTGAGAGGAGAGATTTCGGCCCAGCCTTCAGAGACGGAGGTGTCGGTCCGCCATGTGACTGACTGTGTGGTGGTTGGGTCTTTGCTCCAGGTCAGGATGATGCGGTCAGGGACGCCCGTCGGTTTGTTCAGGGCCACCGGGTCCGGGGGAGCGGACAAAAGGACCGCGCCGCCTGCCAAGAAGCACGCCAAGGCACCAAGCCGCAAAACGCTGCGGTGGCCGACAACACCCACAGTTGAATATTACTCAAATGAGGGGTATGGCGCAAGTCGTTGTTTTACCAAATATTAACAGAGGTGAAGGGCCTAATCTCCCGGGCGGGGAGACCAGGCCCTGGCAGGCGTATGTCCCTCGTCAAAAATAGAACTTGGCGCCGAGGACGATTCTGCGGGCGTCAAGCGTCGAGGTGTACTGTCCGAAGGTGCCGCTGACCTGGCGGCCGGCGGCGTCGAAGCGTGCGGTGGTGTCGACGCCCTGGAAGCTGGCGTGGTTGAAGAAGTTATAGAACTCGAACCGGAGCTGGAGGCGGTAGCGCTCGTTCTTGGAGAGCGGGATGTTCTTGTAGAAGGAGACGTCAAAGACGTTCTGGCCGGGACCGCGGAAGACGTCCTTGGGTGCGTTGCCGATGCCGAGTTCGGCGCGGGTGGGCGGCGCGAAGACGTCGGTTCGGAAGTGCTTGAGTTCGGTTCGCTCGCTCTTGGGCAGGATGGGGTTGGAGAGGACGTTGATGCGGCTGTCGACGCCCGCCCCACTGCCGCCGGTGAGGTCCTGGGCCTGCACGAGCGAGTAGCCGACACCGGACGGCGCGCCGCTGATGAAGGAGGTGACGCCGGCGATATCCCAATTGTCGAAGACCCATTTGGCAACCGGGTTATTCCAAACACTGCTGAGTTTGGGGATGTTGTAGGTGTAGTTGAGGACGAAGTTGTGGGTGCGGTCGAAGTTCCCCTTGCCGTAGTTTCGCATGCGGTAGTCGAGGAAGGGATTGACGGCGTCGTTGTTGCCGTTGACGAAGTTCATCGATTTGGACCACGTCCAGGAGAGGCCGAACATGAGTCCTTTCGAGAAGCGTTTGTTCAACTGGGTCTGCAACGAGTGGTAGTTGGAGTTTGAAGCGAACTCCAGGTACTGAATATCGGCGTAGCCGGGCAAGGTCCGAAGGAAGTTGTCCGGCAGCGGGGTGGTTCCGGTCGTGGGGTCGATACTTTCCGGTTTGAAGCGTGTGCCATACGGAATGCCATTGAGGCTCCGGCGCTGCAGGAGGTGGCGAGCGACGCTGCCAACGTAGGCGACATCGAGGACACTCCCCCAACCGACGTTTTGTTGAACGCCGAAGCTCCAATTGTAGACCTGAGGCGGGTCGTAATCCTTTTGGAAGGCAGTCACGCCGGGAGGCGAGGTCCGGAAGGGGCTACGAAGCAGGTCGGCCATCGCAACATAAGTAGCCGTGTTGGTGACGGTATTGGGCGGCAATTCGCGATGAATCAGAATCTGGTCGTCGTTGAACCGGTCGTAGAAGATGCCGGCTCCACCCCGAATGGCGGTCTTTCCATTGCCGAAGACGTCCAGCGCGAAGCCGAGGCGGGGAGCGAACTGGATGCCTGGCGTATTGGCGAGGTGCTCGAAGACGACGTTCATCCCCTGGAATGGAGGCAGGGGGCTGGAAGCGAACTGGCCGATGACGGCGGCGGGCACCTCCTGTCCGGTCACAGGGTCGCGGCCTACGCGCTGTCCGGCGGCGTTGCGGTAGGGCTGGATGAGCGGCGGCTGTTTGGCGGGGTCATAGATTTTCGAGTCCCACGAAGAAAGGTAGTCGTCAGCGCTCCAGCTCGGCTGGATGAAATACATGCGCAGCCCGTAGTCGAGGGTAAAGCGGCGGCTGACCTTCCAAGTATCCTGCGCATACCATTCGACGTTGAGGTAACGGGAGTGGCCAGCCGGATGATTGGTGGATTCGGTATAGCTTTGAACCGAGCCGAGAACGGCGTTCGAGTAGGCGTAATTGGTTTCCAGCGGATTGTTCACATCGCGGTTGAAGTTGAAGGTGCCGTTGAAGGCAGTGCTGCGCTGCGCATTGCGCGTGGTTCGCTCCAAGTAGATCCCGAACTTCATGTTGTGCGATCCGCTGATCCAAGAGAAGTTGTCGTTGTAGTTCCAGATGTTGTTCGTTCCGAAGAATGGATACCGTTGCTCGATGTTGAGGACGGCGGCGTTAGGGACTCCGCCGAAGTTGGCGTTGGGGATGAGGTTGTCAGGGTTGGCCGAGGGATAAAACTGGGGCAGGTTCAACCCGATCTTGGAGCGGACGTTGCGGTCGAAGCCTTCCTGGTTGAGCGGGCCAACGGTTTGTTTGGCGCGGTTGATCCCGAAGGTGAACTCATTCACTTTGGTGGGGCTGAACGTGTGGATGAGAGTGGCGACCGAGCCGACCGAGCGGATGTCGTAGATGATGGGCAATTGCGGCCAGCTTGAGCTGGCGAGCACGAAATTGAACTCGCCCTTGAATGCCTCGTAATCCTGGATGCCGCGCCAATAGAACTGGGTGCGGGAACCGATATTCCAGTCGATGCGCAAAATGGAGTCGCGCCGGGGCTGGTCGACGGTGGACTGGATCAGCGCGTTGTAGGAGCGATTGGGGTCGACTGCGTTGGGCAAAGGGAAGATATTCAGCAGCGCCTGGCCGTTCTTGTCGATGCGATTGGCAGGAATAACGTTGCCAGCGAACGGGGTGCGATTGTTGAGGGGATCCCAGATCGGGATCAGCCGGCCGTTCTGGTCGAGGGAGTTCGAGAAGTTTCCCTGCCGTTCCTCTGCGGTGGGGAAGGTACGCCGAACCAGAGCGGTCGGGTATTTTCTGGGAAGGAATTCCTGGGACCAGAAAAAGAACAGCTTGTCGCGGTCCTTGTTAAAGCTGCCCATGGCGATGGGGCCGCCGATGAAGTAACCGGGGTAGTTGAAGCGGTACTGGGGACGGGGCAGGTTATCACGATTCCGGAAAAACTCATTGGCGTTGAGCGCCTCATTGCGGAGGAAATAATAAGCTCCGCCGTGGAATTCCCGGGTGCCGCTTTTGATGACCGTGTTGATGGTGCCGCCGGAGGAGCGCCCGTATTCGGCCTGGTAGTTGGAGAGCAGCACTTTGATTTCGGCGACGGCGTCGATGGAGGGGGCGAGGTAGGGTCCGGTCATGGAGCCCGTGTCGAGGGAGGAGACGCCGTCGAGGGTCAGGTTGAGGGTGCCTGTACGGCCGCCGTTGACGCTGACGCTGGAGAGGTTATTCCAGCCGGGGGCGTTGCGGTTCTGGGTATCGACGATGCCGGGCAAAAGCTTCAGCAGCCCCAGGTAATCGCGGCCCTTGAGGGGGATATTCTGGGTTTGCTCGGTGGAAATCAGGCCGCTGCGCTCGGCGGATTGGGTCTGGAGGCGGGCGGCTTCGGCCTGAACTTCGACCGTTTGGGTGATTTCGCCGAGTTCGAGGACAGCGGGTTTGAGGACCAGGCGTTCGGTGGATGTGAGGACGAAGCCGGTCTGCTCGTATTTCTTGAAGCCTTTGGCCGTGACGGAGAGCCGGAACGTGCCGGGCAGGATTTGAGTGAAGACGAAGTCGCCGTTGCCGCTGGAGGTCGTCTGGCGGGTCTGGCTGGTGTCGACATTGACGAGTGTGATTTCGGCGCCTGGAATGGCGGCGCCGGATTGGTCGGTGACGGTGCCGGAAATGGAGCCGGTGAGGCCCTGGCCGCTGATTGATGCCGCAAGCGCGGCTGTGAGGATGAATAGGGTTAACAGTCGTTTCATCACTAGATACCCCTGGTGCACTGAAACCATATCACAACAGGACAGCGAAGAGTACCGGAAGGCGTGACCGCCGCCTGGGCAACCAGGCAATCAGTCCACGGACAGACCTTGCGGTTTCAGAAGTTCGACGACACATATGGGTGTTCAGAGACTTCAAAGGGCGATGATTTTCGGCAAGCGGGCGGAGACGGGCGGCAGCGGGGGGAAGTCGGCAGCCGGGGCGGCGGCGTACCAATAGCAGCAGGAGTAGTAGCAGTCGCCGCGGTCGTTGGCGTGGCCGTGCTCCATGGTGTGTTTGAGGTACCGGGTGTAAGTCACGGGGTTGTCGCCGTGGAAGCGGTAGCAGCAGTAGCGGCCGCCGACGCGCTCGGGGCTTTGGATGAGCGGAGCGCCGTATTGGTGGTGGGCGAAGGGTCTGGCGCCTTCGCGGCCGCCGAAGTTCCAGCTTCCGAGGAAATAGTCCTCGCTGCCGGTGCCGATGATGAGGGGTTTGGTCTCGTCGTCGACGAAGATCATGTCGTCGCCTTCGCCCATCCAGCGCTCGGAATTCTGAATCCAGCCGAGGGTGACGCCCATGAGGTGGCCGCGGCCACGGGTTTCGACGTAGACGTAGTTCTCCTTGCCGCCGGGGTTCCTGGCATCGGCGGGCGTGGCGTACTTCATCGCCTGAGTCGGGGTTTCCTGGCGGTATTGGGCGTGGAAGTAGAGCGCGTCGGCGGGGATGGAAGCGGTCATGAAGTCGATGTTGGAGTAGAAAGAACCGACGGGCTGCGAGCCTTCGTTGGTCACAGTCATTCGAGCGCTCCGCTGGAATGGCATGACGAAGTAGGAGTTGAGGGAACGGCCAGGCGAGCAGGCGAGGTAGTCGTTTTCATAGATGACGTAGTCGCCGAGGTTGAGGCCGAAGAAATCGCCGATGGGGGTTTCGATGCTCGGTTTGGCGGCGCCGTCCCACCAGGCGCGGAAGACGAGTTCCTTGAGGTGGAGGGGCGAGGTGGCGGCGATGGTGAACCAGATGTGGGTGACGGCGCCGGGTCCACGCTGGTTGAAGATTTCCTGGGTGGCTCCGGGGGCGATGGGCCAGCGGTCGCTGTTGCCGCCGGTGGGGTCGTGGCTCGATTGTTTGAGCGACTTGTGGCTCATTGGGCGGCAGTAGTCGGGGAGGAGGTCTGCGCGGCTTGCGGCGGGGAGCGCACCCGCGGTGAGCATCATGTTTCGGAAGAATCCACGGCGTCTCATATGGGGACTATTCAATCACGAGCTTGCGGCGGCTGCGGGTGGGCTCGATGCCGGGCGCCGATGCGGTGGCGATGAGTTCGGTCTCGCCTGGGGCGGCGGGAGCGGAGAGGCGGAAGCTCCAGGTATGGGCCCCGAGAGCCGGGATGTCGAAGCCGATGGTCTGCGATTCCCCGCCCCGGAACGCAAGGGTGAGCTGGCCCTTGCGCGGGATGGGATCGTCATTCACCATCATGACGCTGTAGGCGCGCTGCTCCGCGGGCCTGAGCTTCGGGATCCAGAAGTTGATGTACAGGCCGAGCGGCTTGAAAGATTCGCGCACCCATTCGTGGAAGTTGGGCTCGAGTTCGAGCTTCTCGACATCGCGCCAGTGGTCGCCGGTCTTGACACCGGGATAGGAGCACGTCAGCCAGGTAAAGTGGAGGACGCCGGCGAAGTTGCGGTGGGCGCGCCAGAACTCAGTGAGTCCGGCGAGGAGATAGGCGTACGTCTTGAAGCGCTGTTCGGGGGCGGCGACCTTGCCAAGGAGTTTTTCGTAAACGGCTTCAGTGAGCAGAGTGGGCGTGCCGTCGCGATTGAGCCAGAGCCATCCGTATTCATTGAGGATGACGGCGTGCGCGGAAGGATGGCCGGCGTTGGTCGTCTTGGCTCCGGTCATCTGCATGAGCTCGGTCATGGAGAAGTTACCGCCGCCTCGGATGCGCGAGAAGAGATAGGGGTGGTCCTCGACGGGGTCGTCGGGACCGGTGGGCACGGAGTAGCCGTTGTCCCACGGGCGGTTGGAGAGGTCGAGTTTGCGGACGGCGGGGATGACACGCTCGCGGAGAATGCCGGAGTCGGTTTCATTGGAAGCGTCCCAGATGGCGACCGAGGGATGGTTCCAGTGGTCGCGCATCCAGTCGCTGTATTGGGCGATGAGTTCATCCTCGCGGTAGGGCGGGAAGTAACCGCGGCCGTTCCAAATGAAGAATTCGTTCTGGATGAGGATGCCGGCTTCGTCTGCGATGTCGAACCAGAAGTCCGGCGCGGGTCCGATGCAGAAGCGGAAGGAATTCCAGTTATATTGCTTCGGGAGGTCCGAGAGGAGGCGTTTGACCCAGGCGCGGTCCCAGGGGTGGTGTTTGGAGAGGGGGTCTTCGAAGAACCGGTGCAGGGTGATATTGGAGCCGCGCAGGAAGAACGGTTTGCCGTTGAGGTAAGCGCGCTTGGTGGTGGTGTCGAAGCGGAACTCGCGGAAGCCGAAGCGTGTGTCTATGGAGTCCTGCCCGGCGGTGGTGCGGAGAGTGTAGAGGTAGGGGTCCGAGGGAGACCAAAGGCGCGGCTTGGGCAGTCTGATGGTGGACTGGACAGAGGCGGACTCGCCGGGCGGCACGGTGACGGAGCGCGGCGGCGCGGAAATCCCGGCAATGGAGTTCAGAACCTCGAGTTGTGCGGGTTCGGTTCCGCGGTTGCGGATGGTGGTTTCGATGAGGACGGTGGAGCCGCTGAGCCGGGGCGCCGCCTGAACGTGTTCGATGTGGGCGGCGGAGGGCAGGGCGATCAGGTCGACGTCGTCGTAGATGCCGGGGGTCCACTTGTATTTTTCGAAGTCGGTTCCGGCGGGAGCCCAGACGGGCAGGACGGCGGGGTGAGCGCCGATGCGGATCACGAGTTCGTTCGTTTTGCCCCAGAGGACGGCGGGGGTGAGGTCGAAGAATGTGGCGGAGAAGCAGGCGCGGGCGTCGCCGATGTATTTGCCGTTGAGGTAGACGGCGTGGCCGAACTGGGCTTTGCGGATGCGAAGCAGGAGGCGGGCGGTCCTGAGGGGGGCGAGGAAGTGGCGTTTGTACCAGAGGAAGTTGCGATCCTGGCGCGGGACGCCGGCGTGTTCGACGCGGGCGGATTCGGGGAGTTTCTTCTCGCGGATGGAGGTCTGAATGAACTCGCGGGAATCGAAGGCGTCGATGTTGACGAGGGGCGGAGTGGCGGAGTGCGCCAGACCGGGAACGGGAACCGTATGCGGGTACGCCTGCGGGGGTTGCGCGATGTCGATGGATTCGGCCAACTGCCAGGTTCCGTTGAGCGGGATGACGGTGCGGGCAGCGGTGGAAGAGAGCGAGGTTGCCAGAAGAAGACAGATGAGTCTCATGCCGAACTTAACCTATCATCTGAGGGAGTGAATCCGGGCGGGAGACTCGATGTTGCCGTGCTGGGAACTCCCTTGCGTCCGGCGCGAATCTGGAATTGTGAACGAAAGGGAAGCGGCCAAAAGGGACATTTCGAGGGTCCGCCCTGGAGGGATGACCGGGGAGGTCTACATTGACCCCCGAGCCGGCAAACAAGCGCCGGCGGCGTAAGATGGGACGGCGGATGCGTGCGGCATGAGGCACAATTCCCCACTTGATGCCGCGTCACGATTTTGCCATGCGCCAGACATTGGCCTTAGAGGGGTGTAGACTGTTGGGGCGGGTGACAGAGGAGGCGGGATATGAGTTACAGGCTTGTCCTGAGCCCGGCGCTCACCGAAGGCGGGGCCGCCAAGGACTTCGGCGAGAACATATTTCTGGAACAGCTCGACGGGGAGTATAAGGTCTTTCTCTTCTATTATCCCGGCAATTTGGTCGACGCCGCGATGGAGGAAAAGCTAAAGGGGCTTGGCGGGATCAGCGGAAAGAACCTGTTCGTGAATATCGGGCGGCTGAACGATCCGAGCCTGGACAAAATCGCGAAGAGTTTCTCCATCAGGAACTACCCGGTCGTTGTGGTCACGGCGACAAGCCCGCTTGCTTCTCCGCCGGAGGAGCATTTAAGCGCATTCGCGCTTCTGGATAACAAGGCGCTTCTGAGCTCCCCGGAGCGCACCTGCGAGTGCGTCCAGGCCCTGATGAACCTGTTTCTGCAAGGCAAGGTGAGCGAGGCTGTATCGCACGCGAAGTGGGCGCAGCGGGCGGCGGCAACGGAGAGGCTGGTCCAAATGCTGGCCGGACCCTTGAAAGCGCTCGGCGGGTTCATCGCCGGGCGGGATTTGACGGTATCGATCGCCGAGGGCAAGTTCGAGCTGAAGAAGTCAGGAGGGTAAGGCGATGGAGGGGACGAGGAGAGCGGTCGTCGTCGGGTTGAATGAATACCAGGATTCGAGGATCCCGAGGTTGAAAGGGGCTGTGAACGACGCAAGGGAAATCTGCGCGCGGTTGCGGGAGCACGGAAAGTTCGAGGTGGCGGATGAGCATCTGCTGATCGACAAGGACGCCACGTGCCGGAACATCCGCAAGGGCATCAGCGATCTGCTTTGGAGGCTGGATCCCTGCAACCTGACTTTGTTCTACTTTTCCGGGCACGGCCTTCAGGACTCGTCCCAACACGGCTACATCGCTCCGTGGGACGCGGACCCCGAAGAGCCGTTTGTCTGCGGAATCAGGATGAGCGAGTTGAGAGAGCTTGTTCTGGCGTCGAAGAACAAGGACAGCGTGGTCATTCTGCTGGACTGCTGCTACAGCGGCGACGCCACGGAGGGCAAGGGCGGCGCGGCGCCGGAAGAAGAGGCGCCCGCGGTCGACCAATGGTTCGCCAGGCTTGACGAGGAGAGCGCGGGGAAAGGCAAGGTGATCCTGGCTTCCTCCGGCAAGGACGAGAAATCGCACGAGGTCTGCCGCGGGCATGAACTGGGGACGGAGGATGCCCACGACCATGGGGCCTTCACCTTCCATCTGATAGAGGGGCTCGACGGCAAAGCGTCGGAGACCGATGAAGTGACTCTCGACGGGCTGAGGCGGTACGTAGACGACCAACTGGGGCACGACAAACAGCACAGACTGACCTTTTTCGGCGCGGGCCTCACTCAGGCCGACCAGATCATCCTGGCGAAGGCGGCGAGGCGGAGCGAGCTGAAGGAGTTGCTGCAAAGGGCCGAAGCCGACCTGCTGAAGGGCAGGCCCGCGCCGGTGTTCAGAGCGGCGCGAGACCTGGGGAAGGCAATGATCGGCAATCCGAAGTATAAAGGCGCCACCGAACTGCAAGCGAGAATCGACCAGAAGCTTGCGGAGTACAGAGCGCCGGCCACGCATTGGCTCACCGACCACCTGCTCGACATCTCGACGGATTTTCCGGACCTCAGCAGTTTCCTGCTGACCAGCGTGCAGCGCCTGTCGCTGGCGGTGATCAGAGATGCGCCCGACAGAAGGCGCACTTTGCTGATGAGCCTGTGCGACGTCGCGTTGAAGAACATCGAGGAGGAAGTGTTCCTGGGCCAACTGAAGGCCGTGGAGCAGGCAGTGCCTGGGGCTCAGCAGCCGGTTCTGCCGGACAAGAAACCCGCGTAACACCCGAGGTTCATCCCGATGATGACGGACAACCAAATCGAGGAACTGTGCAGGGAAGGCGAGCAGCTCGCCAAGGAAGGGCGCCACGACGAGGCGGCGCGCCGCTTCGACCGTGCGGTGGAGTTGCGTCCGGACGACCTGGAAATACTTCGGCGCAGGCTTCAGGTGCTGCTGGTTGCGGGAAAGACCGCCGAGGCGCTGGAGCGACTCGACGGATTCATCGCCGCGAACCCGAGAGTGGCCCAACCGCTCCTGGCAAAGGCAGACCTGCTGTCGCTCATCGGGCAGACGAAAGAAGCGGTCGCGTGCCTGGATGAGGCGCTGACTTTCGAGCAGGAGAACGCGGAGATCTGGAGGAGAAGGGGCCTTGCGCTCCGGCACATGGGCGAGTTCGAGGGCGCGATCGAGTCGTTTGAGAGGGCCCTCCAGATCAACCCCTCGGACGCGCCGGCCTGGCGCGGCATCGGCGATGTCATGCTTGACGGCGACGAGATCGACGGCGCACTGAAATGCTTCGGAGCGGCCGCTCAGCTGGACCCGGCGGTGCTGAGCGCTTCGGACTGGAGCCAGCGGGCGGACAGACTGTATGGCAAGGGGAAAACCGAACTGGCGCTCAGTCTCTACGACAGGGCGCTCCAGCAGGACGGCAGATACATGTGGGCCTGGAGAGGCCGCGGGCTCGCATTGAAGCGCCTCGGGCGGCCTGACGAGGCGATTGAGAGCTTCGCCAAAGCGGTGGAGATCGACCCCGGGAACGCCATGACTCTGGTGGATTGGGGCAACATCCACTTTGAACGGGGAGATCTTGCGGCAGCATGGAAGTGCTATGAACTCGCGTGGAAGGCCGATCCGGAGGAGTTTTTCGGCTGGTTCAACGCGGGCATCGTCAAGCAGCATCTAGGCCTCTGGGAGGAGGCTGCCGAGTTGTTCGACCGCGCCGCCGAGATCGACGGCGAGTACGCTCCGGTCTGGATGGCCAAGGGGGTCTGCGCCCAGCAATTGAAGCGCTACGCGGATGCGGAGAAGTACTACGGTGAGCACCTGAAGCTGAACCCCAAGTCGGCGGCGGGGCTGATCAACATGGGGCTCGTGCTCGCCGAGCAGCATCGTTATAAAGAAGCAACCGCGTATTTCGACGGGGCGCTGGCGCTGGACAAAAGCGACTGGGTGCCATGGACGAACAAGGCGGATGCGTTGAGAAGGCTCGGCATGATGACGGAAGCGGAGGCCTGCTTTCGAGAGGGAGCAGAGCAGGCGGCGGATAAGGAGAGGGCGTTGACCGCCCTGGCGGAATTTCTGGCGGAGTACAAGGGAAACGACGCGGAGGCTCTCAATCTGTTCAGGCAGGTTTCGGAGATGAACCCGGCAGACCTCGGAGCCAAGGCGAGCATCGCCGAACTGCTGATCAAGCTCGGGCAATTCGCGGAAGGCAGGCGATACGCCGTCGAGGCGGCAAGCCGGACAACGGACGAGAAGCTCAGGTGCATCACGAACTTCCTGGTGATCACCGCCGACAACCTGGAGAACGCGACGGGAGCAGGCGCGGATGAGTACAACACCTTTTTCGCCCGGATGGCATCGTTGAGCAAGGAGGACCGGTGCATGGAAGGCGTCTGGAATTACAGCGGACTGATCCGTACGATCTCCGGGGCTTCAATTCCGGAGGAGCAGAGGTTTCTCCTGTTGACGATGATCGATTTGCAGTTGGGAAGAGTCCAGCGTTCCAATCTCACGTACTTCGCGGGCGACGAAGCCAGAGTGGGAACGCGCGCGTGAGAACCGGAGCAGGGCGCGAGCCGTCATAAAAAGCAGCGGTGGATGTGGCCGGCTGGCCGTGTGGATACAATTCTCAATGGGCGTGGGCCTCGGCCCATGCGGCGGGGAGTTCGATATGACGACATTCATTCTGCTGTTGGCATGGCTGGCTCCGCCGATCACGGGCGAGGCTCAGGACAAGAAGATCAAGATCGAGGCGCAGGTGTGGCTGGACCGCGCGGAGATGAAGAAGGCGACAGGGATCGATCCGGGCGAAGGGTTCATGGTGGTGAAGGTGAAAGTGACGCCCGCGCAGGGTGAGGTCATCGATTTGAACCGCGACGACTTCCTGCTGCGTTCGGACAAAGACGGGCAGAAGTCGCGTCCGCTGGAGCCGACGCAGATCGCGGGCTCGAGCGTGATGGTGATTTCGAGCCGCGGCGGGTCGCAGGGTCAGGTGATGAGCCAGGAACGGCGAGTCCCGATGGGCCTGCCGATTCCGACCGGCGGAGATCCACGCGGGGTTCCCGGACAGGGGTTGCCGATTCCGAACCAGTCGCCGACGGTGGGCGCGGCGACGGCGGACACGAGCGAAGCGCAGGCTTCGTTTGAAGACAAGAAAGGCGACAACGCGCTGCTGGCGATGCTCAAGGAAAAGCAGCTTCCCGACGGCGAACTGAAGGGACCGGTGGAAGGGCTGCTGTACTTCCAGATCGAGGGCAAACACAAGGTGAAGCACCTGGAACTGGTTTACAGAAAGGCCCCGCCGCGGGTGCATCTGCGCTTTACCGAACCGAAAAAGAAATGACGATTCACGATCTCGACACGCCGGCCATGGTGCTTGACCTTGACCGCGTGGAGCACAATGTGGCGCGCGTGGCCGAATACGCGCGGCGGCACGGGCTGAATCTCCGCCCGCATACCAAAACGCACAAGATTCCGGCGCTGGGCCGGCTGCAACTGGAGCACGGGGCGTCCGGGCTCACAGTGGCCAAGACGACGGAAGCCGAGGTCATGGTGGAATCCGGCGTCAAGGACCTGCTGGTGGCCTACCCGGTCTTGGGGCGGCAGAAGGTGGAAAGGCTGGTCAGGCTTCTGGACCGCACGAAAGTGACGGTGGCGCTGGACAGCATCGAAGCCGCTGAGGCGCTGCGGGGAACGGGCATCGGGGTGCTTGTGGAAGTGGACGTTGGGC